>NZ_VWPI01000007.1 GCF_015155755.1 Komagataeibacter sp. FXV3 | reverse complement strand
TATCGCAGTCCTTCCCGGCTATGTTCACGTCGGGCAATACCAGTCCATGTCACCATTCACTCCATCTCTTCGTAAAGACGGATGAATCACAACAGGCTGGTATTGTTCAAAAACTTTCGGATCGGGCTTTAAGAAATAATGTCACAGTCCTGATATTCATACTGCTTAGTCTTCATCCATGACTATGTTCCCTTCAAAACCCGAAGACCAAGGGAGCGTTTTTACGACAAAATGCATTCCTGCTAATCGTCATATCTGTAAGAAGCTGTTTGAAACAGCCTGCAATAATGAGAAAGTCTCGGGCGAAGCTTTTTTCAAAAAGTTTCGAAGAACGCTGCCTTTGAAAAAAAGCAGCATCCAAAGACTTTTATTTTTTATTAACGAACTGTTTCCAAATGCCTTCCATGTATCCGCTTAACATCCGTCACCATGGGTTTTGTACCTTCACCCAATCTGTGATGTATTTCCCCATTTTTTGAAAATAAATACGGATGCATCGATATGGTCCGCGTGACAGGCAGCGGGAGCAGATAACTGACGGCACGCCCACCTTTCCCACCATGAAAAGCAGGTTGGTTGACCCGGAATTACAGCCCAAGCTCAGACAGCCCCGGATGATTATCTGGCCGGCGCCCCTGTGGCCAGTGAAACAACCGGTCCCCAGCAACAATTGCCAGGTCGTTGATTGAGGCAAAGCGATAGCGCATAAGCCCCACCTCATCGAATTCCCACATCTCATTGCCATAGGACCGGAACCAGCATCCCGTTGCGTCATGCCATTCATAAGCAAAACGGACCGCCATACGATTATTGCGAAAGCCCCAGAATTCCTTGATCAAACGGTAATCATGCTCCATGGCCCATTTGTGCGTGAGAAAAGAGACGATTTCACTCCGTCCCTTGATAAAGGTCGTACGGTTGCGCCACTGGCTGTCCACTGTATAGGCCTGCGCAACCTGCACGGGATTGCGGCTGTTCCAGGCATCTTCAGCAAGACGGACCTTTATCGCAGCGGTTTCAGCATCAAATGGGGGAAACGGCGGTCGTGACATGGAAACTCCTGATCTGGTCCCAAAGCAAGGGAGACAGGACTATTGTAGTTCCCGCACGGGATTAACGAAATGAAAATGATCCCTTATTTCAGCACAGGACCCGGTCCATTGGCTTTGTGCTCTATCCCGCAGGCCTCGCCACGACGCCTGAAGGTGCCGGGCATACCATCAGGCGACATTATGACCTGACGATGAGCGCAATGGTGGAGCGGATCAGTCGTCATCAAAGCCAACCATGCGAACACTGGCGCCGGATGGGGCGGGAGTGTCTGATACCCCTGTCGCCATTGGGAATGATCCGCCACCATGCCGGTGTCGGCCTGCATGACTGGCACCGGCGGGTCACGGAACAGGGCGATCAGCCGCCGTAAAAGACTTTTTCACCCAGATCCTTCATGTGCAGGATGGCTTCATCGGGGCGCCCCGTAATCTGCTGGTTCAGGTGTACGTTTGTGACCTCGGCAACGAAGGTATGGTGGTCGCCCAGTTCCACGATGTGGCGCACCTTCAGTTCGACTGCGGCCGGCACGCTGGTCAGGATAGGTGCACCATTCTCGGCCCAGCGGATATCCTGCCCGCCCAGCTTGCCATCAGCGTATTCGGCGGGTTTGAAGAAAGCGAAGGCGAGACCGCCCTGCCCCTGACCCAGAATGTTGAGCACCAGATCGCGGCTTTCACACACCGCGGCATAAACAGCGGAATCCGTCTTGATGCCAAGGGCCAGAAGCGGCGGGGCAAAACTGGTCTGGGTCACCCAGTTGATCGTGGCGGACGCAATGGTGGTCTCTTTCGTTCCGGCCGTTAGCACATAGAGACCATACGGAATCATCCGCAACGCGGTTTTCTTGGCCTGTTCATCCATGATGCATGCTCCTTTGTGATTCTTATGCCAAGAATGACGCGACGGAACGGGATATGTCCAGCGACCGACCGGGAATGGCTGACCATCAAGTATCAGGCAGCGTATGTGGTTTACCCATAACCGGGCAGGCGCATAAAGCCATATGAATCTGCTGGTGGCAGGACAGGAAAAAACCCTGGCCGGTCCAATCTCTCCGCGTTGACGTAGTGCGGCATCCCCCCTAAGAGTGCGCGTCCCGAACCAGCGAAGCCCGAACCGGCGTAGCCCTTGACCGAGCGCCGGAGGCGCCGCCTGACCATGTCCATGACATTCGCCGATCTTTCCCTGACACCGTCCCTGCTCAGTGCATTGGCCGAGGAAGGGTATACCCACCCCACCCCGATTCAGGCCCGGTCAATTCCATTGCTGCTGGAAGGTCGCGACCTGCTGGGCATGGCCCAGACCGGAACGGGCAAGACCGCCGCCTTTGCGCTGCCCCTGCTGCATCGCCTTGCCACAACGCCACGCCCGGCCCCCACAGGTGGCGCCCGCGTTCTGGTATTGGCCCCCACGCGCGAACTGGTTTCCCAGATCGCTGATGGTTTCGAGCGCTTCGGTCGCCATCTACGCCCCAGCGTGACAACAATTTTTGGCGGCGTCAGCCAGTTTCACCAGATCAATGCGCTCAAGGCAGGCGTGGACATCATCGTGGCCACGCCGGGGCGGTTGCTCGATCTGATCAATCAGGGCCTGTGCGACCTGTCGCAGCTTGAGGCACTGGTACTGGACGAGGCCGACCAGATGCTCGACATGGGCTTCGCCAAACCGATCGAGCATATTGTCGCGGCACTGCCAGACGACCGGCACACATTGCTGTTTTCGGCAACGATGCCGAAATCCATCACGGCATTGGCCGAACGCCTGCTGCGCGACCCGGCAAAAGTCGAGATCACGCCGCCCTCGACCACCGTTGACCGGATCGAGCAGTCGGTCATGTTTGTCGATGCCGCCGACAAGAAGGCGGCCCTGTTGGCCCTGCTACAGACGCCGGGAATGGGCCAGGCCGTGGTCTTTACCCTGCAGAAGAATATTGCCAACGAAGTCTGCGCCTTCATTATCGAAGCAGGCATCACGGCCGAAGCCCTGCATGGCAACAGGTCGCAGGGCCAGCGCGAACGTGCGCTTGATGCCTTCCGCACTGGCGCGGCACAGGTGCTGGTGGCAACAGATATCGCAGCGCGTGGCATCGACGTTGATACGGTGACGCATGTTTTCAATCATGACCTGCCCAGCCTGCCGGAAAGCTATGTCCACCGCATAGGTCGCACCGGGCGCGCTGGGCGCAATGGTTTCGCCATAACCCTGTGCGATGCTGAACAGCGTGCCTGGCTGCGGGATGTAGAACGTGAAATCGGTCGCCCCCTGACCGTGCAGGCCGATCATCCGTGGCATTCTGAAGCGGCACTGAATTCGACCATGCGGCCACCGGTCCTGGGCGGTGGGCCGGTCAAGCAGGTCAAGCCGCAGAAAAAGCGCGAGCGGAAAGTCTGGACCGAAGAAGAAAAGAATGCCGCGCGGGCGGCAGCAAAGGCAGCAGCAGAGACCGCCTGATCATATATGGCGACATGCCAGGCAATCAGATTGCAAGACGTCACTGACGTATATCATGACGTGATCGACATCTTCCATGATGACTGCGTGGTTTGTGACCCTGTCGCCGGGATGTCGGATACCCGGTTACTTCTGTATTAGGCGAACGGCCACCCGTCTCCCACTATCTGCTGCAGCAGGGTTGCGGGGATCTGTGCGATCGAAGTCGGTGCACCATGCCCGAAATCAAGACAGCGCTTCCTGATCGTGCGAGAAGCTGTTTAAAAACAACTCGATGATAGAAAAGAATAAAAATTTTTTGGGTACCCCCTTTTTTAAAGATAGCACCCTTCAAAGTATTCTGAAAAAGCTTCACCAAAAAACTTTCTTATGATTGCAGGATATTTCCTGGTCGCCTCCAAGTTTTACAACCCTGCTGAACCATCCCCACGGCAGCATCACATTACTTCATGTAGGCCAGAAACATCGAACACTTGCTGGCGATACTACGGGAATGCACCGTATCAAAGAATGATTTGTTCGAAAGTCAATCGGCATACCATAATCCGGTTCCGAAAGCCGTGGCAGAAGGCATGAGATGGTTAATGGATGTAGTATCAGGACAACGAACACTCCCGATTCCTATCCTGACCCCATAATACTATCGCTCGTTTATGTAAATTTAATGAAATGGACTTTTTACTTTAATAAATTAGATGCAGAATCAAAAAGGATGTTTTCAGATACACGCCTCAATATGATTGCGCCCGGCCCTGTCAGGTTTGGCCAAAAACTTTCAGCAGGCCAGCGTAACCGGATTGGCCACCAGGTCGCAAAATGGGCCTGTGAAACAAACGGAGTTGAAAAATACCTTCCCACCGATATTCGGTCATACCTTGAAACAGGACATCCCCCTACAATAACGACCAAATAACAGATAAACAAAACTATCGATTTACTGGACAAAATATATTTCGACATATCAGAAGAAACAGATGGACAGGACCCCGAAGGAAAGGCGATGGACTGGTTCAACGGGGCACGGTCGATCAATTCCGTCATGCATGCCATGGAGCGCGACAGCCTACCGTCTTTTTACGATACCCTGTACGAAGCCATGCCGCCACGAACAACATGAAAAGTATAGAAGAAATCTGCATCCACGCCCTGCCATGACTCATGGCGTTCCCGAATGATGCAACGCGAACACGATACAGCAGCAGGCACATATCTTCCCTGCTGCTGACGCAGGGTAAAAAGTTTGGCGTCCGCGCATTATGCCCGTATGAGACATTTTATTTTTTCCTGACATAGACGGCATAGTACGAAAGTCTTCAACCATTGGACCATATAGAAATCGTCAAGGCGCTGGGTACGTTTCTGGCCATCATGAACCCTTTCCTGAGCCTGCCCGTCTTCCTGGCAATGACATCAGGGTTCACGGTGGCCCAGCAGCGTGCACTTGCTATAAAGGTCACCCTGTTTTCGGCCGTCATGTGCCTGATCATTCTCCTGGCCGGGCAGAAAATCATCAGTTTCTTTGGTATTACCATTGACCAGTTCCGTGTGGCGGGCGGTATTGTCCTGTCCCGGATTTCGTGGTCGATGCTTAATGGCAGCAGCATCCCCTCCCATCAGGGCAGTCATCAGGAACAGGCCCAGTTGCAGAACCTGTCCGGTCTGGCCTTTTATCCCCTGACCTTCCCCATGCTGATTGGTCCGGGCACGATCGCGACCATCATCATCTATACCGGCCATGGCAGTTCGCTGACCGACATGGCGGAGATAGGCGGCATTATCGCGGGTATACTCCTTATCCTGTTTGTCACCCTGTTCTTTGCCTCGGAAATCGGCAGGGTCATGAGCGAAACCATGCGCACCATCACCACGCGCCTGATGGGCATGATCCTGCTGGCCATTTCCGTCGGCATGGTTATTGCAGGGATCAAGGCGGTACTGCCCGGACTGTCACGCTAACCCCACGGGCCATGTTTCCAGAAAGGCGGTATTTCCTGAGGATTTTTTCAAGAGACTGTCTGAAAAGTCAGATCAGGAAATATCCTGCATTCATAAGAAAATTTTTAGTGAATCTGTTTGCAGAACATTTTGAAGAATGTCACCTTTTTGAAAAAAGGCGACACCCAAAATTTCTGTTCTTTTTTATCATCGAGTTGTTTTCAAAACGCTCCTGTCATTCGTCAGGCCGGATCGAAATGTTCATCCGCCGCCATGATCGCGCGCATCAGCACGTTTGCGCCTGCCACAATATCATCCGGTTCGGCGTATTCCGCCTCATTGTGGCTCAACCCGTCACGGCAGGGAATGAAGATCATTGCGGTCGGGCAGATCCGGGCCATATAGGCTGCATCATGCCCCGCGCCGGAAATGATGTCGCGATGGGTCAGCCCCACCCGGCTTGCCGCATTCCGCACCATGCTTACGCAGACCGAATCAAACGGCACGGAAGGAGAGACCGAGCTTTCCTCGATCGACACATCAATCCGTGCCCCGCGCGCAGTCTCGGCCGCCTGTGCCCAAAAGGCCCCTTCCATCCTGTCCACCACGACATTATCCGGAGGGCGCAGGCCCTGCGTCATGCGCACCTCCCCCGGCACCACGTTGCGACCGTCCGGATTGGCGCCGATGATCCCGATGGTTGCCTTGGCATCGGGACCATGTGCCGTCGCCACATCGGCCGCCGGCAAGACGTCCCGACGCAATTCCATGGGCATAGTACCGGCATGGGATTTCTGGCCAATCAGGGTCACGTCAAACCACCGCATGCCCTGCACGCCATAAATGCCACCGGTGGGCTAGGTGTCAAGGTGGCTGCACATCATCAGTGGTGGCAGGTCATGATCGTTTCCCTGCAGGGGCAGGAACTACCTACCGTAAAGGAACAGCCAAGTGCCGCGCCCTGCGTGGCAAGCCAGTCACGGACAAGGCGGTCCTCCTCAGAAAGGGCGAGCCGACGGATCCCGCCCCGTAGCGGTCGCGCCAAAACAGGACGTGAAGGCAATGTCCTCATTCAGGCGGGCACCATCAATCGTGATATTTGCATTCCTGTGCATCTGACCAACCTTTGCATCATGACCCTGCGCTGTTGACCCGCGTCCGGCACTCCGGGTCGTATCGGCCCGTGTTTCCGTGCGGTTTACGCCGTTACGAAAGTCAGCATCATATCGCGCAGGCTGTCCTGCAGGGCCTCCAGCCGGGCCAGACCCTGCCAGGCAATTGCCTGATTGCGCGTGATGTATTCGGCATCGGCGGGATTGCGGCTGGCGCGCCATGAGCTGATGCCCAGCGACATGACCAGCCGCGCGCCCATCATTGCGGGCAGGCATGCCAGTTCGACCTTCGTGAGTGCAATGGTGCGGCAATAGCCAGACAGGATCGCCATGAACTGCTCCAGCGGCTGTGTGCCGGTGCCCATCATGTACGATGCGGCAATCGCAAGATCCTGCACGCGCGGGGCGCATATCACATCGCCAAAGTCGATCACGCCCTTGATGGCCTGCTCGCTGCACAGGATATTATGAACATTGAAGTCGTTATGGATCACCTGCGCGGGCAGTGTCGCCATGACTGGTTGCACCTGCTGCTCGAACGTCGCCAGCGCCGCGCGGGCCAGCGCCCCCTGCGCCCCGGTTGGGAAATAACGGATGAAATTGCGCATATAGCCCGCATTGCATAAATTCCACAAAAGCGCATGGGACTGGGCCGGATGGCGAAAGCCCGCCAAAGCCCGGTCCAGCCGCCCCAGCATTTCTCCAATGGAGGTACAGAGCGGCACCGTCGTCGCCCGGTTGCCCAGTGGCGTACCGGGCAGGAATGTCACCATCCGCACGATCCGCTCGTTACCCGCGCAATCGCGCCATACGGGATGCGGCACACAGGGGGCCAGCAGTTTCGGCACGGCCAGCGTCGGGTCTTCCGCCCCAAGGTAGCGCAGGACACTGTCCTGCAGGTCCAGCACGTCCGGTCGTTCGGCACAGTGGGCGATTTTCAGCACATAATCCCCGCCCTGCGCGGACCGGAGGCGGAAATTCCTGTCACGCTCTCCCGGCAGGCGTGACACCACGCCGGTCATACCGAACATGTCATGCGCGATCCGTGTAGCGTCCTCCATCGATACGGGCCGCGATGGCTGTTCAAGCAGGGTCAGCGCCGCTTCAAAATCGGGTCCGGTTGTTCCCATGCCGGGGGAAGAGACAGTCGCGCCCATCGGGTACCCCCTGTTCACATGTAATCCATTGATGTCACCAGACGGGTATCAAGGTAGGCGTCGAGTGCCCCTGACCCGCCTTCCGAGCCATAACCGGAATCCCCGATCCCGCCAAAGGGGATTTCCGGCAGGGACAGGCCTATATGATTGATGGTCAGCATTCCCGTGCGCACCGTATCGCGCAGTCGCGCCGCAACCGCGCCCGACCCCGTGAAGGCATAGGCCGCCAGCCCGTATGGCAGGCGATTGGCCTCGGCAATCGCATCTGCCAGGGTCTCAAAGGGGCAGAGCAGCGAGATCGGGCCAAAGGGCTCCTCATTCATGATACGCATATCCACCGTCAGCCCCGTCAGTACGGTGGGGGCATAGAAATAACCCGGTCCTGCAAGGCGCATACCGCCGGTTTCCATCCTTGCCCCCCTGTCGCGCGCCTCATTGACCAGGGCCTCGATCGCCTCCAGCCGCCGCTGGCTGACCAGTGGCCCCATCTGCGTGCCGGGACGCTGGCCATTGCCCACCACAAGGGCGCGCATGCAGGCGACATAGGCGGTCCGGAGTTCATCAAAGACCCCTTTTTCAATCAGGAACCGCGTAGGGGAAACACAGACCTGTCCCGCATTGCGGATCTTGGCCGCGGCAAGGATGAAGACCGCACGCCTCAATATCGGCATCCGCCGTGACAATGACCGGACCATGACCGCCCAGTTTCAGCGTCACCCGCTTCATGTGCGCACCCGCAAGCGATGCCAGGATCCTGTCACTGGCCACTTTCCACTGGCCATCAATAAACAACAGGCGGGATAGGGCATCATCATGTTTCTCTTGCGGAACTATCGGCATGAGCGTCACCGCAAAGGGCGTGACCGCAGCACCATGGCACTGCGGTCACAGGGACCTCAGCCTTTCTGCATCGCCTTTTCGAAGACCGCGGCGGGATCGGGGCGGGCCTCCGCCAGCAGGCCTTCCAGCGTCATGCTCAGGCGCAGCACGCCGATATCGTCATTGACACGGCCACCAATCTGGATCCCCACCGGCAGGCCACAGGAAGAATAGCCCGCCGGCAACGACGAAGCGGGTTGGCCCGTCATGTTGTACAGCAGGGAGAACCCGGCCCATTCCAGCCAGTCCGGCCAGTTGTCATCGGGCACCGTAAGCCCTGCCCTGAGCGGCAGGATGGAAACGGTGGGCGAGATGACGAAGTCAACCGTTGCATGCTGCCGTGCGCATTCCTGCCGGTAGGCCAGACGCGCCATCATCGCATCAACATAATCCCCGGTCGGGATATGCGCCCCCCGGTCGCCCCAGCCACGGAATTCGGGGTCAAGCAGGTCACGATCGGCCGGGCTCAGGCGGCGCTGGGACTGCCATGCCCCCACCTGCCACAATGTACGATAGGTCGGACGCCAGTCCTCCATGGGGGCCAGCGACACCAGCACGGCACCTGCCGCCTCGATGCGCGCGATTGCGGCGCGATAGACCGCCGCCACTTCCGGGTCGACCTTCATGAAGCCGAAATCTTCCGTCACCCCGATCCGTACCCCCGCCAGCGGCAGCGGCATAACCGGAAAATCCGAGGCCGGAAGCCGATCGGTGGTAAAGGGGTCCATCGGGTGGCGCCCCTCCATGACCGAAAACATGAGGGCCGCGTCCGCCACCGTGCGGGTGATCGGGCCAAAATGCGCCATGTCGGAATAATGCGGGCCGACCGGGTACATCGGCACGCGGCCGAATGTCGCCTTCAGGCCGAACACACCGCTGAAACTGGCTGGCACACGGATGGAGCCACCGCCATCACTGCCCAGCGCCAGCGGGCCGCACCCCGCGCTGATGGAGGCCCCCGCCCCGCCACTGCTGCCGCCCGGTGTATGATCGGTATTGTGCGGATTGCGGGTGATGCCGGTCAGCGGGCTGTCGGTCACCGCTTTCCAGCCCCCTTCGCATGTCGTGGTGGAGGCGAACAGCACGGCCCCCGCCTGGCGCAGGCGCTCGACAGAGGGGGAATCCTGTGTTGCGGGTGGATTATGTTCGGCAATGCGCGAACCCCGGGCAAAGCGCCAGCCTTTCACCATGGCCGTATCCTTGATAGAAACCGGCACGCCTTCCAGCGGGCGCGTAGGCAGGCCGGCCGCCCAGCTACGCTCGGCCGCGACCGCAGTCGCCAGGGCACGTTCGGGATCAAGGCTGCAGAACGCATTCAGCACCGGCTGCACCGCCTCGGAACGGGCGATGACATCGCGGATCACCTCCACCGGTGAGAGTTTCCGCGCCGCATACAGCGATAGAAGCTCAACGGCCGATAGTTCACATAATTCAGTCATGGAAATCATCTCTGCTTTCTTGATGTGCCCCCGGCACCGGGGACACACGGACCGCGACCGGTCAACATGGGCATCGCCCTCGATCTATGATCCGCTGCAGACCGGCCAGACAAACACGGATATGAAAAAAACCGCTTTAGCCCCGGGAATGGGACACTCGGCATCGAAGCCTGCAAAGGTGGATCATTGCAATACCATTTCATCCTGCTGCGTCAGATCATGCAGTGTCGCGAAATGGCAGGGGCATGTCATCATGTTTTGTCCCTGTATATGTGATGTTTCAGGTCAGGCCGCACCGTGTTCCATGGCCCCGGCCTCTTCCCATGCGGCACAGGCCTGCAGTTCGCCCAACCGTCTGCACGCCATGCCCTTGTGTGTTTCAGTTTCCCATTCCAGACTGGACGCCATGACTCCACCACTCCTTGAACGCCGCCAGCAGTTACTCAGTCCGTCTTACCGGCTGTTCTATGATGAACCGCTTCATCTCGCATCGGGTCAGGGGGCATGGCTGACCGACGTGCATGGCCGTCGTTTCCTGGATGCCTATAATAATGTTGTCCCGGCCGGGCACTGTCACCCGCGTATTGTGGACGCCATTGTGGCCCAGACGAAACGGCTGAATACACATACGCGTTACCTGCATGATACCATTGTGGACTACGCCGATGCGCTGCTTGCAACCTTCCCCTTCCCCGCGCAGGCAACATTTACGTGTTCGGGCAGCGAGGCCAATGATCTGGCTATCCGGATTGCCCGCCATGTAACCGGTGGCCAGGGGATAATCATAACCGAAAACGCCTACCATGGCGTTACCTCCGCAACCGCCGAGATTTCTCCCTCCCTTGGCAAGAGCGTCAATCTGGGGATGTATGTCCGCACGGTTCCCGCCCCTGCCGCAGACACGGATTTTGCTATGGGGGTCAGATCCGCCATCGCGGACTTGCAACGCCATGGTATCCGGCCTGCCCTTCTGGTGGTGGATACGCTGTTCTCCTCTGATGGGATATTTTCTGATCCAGCCGGTTTTCTGGCGCCTGCGGTTGAAGCTGCCCATGAAGCCGGGGCCCTGTTCCTTGCCGATGAAGTACAGCCAGGTTTCGGACGGACCGGTTCCCATATGTGGGGTTTTGAACGCCATGGCGTCCAGCCGGACATGGTCTCGATGGGCAAGCCCATGGGGAATGGCTATCCGGTTGCTGGCCTTGTATGCCAGCCGGACGTGATCCGGGATTTCGGGGCCAGTATCCGTTATTTCAATACCTTTGGCGGCAACCCGGTCGCCATGGCCGCTGCCATGGCGACACTGCGTGTCATTCAGGATGAACACCTTATGGAAAACGCCAACACGATTGGTGCCTACCTACGGACGCAACTGGCCCGGCACCCCGGCATTCATGATGTCCGTGGGGCGGGACTTTTCATTGGTGCCGAATTGGCGGATGGGACCATTGCCTCACGGGTTGTCAATGAAATGCGTGCATGCGGTGTGCTCATCAGTTCTTCCGGACCCGCCGGGAATGTCCTGAAAATCCGTCCACCTCTCATATTTTCCCGTGAACAGGCAGATATCCTGAACGATACGCTAGGAGCCGCCCTTGAAATGGTCATGGCGGATCGATGACGGTCCCCATCCATGCCTGCTTTAATTGGGGTTATACTGAATAGATACCGCATGATTAATTCGGAAGCGGCCATGTCTGACGGGGGATGGTGGTCAAAACAGACAGGAATGGCTGAATGACAAAATCACGATGCTGTCCACCCCTTACAGCATGATGTAAAAAAGTAATCGCCAAATTTTAATAACCGAATAGGCGGTTTTTGTGAAATAACGACAATCATTACGCTTCGCAAATTGCTTATAGATTGGCTGTGAACTGAACGCCCAGTACGGCTGCATCCCGGAATGTTGTGGTCGCGCCGGGATGCTGCAGATATTGAAAATCAAACTGCATCGTCGTTGAATTACGTAGCACATGCGTGCTGTAAAAAGCTTCATAGACGTTTTCCCAACGCTGAACACCCCATACCGGCCCCCATTGATTGGCGAGGTAGGGCAGACCCAATGCGCGTGACGATTTCTGCTGCCGGGAAACAGTGCTGCTCATGTCCATATGTTGGAACATGGCCCCGATCTGGTCCTGCCTACGGTGCCATAGTGATCCCGTCTCCACCAGTCCGATCCATTCATGGTCGCGCATGGCCACGACGTTGCCCTGCGAATAGCCCACGCCGCCAACCGCCAACAGTCCTTCCGCCACGCCCGGGCCATTACGTACCAGCATCTGGTCAAACATGAACCATGCCGTGCTCATGCCCGCTTCATAACGCCGAGGCTGTCCCGTTAACTGAAAGGAATTGCCATGAATATCGGCATAAAGGTTTGGATAGCGTGAATTATCGTACCACGCGCCAATCTTGTAATTTCCGCGCAGGGCGTGTTTGCCGAACCAGGGCATCCAGCCAACCTCGACCTGAGAGGAGACCTTGCCCAATCCGCTCTGGGCCAGCGCCCAGCCTGAAATACCACCGTTATAGGCATGGGGTGAAACGGCAAAGATCCCGCCCATGACATAGACTTTCTTGGCCGGAAAGGCCCGTATCACCCCACCGAGATTACCCGAAGGCCAGTCCCGGCCGCCGGGAACATATTTACCCGGTGCAAAGTTGCTACACACGGACACGTTCATGAAGGAACAGGCCACGTAATCGTAGGCAAAGAAACTTCCGGTTGGAATATCGCCTGCAGAAACAACGATCCGTTTATGCAGGAATGTCTTTTCAGCATACATCGCAACAAGGTGTGCGACGACATTACCGCGCCCCCCATATATCTGTTCAGGATTCGTAACCGAGTCACCAAGATTATAGCTGAAGTTGCGCCCATGGCCGTTGATGACGAGAAGATGGGTCCATAACCCACTGACCCCTGCAAGTCGCTGCCAGTCGATATCGAGTTCACCCGCTACCTGACCTGCCAGTACGTCCGAACGTGTGCGCCCGCCACGCACATTACCCATGTATTCTTCATTGACAGCAACGTTGAGGTACAGGCCGCGCCGGTTCAGCCATTTCCGTGTACCAAACCAGTCACCAAACAGGTGCGGCGCACCGTGCAGGGTGGGTACCTGCGGGTCCACCACAGCGTTACCCCATCCTTCGAGGGGAAAAGCATGGGCGGAGTATGGTTCAAGGACCACCGGCAAGGACTTGGAGGTTTCGCTCTGGGCAAATCCTTCATCTCCATAGATCAGAGATACAAAAACCAGGACTGTAAATATGAGTATCTTTGACACAGGAAAAACATTCTGAAGTTTCCCCACGTTTTCATGGCCCATGAAATATATTTCAAACAATAAAAAATAATAAATTGGCAATATATTGGAAAATATAATGAGAATGCCGTGAGTTCCCGATTTTATGACCTCCAGCTATGGGTCGGTATAGGTTGCAAATTCACCACTACCATAAATCCCGATATGATCGCGCCGCACCCCGGCAGGTGGGGATACCTCACGATTTCCCTGCAGGCAGGATGGACGCCAGCATTTCCTTTGCCGAACCAAGCAGAACACTGGCCCGCTCCGGTTCCGTGGGTAGTGATGACAGGAAACCCCTGGCCTGCCGCAGGGTGATATGCGGCGGCAGGGGTGGCACGTCAGGGTCGGTGCGGGCTTCAAGGATAACGGGGCGGTCGGCACCCAGAGCTTCTTCCCACGCCGTGGCGACATCATCGGGGTTGTCCACATAGATGCCCTTCAGCCCGAGTAATTCTGCGTACCGGTGATAGGGAAAATCAGGGATGGACTGGGTTGATTCCGTCTTGCCCTTGCCAAGCTGGATGCGTTCTTCCCATGTCACCTGATTGAGGTCCTGGTTATTCAGCACCAGAACGATCAACCGGGGATTGGACCACTGCTTCCAGTATTTGGAAATCGTGATCATGACGTTCAGGCCGTTCATCTGCATGGCCCCGTCGCCCATGCAGGCAATGACCGTGCGTTCGGGATAGGCCATCTTGGCCGCCATGGCGTATGGCGTCCCTGCCCCCAGCGATGCGAGGCCACCCGACAGCGATGCCTTCATGCCCCGGCGCATTTTCAGGTCGCGCGCATACCAGTTGGCGACGGAACCGGAATCAGCGGTGATGATGGCGTTTTCGGGCAGACGTGGCGAAAGTTCCCAGAACACGCGCTGCGGGTTAAGCGGTTGGGCGCTGGTCATGGCGCGGGCTTCCAGCACTTTCCACCACTGGGCCACTTCCTTTTCGATATGGGCGCGCCATGAACGGTCACTGTTGTGATGAAGCAGCGGGATCAGGGCGCGCAATGTCGCAGCACTATCGCCCTGCAAGTTGACCTCCATCGGGTAACGCAGGGACAGGTTGGCGCCATTGATGTCGATCTGCACCCCGCGTGCATGACCGGGTTTGGGCAGGAATTCGCTGTAAGGGAACGATGACCCCACCATAAGGAACGTGTCGCATTCCTTCATCAGGTCCCATGACGGCTTCGTGCCCAGCAACCCGATCGAACCTGTGACGAACGGAAGATCATCCGGCACGGTGGCCTTGCCCAGCAGCGCCTTGGCAATCCCTGCCCCAAGGATTTCCGCGACCTGGAGCAACTGGTCCGTTGCCTCCAGCGCACCCGCGCCCGCAAGGATCGCAACCTTTTTGCCGGCATTGAGTATTTCGGCCGCGGCGCGCAGGCCTGCCTCCTCGGGCACCTTGCTGCCAATTGTCGTGCCAATGCCCGTATGGGTCGCGCCATGGGCCATTGGCGGGTCGGCATAGGGCAGTTCCTGCAGATCGTTGGGCACGATCACGACCGTGGGCGCGCGCTTGTCGCGTGCGATCCGCACGGCCCGGTCCAGCGCATGGCGCATCTGCGAGGGTTCGGTCACGGTGACGATGTATTCGCACGCCACGTCCTTGCACAGCGACTGCAGGTCCACTTCCTGCTGGTAATTCGTGCCAATCGCCGTGCGGGCCTGCTGGCCCATGATCGCCACCACACCGACATGATCCAATTTGGCATCATACAGCCCGTTCAGCAGGTGAATGGCACCGGGACCGGATGTTGCAAAACATAGCCCTACCTGCCCGGTAAACTTGGCATGGGCCGTTGCCATGAACGCCGCCATTTCCTCATGTCGCACCTGAACGTATTCGACGTGGCCCGCATCCACTTCACGTTGCAGGGCCACGTCTATTCCGCCTGCCCCATCGCCCGGATAACCGTAAGCGCGTCTGAGGCCCCATTCCTGAAGGCGTTTCCATAAGAATTCGCTGACATTCATTTTGGGAACTTCCTGTCGGATTCATCTGGCCAATGCCAAAAATTCGAAGGGATTGCTTCTTTTTTCCGTTGGGTACGGCGCGACCAGTCGCGGACGGAACGTGTACGACACCCCTATATGATTGTCTGCAGGCAGAACAATTTTGGAAAAATAATCCAGAGAACCGGTTGTTCATGGTGAATATGAACAATCGATGCCTGTCATGCGCAGGAATTATTATGTGAGCAGAGTGTCTGACATCAGGTATGAATGGCATGAGGCAACCGGAGACAGGCCCCTGCCCTTCTGCCCGACAGGAAGCATGCACAATCTTATCTATATCCAGCGTCAGGCCGCGGCATGCTGGTTTACACCCATCCCGGCAATGTGCGTCAGTTTCTGGTCCGCGGATTTTTCTTCTTCAAGCGTATGTTCCAGAACGGCCGCGCAGTCGGCACGGCCAAGCTGCCGGGCATAGGCGATCAGGCTGCCATAACGGGTTATTTCATAATGCTCGACCGCCTGGGCTGCCGAAAGCATGGCGGCATCACGGACCTCAGGGTCATCGCAGTCACTGATGATATCCTTTGCCTCGGCGAGGATTCCATCCATTGCCTGACATGTCACGCCCTTGACGGGCTGGCCATGCATCTGGAACACCTGCTCGAGCCTGCGTACATGCTCCTGTGTTTCCGTCAGGTGATGCTGGAACGCGGCCTTCAGTTCCGGTTCCGCCGCCTTTTCGGCCATGGTGGGCAAATTCTTGATGATCTGGTTTTCGGCATAATAGATGTCCTGAAGGGTATGTACAAACAGGTCATCAAGGGTTTTTATCGGTTTGGAAAACAGGCCCATGGATTTTCTCCCTTCTTGAAAAAGATACAACTCGCCTGATCGGCGCACGATAGTTGATGCACTGACCGGAGCATCCAGATTCCGGGGGACGGCAGCCGATCGCTGACGTCCCCGGTATCCAACACGATGTCAGGTGTTCTTATGGCTCTGCTGGCCAGCCTTGACATGCTGTTCATGTGTGCCGCCCCGGGTGCCGGTGCTGTGTTCAGCCTCGTCTTTGCCCGCATGCGACGTGCCGGTGTTCTTATGGCTCTGTTCGCCAGCCTTGACGTGCTGTTCGTGCGTGCCGCCCCGGGTACCGGTGCTGTGGGTACCTTCGTTTTTTTCGCCATGCGACGTGCCGGTGTTCTTGTGGCTCTGTTCGCCGGCCTTGACGTGCTGTTCATGGCTACCGCCCTGATTTGCCATTTTTCCATTCCTTTTTTCTGATTGGGGACGATTGTTCATCCGACCGTCTCATGACAAACTGCCGGACCTGAATGCAGTTTCAAAAATTCGGAGAAAAATATTATATTTCTGAAAATAAAAAAATAAAATCACATCATGAATATTTCATTTTGAATTCATTCCGACAAATTTTAAATCACAATTATTATGTTTCATCCTTGGTGCAAGCCTGGGGCATTGCAATGCAGGGGAAGATATCCGCCGCACAGGCCGGAATACATTAAGAACACTGTGGAGATACGATATCAGTATTTACCTGCATGGCATAAGATTATACCCATATCCCTGACATATGTTTTTACGGGCACACGGACAATATCATTCCCGAAAATAGTTTTATATAAAAATTCCGGTATTTTATCCATTTATGTCAATATCACTTTGTTCTGCATGCCAGGTACTTGAAAAATTACTGTCTGCCGTGGCAATTAACAGCCCTGACGTCGTCCCCGGAATTTTATACGTCCGTTTTCGTGCATGAAAGCGCAACCGGCGGCGTGCTGATACCTTAAACCCAATACAGATCCAGACAGAATCAGATATTCGCCGGAGCGATTTCCCATGACCCATGCGTCTGTCACCGTGCCGTGTCGCCTCCAGATCAATGGTCAGGGCTATGCTGCCGACCTGCCGGCGTGCGTCACGTTACTTGACCTGCTGCGGGAACGACTTGACCTGACCGGCACGAAAAAGGGATGCGATCACGGACAATGTGGCGCATGCACCGTGCTGGTTGATGGCAAGCGTGTCAAAAGCTGCCTGGTCCTTGCCGTCTCGATCCCGGACGCCGCAGTCACGACCATTGAGGGGATCAGCCAGGACGGCCGGTTGCATCCGATGCAGCAGGCTTTCATTGATGCGGATGCCTTCCAGTGCGGTTACTGCACGCCGGGACAGATCATGTCGGCCATCGCCCTGCTGGAAGAAGGTCATATCCATTCCCACGCGGAAATCCGCGAATTCATGAGTGGCAACCTGTGCCGCTGCGGTGCCTATAACGGAATCATCGACGCCATCGAACGGGTTGTGGCCCAGCAGCACAGCAACCAGGCGGGAGCAGCGGCATGAGAAGTTTTTCGTATGCCCGTCCCGCCACCCTGGCCGAGGCCTGTCGCAGCGCCGAACATACGCGCTTCCTTGCAGGCGGGACGAACCTGATCGACCTCATGAAATCGGATGTCGAACGTCCTGCCCATGTAGTCGATATCAAGTCCCTGCCAATGCACCATATCGTGGACCGTCCTGATGGCGGCCTGCGCCTTGGCGCACTGGTCACCAATGCCGATACGGCGGCCCATCCCCTTGTAACCGACAGGTATCCCCTGCTCGCCTCGGCCATTCTGGCGGGGGCCAGTCCGCAGATCCGCAATATGGCCACCAATGGCGGCAACCTGAACCAAAGAACGCGCTGCCACTACTTTTATGATCCCGCCATGGCATGCAACAAGCGTTCGCCCGACACGGGATGCGCCGCACGTGGCGGTCGCAACCGGATCATGGCCGTGCTTGGTACCAGCGACGCCTGTATCGCCACCTTCCCGTCCGACATGTGCATGGCCCTCGCCGCCCTCAACGCCACGGTCAACCTGCATGGCCCACAGGGTGAGCGTACGGTCAGCCTGCGTGACTACCATTGCTTGCCCGGTGATACGCCATGGCGCGATAATATCCTGCAACCGGGTGAAATCGTGACCGCCATTGATCTGGCGCCCGCACCGTTCGGGCCGCATCATACCTATCTCAAGATCCGTGACCGACTGTCCTTTGCATTTGCAATCGTCTCGGTAGCCGTAGGGCTGCAGATGAAAGAGGGCCGGATCATGCGCGGCAGCATCGCGCTGGGTGGCGTGGCAACCAAACCGTGGTGCGTGCCGGAAGCCGAAGCACTGCTGGACGGCAGGGCGCCTTCGCATTCGCTGTTTCGCGACGTTGCCGAACGGTTGCTGCACGGGGCAGTGGCGGACCGTGACAACGCTGCCAAGATCAGGCTCACCCCGCGCGTAATCGAACGCGCGTTGTGGCAGGCCGCATCCGGTACGCCGCAGTCGCAGATGGACAAGACCATTCGCTGAAGGAGAGATCGCCATGAACGTCATATCCACGCATATCGGGCAACCTGTCTCCCGGATCGATGGTGTTGCGAAAGTGACCGGACAGGCGAAATATGCTGCCGAGCCCCACCCGCCAGGCATGCTGTATGGCGTCATCGTCAACAGCCCCATTGCACGCGGGCGGATTGAAACCATTCACGACACCGGGGCACGGGAGGTTCCCGGTGTGGTCGAGGTCATGACCCACCACAACCGGCCCCATACCGCATTGTTCGAAAAATCCTACATGGATGGCCTGGGCGTGCCCGGTGCGCCCTACAGACCGCTGCATGACGGTGAAATCCACTTCAACGGGCAGCCTGTTGCCGTCGTCCTTGCCGAGACATTCGAGGCTGCACGTGAAGCCGCCATGCTGGTCAGGGTCGATTATGAGCGATGGCCGCATAATGCGGATTTTGAAGCTGCCCTGCACCAGAAATACATGCCATCCAAAACACGCAGCAATTACGTGCCGCCCAAACCCCGCGGCGACGCTGCCGCAGCCTATGCGCTGAGTGCGGTAAAAATCGAGAGCCGTTATCATCTGGCTCCCGAACACCACAACCCGATGGAAATGCACGCCACGACCGTCATCGTGGAAGATGACGGTACGTTCACGGTCTGGGACAAGACACAGGGTCCGCAGGCGGTTCAGGCCTATCTGGCAAGCGCCCTTTCCCTGTCAAAAGATCAGGTGCGTGTGCGTAATCCCTATGTAGGGGGCGCATTCGGTTCGGGCCTGCGGACGGTATATAATGTCTTTATCGCCACGCTGGCCGTAAAGATGCTGAAGCGACCGGTACGTGTGACCCTGACGCGACCCCAGATGTTCACTCACGCCTTCCGTCCCGAAGCCACCATGGACATCGCCCTTGGCGCCAGCCGCGATAGGGCATTGCAATCCATGATTGTCGAAGGTGTAACCGATACGTCGCGCTTTGAACACAATATGGAAAACATCGTGATCTGGGGGCTGATCAATTACAAATGCCCGAACGCCAAGGCTGATTACAAGATTGCTCCCCGTGACACCTATACATCCAGCGACATGCGGGCACCGGGAGCTGCAACCGGCGTCAACCTGCTGGAGATGGCAATTGATGAGATGGCCTATGCCTGCACCATGGACCCGCTGGCATTCCGTCTGCACAACTATTCCGATAGTGACGCCATGCATGATATGCCCCTGACCAGCAAGGCGCTGCGGGACGCAATGGCTCAGGGCGCGCAGCATTTTGGATGGCATGACCGTTCCATGGCACCTGGCAGCATGCGTGACGGTCGGGAACTGATCGGCTGGGGCATGGCGACGGGCATATGGGATGCCATGTTCTCCCCCACTTCAGCCCGTGCCCGGCTGGGTCAGGATGGACGGTTGCATATTGCCACAGCTGCTTCCGACATTGGCACCGGGACCTATACCATCCTGGCGCAGACTGCGGCGGAGGCGTTCGGCATGCCGCTGGAGCGGATCGATATCGAACTGGGGGATTCCACCCTGCCGGAATGCCCGACGGAAGGCGGATCATGGACGGCTGCCTCTGCCGGTGCGGCGGTCTGGCTTGCGTGCCACAGTCTGCGCAAAAAGCTGATCGACATGCTTGTCAAAAGTAAAAATACCCCGTCATGGGTAAAGCAGGATGCCGTGACGCTGGAAGGCGGTGCCCTGCATGGCATGACTGAAAATGGGCGGGTCAGCCTCTCTCTCCCTGATGCCCTGTCCCTTGCGGGGCATGATATGCTTGAAGCTGAGGAAACCGCGAAACCGGGACTGCGGGGAAAAATCAGCCAGATGCGCAAGGCCCGTTTCACCCATAGCGCGGTATTCTGCGAGGTACGCGTGGACCCGGAACTGGACACCGTGCGCGTGACCCGTCTGGTCAATGCCGTTGCCGCCGGGCGGATCATGAACCCGAAAACAGCTGCAAGCCAGATACGTGGTGCCATGGTGATGGCGACCGGCATGGCGCTGCATGAAGAGTCGCTGATGGATGAGCGCGTCGGCCGTTTCATGAACCACAATTTTGCCGAATATCACATCCCGACCCACGCCGACGTTCCGGACATGGACGTGCTGTTCGTGAATGAACACGATGATGAAGTCAGCCCGCTGGGGGTCAAGGGCGTGGGGGAAATCGGCATGTGCGGTACGGCCGCTGCCATTGCCAACGCCATTTTTCATGCAACTGGCAGGCGATACCACAATCTGCCGATAACCCCGGGTGCGCGAACCTGATACCGTATTTGATACGAACAATCATTCTGCAGGGCGTTCCGCGATCATGTCAGACGATATGATCCGACAGCGATTATGGGGCAAGACGGATATATGTGCCCTGTTTACCGCGCTGAAAGCCATGGACCGGCGATACAATGCAATGCCTTTGCAGGACATGGATTTCCACCTCTTTCTGGCTGAATGTGAGTGGTGCTTTAATTTCCGCTCACCTTGGAAAGGCCTGCAAGTCTTCGTTCAATGGGCTAACATCCTGATCGGATTCCTCATTTAATCTTCTTAACCCATGCCAGCCCCTAAATTAACAGGTCCAGATCCTATACTGAACTATCTTCCCAGTCCTGCCTCCAAAGACGCAAAGTAAAGAAAATAAATCTTTAAATCCTGCCTTATCAGTTCGCATCATTATCTGGATGATATCCATTCAGAAATTTCATTTCTGGCCCGTCCATAAATCTCCATATTACTTGTTATTTTGTCTGCCGCTTCTCGTGCCGCAATCAGGCTGCCACGCGAAGAGTTACTGGATGGATCGGCAAGAAGGGCTTTTGCAATGTCAGGCCTGACTGTTTCCGCAGCGACTGCGGGCAGCAGCTTTTCCTGAGACCATGGTGCAAGCCGCTTGCGGATGGTCTGCTGATCTTGCACCACCAGATCCCATACCTGATCCGACAGGCCACTTTCCCGGGCAAGTACGGCCAGACACCATACGATGCGCCCGTTGGGAATAGCGCCACTATATGTCAGTCCCACAGTGCGCCGCATCAACGCAGGATCGGGCGATACGGCCAGAGCACGGAAAAAGCGTAGCTTCTGTTCCGTATCAGGTGATTTGCGGATGATGTTTTCGATCTGTCCGTAGGTTTTATCCGTTGCTTCCCGCCCGACGATGGTGGCAACCGGCGCCACCAGACTGGTCGGCAGGGAGGCTGGCTTTTTCAGATAACGGCTAAAGCGCTGCTGCGCTTCGGTTATGACCGCCTGATCCCCGAATTGTCCCAGTGCACCAATAACCTCGGGACGCAGGAGTGTATCGGTAAACGGTTCATCTTTTCGCACATCCCACCCCAGCCGTTCCATCTGGGCCTGCAGGATGGTACGGGCCAGATTATGGAAGGGGACACTGACGGCCGTACCCCGCACCATTCTGTCCAACGCCCGTAGATGCGCAATTGTATCCTGCCAGACGGCTATATCCGTCTCGTGCATGTCAGGCAGATGGGAGATCAGAGACAGATAGTCTTTCAGAGGTGCCTGACCGGACTGAAACAGGGCAAATTCATCCCCCAGCAGGTTAACTCGATCGGCCGGAGAAAAGGATGCAAAATCCTTTTGCAGTAATGCGAGGGACGCGCTGTCATAACGGGTACGGTAGTACCCGTTTTCTCCCAGATTGATCTTGATGGCCTGCTCACATCCCGGACTACGCAACGTAACCGGCGATGCACCCAGCAGGAGTTTATGGACATCACCCTGTGCCGTTCCGGCGATAACCGGGATTTTCCATTTCAACGGCGCAGCATGGGGATCATGGATGCTGAAACGACTCTGGGTAAGGGTAAGAACGGTTGCGCCCCCTACGCAGCGACGCATTACATTGACCTGAGGAATGCCTGGCTGTTCCACAAAACTACGTGCAACCGGGGCAATATCCTGTCCTGATGCCTGTGAAAGCGCATCCCACAGATCATCACTTGTGGCATTACTGTAAGCATGGGCCTTCATGTAAATACGCATGCCGTCACGAAAATAATCTTCTCCCAGCCAGTTTTCGATCATGCGGATGACCTGCTCACCCTTCTGGTAACTGATACGGTCAAAGGCACTGCTGGCTTCGCTGACATCATGAATGGTCTGCTGGATGGGATGGGTCGTGGACTGTGCATCCTGCGCCATGGCCTGCTCGCGCTCGGAATGCTGGCGGGGCCAGATTTCCCATGTCGGATTGAAATGGTTGGTGGCCTTTTCCTCCATCCACGAAGCGAAGCCCTCATTCAGCCAGATGTCATTCCACCACGCCATTGTCACAAGATCGCCCGACCACTGGTGCGCCATTTCATGCGCGACCACCAGGTACACCAGTTCCTTGGTTTCGGGGGAACTGCGCCTGGGGTCGAACAGCACCATGTCGTCAATGAATGTCATGGCGCCCCAGTTTTCCATAGCGCCCGCTTCATAATTGCCCGGAATGGCAATCAAGTCCAGCTTGGGCAATGGATAGGGAATGCCAAAATATTCATTATAATACGGCAGAATTTCAGTCGCGGCATGAAGGGCATATTCGCCTTTCTTCTCATCGCCAGCGGGCGCATAGACATTGATCGGCGTCGTCCCGCCCTTGCCATGCACCGCAGCCATATCACCCGCCACAACCGCCAGCAGATAAGTGGACATGCGCGGTGTCGTGGCAAAACTGACGTACTGACTGTCGCCCTTTGCTTTCGTTATGCGCTCAACGGGCATATTGCTGACCGCCGTATAGCGGCGCGGCACGCGGATATTGAGTTGATATGTCGCCCTGAACGCGGGTTCGTCCCAACAGGGAAACATGCGGCGTGCATCAGCAACTTCAAACTGGGTGACCAGCATCCGCTTTTTCTTGCCTGCCCGATTCCGGTAATCATCGTAATAGATGCCATTGGGTGTTTGCGGAATGGGACCGCTATAACGGATTGACAGCATATGCGTGCCAGCGGAAACCTGCGCGGGCGCAGGCAGGGACAGGGTAAGGGTCTGCGCTTTTTCATCCTGGGCAATCTGCAGAGGCATGCCATCGACACTGGCAGCCTCTATTTTCAGACCGGCCTGATTCAGGACAATCTGACTGACAGGATACGTCACGGTCAGGTCGATATCCTCGTGACCATTCAGCACAAGTTTTTTCATGTCCGTATCGACATGAATACGGTAGGCCGTCGGCAGAACCGTTTTTGGTAATGCTCCCGGTGTCCGATCAAGGGAAAAATGACCTGCCGCATGGGCAGGACTGAAGCAGGCAAGCGGCCCCGTTATCAGGGCCATAACCGATAGAGAACTAAATAATAAGGATCTTTTTGATTTTTTATTATATTCAGAAGGCATTACAATTCCCTTTTCCACAGTCCGACATTTTTGATAGCCATTATCCATCCCTATCCAAACCGTGCACGGATCGTAAATGTTACTGATGCCGGCTGTCCCGCGATGCCATTACTGAAAGATGTGCCGCAGCCATAATTACTGGCTGGCTGTCCCGCCAGCGGACCGGAACTGATGGTAGAGCAGGTTCCCGGTGCAATCTGCTTGTATTTGTACTGCATGTAAAATGTATTGAACAGGTTATAGACGTTCACATCGAAATTCAGTGATTTCAGTGGTCCGGCCCCTTTCAGAGGCAGATTGTAATTCAGATCCAGGGAGAAAATCATATATGGTGCAATACCACCATGTGGATCATAGGTCGTTGCCCCAGCTGTCGTGGTGTAATAATTATAGTTGGTTCCACCATTAAAGCCACCTACCCCTGGTATATTACCAATATTCTGGAAACCGGTCAGGTCATAGGTTGTATTCTGGTGGCCCGTGTATTGCCCCTGGAAGCGCACATTGAAATCATCCGACGGGCGGAACAGGCTGCGTTTACGATAATCAATACCAATGGTGGAAAGCCAGGAAGGAATTCCGGTAACTGGTGATCCCTTGGTTGCAATGCCAAACTGGTCTTGCTGCACCGTCATGCTTTCAAGGGCCGTTGCATCGTAATAGGCGCTAAGATGCGAGAAATTGCCAAACAGCTGGATCTGTGGCGTGACCTGCCAGATAACGGATGCCTCCTCCCCCTTCATGGTGCGCTGGCCGGCATTGGTATATTCGCTGTAACCGGCCAGGCTGCCGGACTGGAACTCAAACATGCCAAAATCACGATCGATTTTCTGATGGAAGTAATCGACGGAAATCGACAGGTTGGAAACATTATATTTTATGCCACCTTCTTCCATATGCACAATCGAAGCATTGGGCACCTGTCCCAGAACATTCGGTGTGAAATCGGATACCGGAGCATATAGCGCCGAATTACCCCAGCTTCCGTAAAACGACAGGCCCTTCAGCGCCGGCACAACCTTGTCCAGATCATAACTGACGTTGATGAAAGGCAGCCATTCACGATCCCATTTCTTTGCGGAATAGAAGCCGGTATTGCATCCATATGTCTTGCAGTACGTGGTCGCGGCGGCAGCTGCAGAAACCTGCCCACCATACATTGCCGTACTCGTCAGACCGGACTGTGTACCTTCAATTACAAAACCCGGCGTCACGTGCAGGGTATTCTTGAACATATCAATCTTGTCCTGAAAATAACCCTGGTACATGACGCGCTGGCCACCTCCCTTCCCTCCACCGCTAATAAGATTGGCATTCGTTTCCGCGACATTGGGGGTACCCCCCGCCCATGTCGGGGTAAGATTGCTGGTCTCCTTGGCAATCAGCGCACCCACCTTGATGGTGTTTTCTATTCCCCAGAAACGTGGGGGCGTAATCGTAAGGCGGGGACGAATGCCGTAAGTGTCGGTACGGGTATAACTTAGCTGGGCATTATAACCACACGGACTTGTCTGGCCTGCAGCACTCCATGCGGAACTGACGCCTGCAGGACAGTTTGCTGAACTCCCGCCATAGGTATAGACCCCCGGCATGTAGAAGGGGTTACCATAGCCATAATAGCCCTGCTCACCAAACCCGGCGGGTGTCTGTGTAAATATGTTCGACCCGCCAATCGAATAAGGCGTCGGGGCACCGTTTAAGGAAAAGGAATCAGGATTCTGATAATCAAGGGTCGTGGAATCCGAAAATTCATAAAATCCCGTGACACCAACATTCAGATAATCATTTACGTATGTGTCATCCTTGAGGATCATTGTAAAATAATCGTTATTCTGCTGCCCGAATGTCGTATCGGGATTATAATTACTATATTTCCCGTATTTATTCATCCAGGCAGTCGGAACCGGCTGTGCCTCAAATCGCCCGTTCCCTGTATTGTAAAGTATTGTCGCCTGAAACAGGGACTGCCCATCATCATAAGGCTTATCGAACGCGAACTCCATATTATTGTAACGCGCAGGCGTATATTCAATGTAGTTCTGGGTCTGCATGTTGGAATATTTCAACATAATCTTTGGCGCATCGATCCCCCGCCCCATCCACCCATTCAACCGACCGGAACTGGCTTCGAAACCTTCATTCCATGTTCCGAATGAGCCAACGGAACCCGTGACATCAAGGTGTCTGTCATTGCTTGGTCGCAATGTATGGTAGGCAATCGTGCCGCCGATCGTACCGAATGTTGTCTCACTGGGATAGGCGACACCGGGATAGATCGAAACACCGCTGATCTGATCCATATTGAACTTGCCGCCAATAAGGCTGTTCATATAGGCACCGGAACCACCATTCAGCAGGTCCTGCATCGGCACGCCATCCAGTGTCTGCGCAACTTCCAGCCCACGTGCGCCACGGACTGACATGACCGGTTCGTTATTGCCGATACCTGACTGATATACATTTACGGACGGTGCATCGCGCAGGATGGTTGCAATACTGCCCATCAGGCCAGCCTGACGGATATGATCCGCTCCCAGTTCAGTTACGGCGCTGGGCGAATTCTTTTCACGGAGCAGGCGCCGCTGCGCCTTGACCATGATTTCTTCCGTTCTTGCATTGGATGCTGCCGTGTCATCCGATGTGTTCTTTATTTTATTAACTGAATTTGTATTCTTTTTTGCAGAATGACTGCTTGTCGTGGGATTGTTTTGATTTTCTGTCGTCTGGGCAAGTAGTGTGCTACTCCATCCCAACATAAACAGTGCCACGGAAGATGAGAATAACCGATCTACAAGTATCCGATCCTCCCTAATGAGAACAGGAATTCGGAACAGGATCCAATCACGATGTAAGGCCAGGCTCTTATCAGACAATGATCTCATATCAGACTCTTCCGTAATAGAGCTCTCACTGCCTTCACACTGATTCATAAATGCATCAGAAATCCACATAAAATTACAGATTCGCAATAAATAGGATTGTTTTCCTCCCCTTGTTGCAAGGGAGCAACAATACGACATATGACGGGGATACTGACTGGATCATATAAAAATATCGTGATTTATAATGACATATAAACAAATCATATGTGAATAACATATCTGCGTGCCTGTGGGCGATGTTCCGAAAACCGGTTGAATCTGTATTGGAGTATATAGTCTTGAGGCCTGTCCTTTTTTTACTTCTATTAGGTTCTTCCCTTGCATTTTCAACAGGGTCCTTTTGTCAGGACATAAAGGAAACGGGACCCGATCCCCTGCCATTGCCGTCTCCCATGCCACAGGCCCAGGACAGGCCGAGGCCTGGCACAATCATGCTGAAGGTCGATGGGACCGATCTGGCCAGACATATATATACAGTCCATGAAATAATTCCGGTCTCGCCGGAACTATCGGCCCATGGCGGTGACATGATGATCCGGTATCCCATATGGATACCGGGAGATCACTCCCCCACCGGTCCGGTAACGCAGCTTGCCGGACTGTCGGTGCATGCGGATAACCGTAATATTCCCTGGATTCGCGATACGGTGGATGTCAGCACGTTCCACATCCCCATTACTGCGGGGACAAAGATGATCCTCGTGGATTTCCAGACGTTGACGCCTGTATCCTCCGATGTGGGGCGGGTGGTCATGACGCCTGATATGCTCAATGTACAATGGAATGCGGTCTGCCTTTATCCTGCTGGATATTTTACGCGTGACATAACGGTTTCACCCACATTGGTCTTACCACATGGGTGGCAGTATGGTTCGGCATTGCGCCCCCGCGACGGGGGCAATACGGGGGACAGTATTACATTCCAGAACGTATCGTTCGATCGTCTTGTTGATTCACCCGTTTTTGCGGGACGTTACTTCAGGCAATTTGATCTTACCCCACCCAATGGCCCCCCTGTATCGCTTGATGTCGTCGCGGACAGTCCCAATCTGCTTGCTGCGGCACCCGAACAGATCAATGCACATCGCAACCTTGTACTGCAGGCAAACGCGGTGTTTGGATCCCATCATTATGAACATTACGATTTTCTTCTGGCGCTGACGGAAGAACTGGGCCGTATCGGTCTTGAACATCATCAATCCAGTGAAAACAGCGGACCACGCGGATATTTTACAAAATGGAAAGATACCTTTCCTGCGCGCGATCTCCTGCCACACGAATTCACGCATTCCTGGAATGGCAAATTCCGCCGTCCGGAAGATCTGTGGGCTGCCGACTTCAACACACCTCATCGCGGTTCGCTACTGTGGATTTATGAAGGGCAGACCCAGTACTGGGGCTATGTTCTTGCCGCCCGCAGTAACCTCATGACACAGCCACAGGTACTTGACGCACTCGCCCTTGTGGCCGCCACGTATGACGGGCGGGCCGGTCGTCTGTGGCGCCCGCTGGTTGATACCACCAATGACCCGGTCATTGCCCGCCGCACTCCCCTGTCATGGCGGAGCTGGCAACGCAGTGAAGATTATTATTCCGAAGGGGAACTATTGTGGCTGGAGGCAGATACATTGATCCGGGAACTCTCGCACGGACACCATTCGCTTGATGATGTCGCCCGCCAGTTCTTTGGTATCAGTAATGGCAGCATGGTGACCCATACCTATCGTCGTGAGAACGTTATTGCTGCCCTGAATACCGTTCAGCCCTATGACTGGGCCGGTTTCCTGCATGACCGGGTGGACGTCGTAACCCCCATGCGCCACTGGCCGGACTGGTCCGTGGGGGGTACCGTCTGGTTTATGGCACGGAGCCAACCGCCTATCAGTCCGCGAAAGAGAAAATGCTGAAAATGCATGATTACAGCTTCTCGCTTGGCTTCATGGTGGATCAGAAAGGCAAATTGCTGAACGTTGAATGGAACAGTCCCGCATGGCAGGCAGCTGTTACGATGGACGAAAAAATCGTGGCGGTTAACAACATGACCTTTGATGCGGACCTGTTATCAGATGCCATTACGGCCGCCGCGTCACCCGGTGCGGCACCAATTGAATTGCTGATCCAGTCTGGGGATCGATACAGAAACGTTTCCATCCCCTATCATGGGGGACTGCGTTACCCCCGGCTGGAGCGCATTCCCAATACGCCTGACATGCTGGCGGATATTCTCAAGCCACGGCCCGTCACGCCATGAGGGGCCTGATACGTCCCATGATGGTGGGCATGCTGCTGGCCGGGACAACAGGGTATCACACTGTACAGGCGGCATCCCTTCAGTGCTTCAGGGATGATGCCATAACGCATGGATATACGCTGGGCCTGCCCCGTAATGCGCAAATTACGCCCGATGGGCACGCTGCCCTGTTTTTGCGTAGTGGACCGGAAGATACGGCCCTGCAGTTATGGCGCTATGATTTTGCCACCGGACAGCAGACAGCCCTGACCCATGTCGCAACAGGAAACGAACATCTGTCCGTGGAAGAAAAGGCCAGGCGGGAACGTGCGCGCCTGACCATGACGGGGGTGACAGCTTTTGAGGTGGCAGAGAGTGGCAGGACCGCCATCGCGACCCAGGCCGGACGCCTGCTCAGGATTGATCTGGTCAATTACAGTGTCACGCCCCTGCCGCAACAGGACTGGGGCGCGCCCCGGCTATCGCCGGATGGGCGGCATATTTCCGCCGTACGCAACAACGACATGTATGTCATTTCGACCAGCAACGGCAAAGCGCATCAGGTCACCCATGGCGGCACGGCAGACCTGACACATGGCCTGACCGAATTCGCGGCAGCCGAGGAACTGGACCGCCCCGATGGTCTGTGGTGGTCACCAGACAGTCGGTCTGTGGTATATGAGGAAGCCGACCTTTCGGGTGTGGAAAAGCATTATATCGCTGATCCTGAAAATCCGGCGACCCCACCCGTCGCCTTTCGCTATCCACGGGCCGGCACGCCCAATGCCCGCGTCCGGTTGGGTATCATAAAGCGTGATGGCGGCCATACCCGATGGATCCGATGGGATAATACCCTTTACCCTTATGTTGTACGTGTCGTCTGGTCGAAGGAAACCGGTCGGTTGTCTGTCGTGGTGATGAACCGTGCACAGAATGAAGAACGCGTGCTGGACGTTGATCCCCATAACGGAAAAACAACCGAACTTCTGGCCGAACATGACGCGGCCTGGATCAATATTGCTGCCACGGCACACAGTACAGGGCTTGCCCTGCCTTACTGGCTGAAGGATGGAAAGCATTTTTTATGGGCATCCGAACGGAGCGGTACGTGGCGGCTGGAAATGCACAATGCGGATGGTACGCCCGGTCACGAACTGACGCCAGCCACCTTGCCGTTTCTGTCACTGGATGATGTTGACGCGGCGCACCATACCATAACCTTTACCGCAACGCCTGACCGGGTGAATACAGCAGTTTACCGGGAGGATATGAATACCGGAGCCATAACGGAAATCGCCACTGCCGAGGGACTGCACCAGCCTTATTTTTCACCCGGTCAGCATGACCGGTTTATCGACCGCTTTAGTGCCGCGGATGGAAGTGTTCGTGTCCTATTGCGCGATCGTGACGGCAATACGCGTGCCACACTACCTGATGTTGCACGAAAAGCGCCGCCCTTTAACATAAAGTTCCTGACGGTCGGACCGCGATCATACGATGCGATGATTGTTCGTCCCGTCAATTTTCATGCCGGACAGCATCTGCCTGTTATCCTGTCAGTTTATGGGGGACCGGGATACAAGGAAGTGCTTGATGCACCTGCCCTCTATGCGGAAAAGCAGTGTCTGGCCAATCAGGGTTTCATTGTCGTCAGTCTGGACGGTCGGGGAACCCCCGATCGAGACCACGACTGGGAACGTGCCATCCACAACAATCTGATTGATACGCCGCTTGAAGATCAGATTACAGGGATGCAGGCCATGGGAAAACAGTTTCCTGAAATGGATATGCGCCATGTTGGCATTTATGGGTGGTCGTTTGGCGGTTATTTTACGGCCATGGCGGTCATGCGGCATCCTGAACTGTTCCGAACAGGCGTAGCCGGTGCCCCACCGGTAGATTTTTCTGATTATGATACGACCTATACAGAACGTTATCTGGGCCTGCCGCAGCTAGATGGCGAGGGGTACCGGGTCAGTAATGTCCTGACCTATTCAAAATACCTTTCACGTCCCCTGCTGATCATTCATGGTGTAACGGATGATAACGTATATTTTGTAAATACGTTGAAGCTGACCCGGTCACTGATCAGGGCAGGTCGTCCCTATGATCTGATGTTGCTGCCCGGAACGCATATGCTTGCCGACCCGACGATTCGTGCCAATGTCTCGATTGCCCGTATGCAGTATCTACGCGACCACATTCTTTCCAACGCAAATGTGGTGGGAAAGCCGGGATGAAAAGACGTGATCGATAGCGGCGGTGCTGGCGCGGAACCTGTAGTTGTCATTTCCTGTCTCAAGGATATGACACTGATGGGTCAGCCGATCGAGAAGCGCCGTCGTCATCTTCGGGTCACCAAAAACGTCTCGCCATTCACTGAAGCTCAGATTGGTTGTGATGATGACACTGGTGCGCTCGTAGAGGCGGCTGCGCAGATGGAACAGCAGGGCGCCGCCAGACGCGCTGAAGGGGAGATAACCGAGTTCATCAAGGATCACGAGATCCAGGCGGAGCAGCCTGTCGGCAATCTGCCCGGCGCGGCTGGCGGTCTTTTCCTGTTCGAGCGCATTGACCAGGTCGACCGTTGACCAGATGCTTTCCTATACGCCTGGTGGGATGCCGTCCCCGTTTAAAGCCCTTGCGAGACGGTTTTGTCCCCTATAATCCGAAGGAACTGCGAACAGGAGGTTGAATGGCGGATCAGGACACAAAGAGGAAATTTTCGGGTCGGCCCGACAGCCGCATGTCGGAAGAACTGGATGCCCTGATCCTGAAAACCGCCACCCGCCTGTTTGGCGAACAGGGCTACGCCGCCACATCGGTCGAACAGATCGCGGCGGTGGCCAAGGTGGGCAAGCAGACCATCTACCGACGGCACCCCTCCAAGGAAAACCTGTTCAAGACGGTCATTGCCGAACTGGGGAACAGTTTCCTGCTGGCGGCCTCCCCTTCGGATGAAATGGTCTCAAACGATCCGCTGCAGGCGCTGTACAAGACCATGCGGATGCTGCTTGACCTGATCCTCAGCCCTGAGACGCTCTCGCTTAGTCGCACTTTCATAGCGGAAGGCTGGCGTTTTCCCGATCTGGTGGACCATGCCGGTGCCCATATCTTTGACCCGCTGGAAAAACTGACCTGCAAGCTTTTGACTGCCGCCTCCCGCGCGGGCCTGCTGAAAGAGGGATGCGAGCCTGAAGAAACCGGCCAGATGCTGGCCACGCTCTGCCTGGGTGGTCCGCATCAGCAGATGCTGTTCGGGCGCAGGGTGCTGAGAACGGCAAAGGAGCGGGACGACTATCTCGATCATGCCTGGCGTGCCTTCATGACGGGCATACTGGCGATACCTGTCGCCACGCCCGCGCGTGGCACAGGGCGGCGGAAGCGCCTGTAATCTACTGCAAAGTAAGATTTTACGAGGTGTAAGGCGGCCTGATCCATTCCCGTTTGCAAACAGACCGCTTTCCTGTCTGCGGTTATTTCCGTTTCCTGTCCTGTGGGGCCTTGGTGTCAAATCCGCCCCCGATCGCCCGGTACATGTCAACCGATGCATCAAGGCTGGACAGCAGTGCCGTCGTATGCGCCTGTTCCGCCTGCTGGGCCAGCACCTGCGCGGACAGCACGTCCAGCCTGCTGGCATAGCCATGTTCCAGTCGCAACTGCGTCAGTTCCACGGTTTTTTCGGCCGCTGTTTCCTTGTCCCCGTCATCCTGTTCGCGCGCGTGAGCATTGTTCTGTTCCAGCAGGGCGTCATGCACCTCCTTGAAGGCCGTGCGGATGCTCTGCTTGTACAAAATGACCTGCTCGTTCTTCTCGGCCCGTGCCAGTTTGACGCCGCTGGCCGTGCGACCAAAATCCATCACCGGGGCCGCCATGGAAGCCGCCAGCGTCCATGACCGCGTGGTGGCGCGATACAGATTGTCGATATCAATGTTGTTCACCCCCGCCAGGCTGGCCAGCGAGATGGTGGGAAAATAGGCCGCGCGCGCAAAGCCGATATTGAAGTTGCTGGCGATCAGCGTCTGTTCATGCATGGCAATGTCGGGCCTGCGTTCAAGCAGGGTGGACGGGATTTCCGGCGGTGTCGGGATGGGGATGGTCAGTTGGTCAATGTTTTTGCCCCGCTCCATCGCCTGTTCGATGATCTGCTGGGGCGCGCGACCCAGCATGACGGCCAGCGCACTTTCCGCCTTGCCGCGCTGGTCCTCCACATCCGGCAGGGCTGCCTGTGCGGCGTCACGCTGCTCGGTCACGTTCTGCACCACCAGCGCATCGACCGCACCCACCTCATGCTGGCGCTGCACCAGCGCCAGAAGGACCGTCTGGGTCTCGATGGTCTGTTGCAGGATCTCGCGTTGCCGGTCCAGCGCGCGCAGGCTGAAATATAGCTTCGCGGTGGCGGCCGCGATGGACAGCCGGGCAGCCTCGTGCCCGTAACCCGCCGCCTTGACCCCTGCCTTGGCAGCCTTGCTCAGGCTGGCGTTCTTGCCCCAGAAATCGGCTTCGTAATTCAGCATGCCGCCCACGAAGCCAAGATTGCTCATCTTGTGCGTAACCGGCAGGTCATCCTTCAGGTGCAGACGGCCCATGGCATCCGCGCCTGCCACCGAGATGGAGGGCAACTGGTTGGCGAAGGCATATTTATACTGCGCCCGCGCCTGCTGCAGCTTTGACCCGGCCAGGGCAAGGTCATCATTGTTCTTCAGTGCTTCGTCCACCAGCGCGTCCAGAACCGGGTCATTATAGCTGCGCCACCATGCGCCGCCATCGGGCACCGTGGCGGCTTGCTGCGTGCCCCATTTATCGGGCATGGGCATCTGTGGCCGGTGATAGGTCGGCGCCAGCCATGCGCAGCCCGCCAGCAGCGCGGGCAGCAGGAGGATCGGGATGCGTTTCATCGTGTGGCTCCCTCAACCTGCGGTGGTGGCGTTTCCTTCACCCTGAACCACAGCACATACAGCGAAGGCAGGAAGATCAGCGTCAGCACCGTCGCCACGGCCAGTCCGCCCATGATGACATCGGCCATCGGCCCCCAGAACACGCTGGACGCAATCGGCAGCATGCCCAGGATGGCGGCGACAGCGGTCAGCATGATGGGCCGGAAACGGATCTTGGCCGCATTCATCACCGCATCCCATTCCGACTGCCCCAGATCCTTCTCGATCTGGATCTGGTGCACAAGGATGACCGAGTTGCGGATAATCATGCCAATCAGCGCCACCAGCCCCAGCATGGCGATGAACCCCATCGGGTGCTGGGTCAGGAACAGCGCGCCGACCACGCCGATCAGGCCAAAGGGGGCCACGCTGATGACCAGCGCCAGCCGCTTGAAATCCTGCAACTGGATCATCAGCACGCCCAGCATGACCAGGATCATGAGGGGGACGACAGCCACGACGGATTTCTGCGATTTCGCACTTTCCTCCACCGTGCCACCCACCGCGACATGGTAGCCCGATGGCAGGCTGGCATTGAACGCCGCGATTTTCGGGGCCAGCGTGCCAACAGCGGTATCCGCCTGCACCCCGTCGCGTAGCTGCGCCTGTATGGTCAGCGTCGGCAGGCGGTCGCGCCGCCAGATCAGGGGATAGTCCTCGACGTATGAAACACTTGCCACGGTAGACAATGGCACCGTCTGGTCATTGGGCAGGCGGATGTCGAGGTTGCGCAGGTCCTCGATCGACAGGCGCTGGGCATGGTTGGCGCGTAGCACCACATCCACCAGATAGATGCTGTCACGCACCTGCGTTGCGGTAACGCCGGTCACGGCCGAATTGATGGCCAGCGCAATGGCGCCTGACGACAGACCCAGACGATGCGCCTCGTCCTGCCGCACATCGATTTTCAGCTTGCGCGCGGGATCACCCCAGTCGAAATTGACCATGTGCAACTGGTTGCTGTCGGCCATGATCTTCGCCACGTCATGCGCGTAATGCCACACCCGGTCAGGGTCGCGGCCGGTCACGCGGTACTGCACCGGCCAGCCCACCGGCGGCCCCAGTTCCAGCGGGAACAGTCCATGCACCACGTCGGGCAGGTCGCGGCTCAGTGCGACATCCAGCCGTTTGCGCAGGCGGTCACGCGCCACGGCACTTTTGGCCACGATGACGGTCTGGGTGAAGAAGTCATTGGGCAACTGTTCATTGAGCGACAGGTAGAAGCGCACCGCCCCACGCCCGACATAGGAACTCCAGTGATCGATATCGGGATCATTACGCAGGATGGCATCCAGCCGACGTGAGACATCCGCCGTCGCCTTGATCGACGCGCCCTGCCGCAGCGACAGGTCAACCAGCAGTTCCGGCCGGTCCGATGCAGGGAAGAACTGCCGCGGCACCAGAGGCGAGAGCGCAATGGCCACGACCAGTGCGGCAAGGCTGGCCAGCACGGTGGCACGCGGGCGGCGCATGGTGAACAGCAGCGCCCGGCTGAACACGCGCAGCAGCCGCCCTTCTGGCGGGGCATGGGGCGTTGCCGCCGGGCTCTGCTTCAGGATGGTCACCCCCACCAGCGGGGCAACCAGAACGGCCACGAACCACGACGCAATCAGCGCCATGCCCACCACGGCGAACAGCGAGAACGTATACTCTCCCGCCACACTTTTCGCGAAACCGACCGGGATAAACCCCGCCACGGTCACAAGGGTTCCGGTCAGCATGGGGAACGCGGTGGAGACATAGGCATAGGTCGCGGCCCGCGTCAGGGTCCAGCCTTCCTCCAGCTTGCTGACCATGCTTTCCACCGTAATCATGGCATCATCGACCAGCAGGCCGAGTGCTATGATCAGCGCACCGAGAGAGACGCGCTGCAGATCGATGCCGAACAGCTTCATGCACACGAACACCACCGCCAGCACGAAGGGAATGCAGAACGCCACCACCGTGCCCGCGCGGCCGCCAAGGCTGAGGAAGCTTATGCCCAGCACGATGGCGATGGCCTCGAACAGGGCTTCGGTAAAATCACCGACCGCGTCATGCACCACCTTGGGCTGGTTGGCGACCAGATGCGCCTCGATCCCGATGGGCATGCGGGCGTGCAGTTCGGCCATTTTTGCCGTGATGTTCTTTTCCAGTTCCAGCACGTTGCCGCCGCTGCGCATGCTGAGTGCCAGCCCGACCGCGTCCTGCCCACCCACGCGGAACATGGTCTGCGGCGGGTCGGAATAGGTGCGCGTAATGGTGGCGATGTCGCCCAGCCGGACCTTGCGGTTGCCGGCATAGACCGTGACATTGGCAATGTCCTGCACCGACCCGAACTGCCCGGTGGGCTGGACCTGTATCTGCTCGCGTCCGGTATCGATCACGCCGGACGGCACAGTGGCGTTTTGCGCCAACAGGGCAGCCGCGATCGTGGCCCCGTTTATGCCCAGCCGGGCCAGGTGGTGGGTGGAGAAATCGACATAGATCTTCTCGTCCTGCGCGCCCAGCGTGTCGATCTTGGCCACGTCAGGCACATGCAGCAGTTCGTCGCGCACCGTTTCGACGTAATCGCGCAGGTCGCGGTGGGAAAAGCCATCGGCGGTAAAACCGTAGATGATACCGTAGGTATCGCCGAACTCGTCATCAAAGAACGGGCCGACCGTGCCCTGCGGCAACTGGGCCTTGATATCGCCCACCTTCTTGCGCACCTGGTACCAGATATCCGGCACTTCTGCCTTGGGCGCGCCCGAGAGCAGGTTGACGAAAATCGTGGTCTTGCCCGCCAGCGTATAGCTTTTGACGTAATCGAGGTCGGGCGTTTCCTGCAGTTTCTTCTCGATGCGTTCGGTCAACTGGTGGGTGGTTTCCTCCACCGAGGCACCGGGCAGGAACGCTTCCACCACCATGGTCTTGACGGTAAAGGGCGGATCCTCGTTCCGGCCCAGTCTGAAATAGGACTGGATGCCCGCCACACCGATCAGGATCATGAAGAACAGGACCAGCGCACGATGGCGGATAGACCAGTCCGACAGGTTTATGCCCCCCGGCGGACGTGGCTCAGGGGCGGACATCGGCTTCATCCAGCAGGCTGACCTTTTCTTGCGGATACAGCGCCTGCACGCCTGCCGTCACCACCCGGTCCCCGGCATTCAGGCCGGATGCGATCACCACGTCATCGGTGGCATAACGGGCGATGGTGACGGGGCGCAGGGAGACACGCAGCGTGTCGGGGGCCACGATCCAGACTGCGGGTTTGCCATCCTGCACACTCAGGGCGGCAGGCGGCAGATGGACGGTTGGCGCTGATGACATGGACAGATGCCCCGTCACCACAGCACCCAGCGGCATCATGTCGCGCGTGGCGCGCAGCAGCGCCTTGGTATGATAGGTGCGGGTCAGCGGATCGGTATCGGGCGCAATTTCATAGATCGCGGCGGGTGTGCAGGTAGCAGGCGCTGCGTCCAGACACACCTTCATCGCCATGCCCACGGCCAGACGGGACTGTGCCAGGGCCTCGGGCATATCGAACTGCGCATCCAGCCCGCCACCCGCTGCCATGCGCAGCACGGGCTGGCCTGCGGCCACCACCTCGCCCGCTTCCACCAGCCGGTCGGTCACGATGCCGTCCTCGGGCGCCATCAGGCGGGTATAGCCAAGCTGTTCCTGCGCCACGCGTACCTGCGCCTGTGTCGCCTGCACCTGATCGAGCGCGGTTTTATAGCGACGTACCGCATCATCATAATCATTGCGTGAAATGGCCTGCACCGGCAGCAGGGCCGCGGCACGCTGCTTCAGGGGCGCGGCCTGTTCCAGCGCTGCTTTCGCCGTGGCGTTTTCCGCCAGCGCCGTGCGCAGCGTCTGCTGCGGCACCGTGTCGTCCAGCCGCGCCAGCATGTCCCCCGCATGCACCACGCTACCGGCTGATACCGTACGTTCCACCACCTTGCCGGGCAGGCGGAAGGCGAGGTTGATGGACTGATGGGCGGCGACCTGTCCTGTCACCACTTCGGCGTTCGTGTCAGGCGTCGGGTCCACAATGACGGAGCGGACGGGGCGGACTTCCTCCACCGCCGTCTTTTTATGGCACGCGGAAAGCAGAAGCAGCAGGCAGAGCAGGATCAGACCGGGGGAAGCACCCGGTTTTTTCGTGGTGGCCATGGCCTGCGGGTCCGGCGGTACGCTGCCTTCCCCCTGCGTTACAGGATGAAAAATGGTGGCGAGGAAGGAGGCAGTCTGCACATGGTTCACGCCTTCACTACCAGTATGTCTGGTTTGCATGGATACCGACCACCCTCAGCCATTTCCTGAACCCGGCGACACGACGCAGCCGTTACGGGTTACATAGACGAGACCGTATCGTATTTCAACGACGTTCGGAAGCGACTACCAGACTGCAGATGGGCTGACGGCGAAAACCGACAATGATCTTTTTTCGGGACGAGACGGCACGGCCTGGTAATATCAGGTCCAATCGACATTCAGGCCACCCAGATCATGGCTGAGGCGAGGTGAACACAGCCAAGGAAATGGATGGCACGTCGGTCATATCGGGTAGCGAAGCGTCTGAAATGCTTTAGGCGGTTGAAGCAGCGCTTGATACGATTGCGCAGCCTGTAGGCTCTGGTATCGTGCGGCATGACAATCCTGCGGGTGCGATTGCAAGGTATGACAGCTTCTGCGCCCATCTGGGCAACAAGGACGCGTAATGCATTGCTGTCATAGGCCTTGTCGGCAATAACAGCAGCCCTTCCTGCCCCGCGAGCAGAGCCTGCGGATGGGTGACATCGCCGACCTGCCCGGCCGTAATAATGAAGCGCAGCGGGCGGCCCAGCGTATCGGCCGGCATATGGATCCTGATCGTCAGACCACCTCTGGAACGCCCCAGCGCCTGGTCCTTGCCCCCCCTTTTCCGTTTGCAGCCTGCTGATGGGCACGAACGATCGTTGAATCGAACATCAGATACTCATTGTCCCGATCAGCCATCAGTATCTCGAAAATCCTGTCCCATACCCCGGCATGACACCATCTGCTGAAACGACGATGCACCGTCTTCCATTTGCCATACCGCTCAGGCAGGTCCTTCCAATGCGCGCCAGAGCGTAGAATCCAGAGGCAGCCGTTCACGAACAGGCGGTTATCCGTCCCACTGCGGCCTGCATCCCCAACTTTGCCCGGGAGCACAGGCGCAATCTGTTGCCATTGTGCTTTACTCAACTCGTACCGCTTGATTCCCATCCCACACTCCCTGCTCTGACACGGTGCCCAGTGAAACATCCGTTCCAAAAAAAGAAGATCCTGAATGTCGATCGGACCCCAGCCAGCGCTATCCCTGCTCATTCGCACCATAAAATGCAACCGTAATGCTAACAAAAACTCTGCGTCGATGATATCTGTACACTGACCGACCGTCAGAAACATGATAGCAACCTTTCCCGCAGTATCGACAATCGCGTAGATTTTTGGTGATCAGTCCACTACGGGTTCGTCCGGCGGTTTGATCCGCGCTGCTTCTTATAGGCCCCATGCTATGCTGGTGCGCACGAACAATCGTGCTGTCACTTATCATATATTCATTGTTGTGATCCGTTGCCTGGTATCAGGAGATCGGTTCGATCACTCCGCTTTCGCACCAGCGGCGTAGCCATTGCTGCAATTGCCAAAGCAAACTCGCAGATCACGTCAGGGAACACCGACACAATAAACCGGCGGGTATTTACAGCCACTCCGCCAACAATATGTTCTTGCCTGGGGAGAAAATCCTTTACCTGCCTTCATAAACTATAGCTTAAACCATACCGCCCCATCCGCATTTTTACTAAAAATCTAAAAAAACCATTACAAATAAAAGAAAATTACAAAATAGTCGATGTTATAATATAAATACGCCAAAATCCCCAACTCTTGGAAAGATTTAAAACGTCTAAATTTCCGAATATTACGATACAAAAAAAATTGTCATTCAGATATATTATTAAGAATAGATAACGTGAAATTTTTATGAAATCCGTTTTCCTCGCATTCCATTCTATCCCTGCTTATTCCATATACCGTACTTTCTATGCCGTATGACCTATAAATTTTTACGCTGACGCGTCAGAGACCGAGAAAACATGGCCTACCAAACCAACATAACCGCTTCCATGCTTGCACTGGCGGGAATAATGGCCCTGTCGGTCGGAAGCCGGGCTTCTGCACCTGCAAAACTGAAACAGATTAAAACGGTTGTAGTTATCTTTGCAGAAAACCGTTCTTTTGATAATCTGTACAATGGTTTCCCTGGCGCTGACACTTTTGCGAATGAACCCCGCAGCCAGTGGCTGCAGCACGACCGTGACGGCAGCATATTGCGTGAACTACCGCCTGTATGGGGCGGCCTCACGGCCCGCGGCGTGCCCAACCCGATTACGCAGGCTATAAGCGCCCACCTGCCCAACAAGCCTTTTCGCATAGATGATCCGCAGGGTTTCAACAGACCACTCAGCACCCTGACACAGGACCTGTGGCATCGCTTCTACCAGAACCAGATGCAGATTGACGCGGGACGGAACGACATGTTTGTCGCATGGGCGGATTCCGGCGCGCTTCCCATGAGCTACTGGGATGGTTCACATATGGAGATGTGGGAGATCGCGCGCCGATACACATTGGCCGATCATTTCTTCATGGGGACGTTTGGCGGCTCATTCCTTAACCACCAGTGGTTGGCCTGTGCCTGCGCACCCTATTACCCTCACGCAGATACCAGCCCAGCACAGCCCGTCATTTCAGCCGTTGATGCATCGGGCACGGCACTGCTCATCAGTCCTGCATCGCCGCGTTCTGCGATGGATGGCATACCCAAATTCGTGCGTGACGGAAATCTCACGCCGGATTTCTACGCCGTCAACACGATGCAACCGCCATACCAGCCCAGCTATAATTCCGCCGCGGTCGGGCAGAACGCAGCCTATGCCGATCCGATGCAACCCACCACCATGCCCGCGCAGTCAGCGCCAACAATCGGCGACAGACTAAGCCGGCGCGGCATAACATGGGCGTGGTATGCTGGCGCGTGGAATGATGTTCTGGAACATGGCAACCATTATCCAGCCCCGGACTTCCAGTACCATCACCAGCCGTATAATTACTATGTCCGTTATGCACCAGGCAGGAAGGCGCGGCGCAAGCACCTGCGTGATGGTGGTCTCGGGGGCGCTGGCTTCATTGATGCGATCGACCGCGGCACCCTGCCGCAAGTTTCCTTCTATAAGCCACAAGGCAATCTGAATGAACATTCCGGATATGCTGATATCCAGTCGGGCGACCATCACATTGCCGATCTAGTCGCCCATCTGGAAAAAAGCCCCCAGTGGCCGCACATGCTGGTTGTCGTAACCTATGATGAAAATGGTGGACTCTGGGATCATGTCGCTCCACCCAAAGGCGACAGATGGGGACCCGGCTCCCGCATTCCCGCCATTATCATCTCCCCCTACGCAAAGCGGGCCTATGTGGACCACAGTGTGCAGGATACGACATCCATCCTGAAATTCCTGACCGAACGTTTTCATCTGCGCCCGCTGGACGGCGTGGTGACCCGGGATAAGGCCATACAGGCCGCAACAGGCCAGAAGCTTGGCGACCTGACGGGAGCGCTGGACCTGTCCGGCCGCACGAAATAGCCTGGCCCTTCCAGGCTTTACGGAGCGCGGGCTGCCCCTGCGGAGGCGAAATAACCATCGGTCAGGGTACGGAGGAAGGCGACAATGGCATCAATTTCGTCATCATCCAGCGCGGGCCGGTTATCGGGACGCGGGCCGAAGGGTGGGTCCATGTTAATGTTGCCATGGTATTGTACGGGCAGGTCGTCATATATCCGCACCTTGCCGTCCAAACCGGTTGGATACCATATGTCAGGGCGCATATCACGCAGCGCGTAAAACGCGACCGCCTGCCTGAGTGAATGGATCACGCCGTTGTGGAAAAAGACATGCCGCGTTGCTACATTGCGCAGTGAAGGCGTGCGGAACAGCCCGCAATATTCCGGGTGACCCTGCATATCCGTGCGATCCGGGCCACACAGGCCCATATCGTAGTAATCGGGGTTATGATTAAGCATGATCTGGCTGTTGCGCGGCACGCCGAGTGCAATCAGCCCATAATCGGTAAACTGCGGTGGCGTGCCATCATGCCCCTGCGCGCTGACATGGCAGGAGGCACAGTTACCCTTGTCCTTCCGTTCAAACAGGTGTAGTCCGCGCTCTTCCTGTGGGGAAAGCTGCGCCCTGCCTGCCAGAACGGCATCGTATTTACTGCTGTAAGGATAGAACAGCCGGGCATCCTGCTGGTAGGTGGCAAGGGCTTCCGCAATCAGGCCAAACCGTGCATTATTTTCGTCCCCTGCCAGCATAAGGGATCGCAGGCGCGGCCCGTAACCGGCGGCAAGGGCATGACGCACGACTTCCGCGCGACTGACATTGGCCATCTCGTACGGGGCAAGCAGCGGAATCCCGGCCTGCGCCTGCGCGGTATCCACCCGTCCATCCCATGTCAGTCCACCTGTGGGACCGTTATCCATGCTTTCCTCGGCCTCGTCCTCGGAATCATAGAAATGCTCAGTAAACTGGGGCACGGCCTGCAGGTATTTAAGCGACGGCACCGCGCGGTGGCCGCCTTTCTGCACCGAGAGGTCGTTATCCTGTGCAAAAGCGTCCTTCTCCACGTGGCATGTCGCGCAGGCCATCTGACCCGAAGCAGACAGGCGCGGATCATGGAACAGGTCACGCCCCAGCGTGGTCAACGCCCGTGCCCGGGCACGGGCCTCTGGACGCGAGAGAACGGTCGGTTGCGCACCGTGCCCCAAACCGGGCGGGGTCATTATACCCGCGACAAAAGCCCACAGGATCAGGCCATAAAAACCTGGCCGACGCGACCGGAACATCACACGCCATGCCCTCCATTGCCAGCTCACAAGGGGCCTCCGGCCCTGAACCAGACCAATGTTACGATACCGCGGCAAGGCACGATATAGTCAGACCCCAATACACGCTGGTGATTTTGCCGCGGCGTTTCATATATTTTCATGGCCACACCGATGTCATTCACCCGAAAAACATCCGTAGCCGACTTTCGTCGGGATGAAAAAATATTATGTATTCTTTGGATCTGTACTTTTGAAGCCGTAAGTTTTATAATCGGTCCGCACGCCCGTGCTGTCAACATGCACGACCATGTAGCCTTCTGGCGTACCAAGATGGGTGCCCTGCCACCAGTTTCCACTTACGGCCCCTCCTGTAATAAAGGGAATATCATGGGAAATGACCCGTTCAAGAACGTGTGTATGTCCCTGAAATACAGCCAGGACATTATGAGGATGTAGCAGGTCAATAATCTCACGGGTATTTACCGTACTCATCGCCTGATGCTTGAATGCCGACGGACTTTCGTCCGCATATGTATAAAATGCGGTAACCAGCGGAATATGCGTGGAAATAATCAATGGTGTGCCCGCAGGCAATACGGAAAGGTAATTTTTCAGCCATGCGACCTGCTGCGCATCAATCCGTCCTTCATAATCCCGGTCTGGCGTTATATTGACTGAATCCAGAACGATGAAATGAACTCCCTTATGCACAAAGGCATAATAGGTTTCTCCAAAAGCGCGACGGAAGTAGTTCTTGCCAAATTCGGGATCATTCACGGATGCACCACTACTGGCATATACGCCAAAGCAGTCATGATTCCCGACCGTGTGATATATTTTCTTGCCAATCTCCTGCTCGGTCATTTCATACAGATCAAGAATTCTGTTTGCCCGCTCAAGAGATACATCCATGGCGTCAAAAACATGATCGCCGCCCTGCAGCACGAAATCAGCCTTTTCCCTTGCCGCTGCGCGAAAGCACATCCGGCATCCTTTCTGTGCATCCAGTTCAGGCTGGAGGTGTGTATCCGTGATGAACAGAAAAGAAAACGATTCCGGCACGGCAGCCGCGGCGGGTCGTGCCATCGTGCTGTCAACCCACGAAGCCGCCACGATCCCGGCGCCACCCGACAGAATTTTACGACGAGAAAGTAGTGTCATATTCTAGGCCTTGTCATTTCAGTATGCACAGAAAACAAAATCAGAAAAAATGCTTCCGGACGGTAAAAAATACCTGTCGTGGTGCCCCTACCTGCAATGTCTGGAAGCTGCCATCCGGGTCTGAGTTTTCAAATCCGTTTGTACCGATACTTGATATATACTGCTTGTCGAACAGGTTGACGAGGTTTAGCTGCATTTCAAGACCATTTTTCCAGCCTCGTCCATGGAAACGGTAACCGCCAGAAAGGTTAAAAATGATTCGGCCAGGAATGGGTGAATTATTAAGATATGTATAAAACCGTCGGCTCATATATTGTCCGCCAAACTGTCCCCATATGCTGCCATCATCGTAAGAAATCTTGAAGTTGCCGATATTTCGTGGTGTGGCGACCACCTGCTTTCCTGCAATGGGAAGGATCGTGCTGCTACCGGGAACGCCAACATTGTCATTATAATGCGCGTCGTTATAAGACCATGTCCCGTAGAACGACCAGTTGCGGTAGAACTTCCAGTTGATCGCGGCTTCCACGCCACGTGATGTCACGCTACCCACGTTTTCCAGAATGTTCTGGTTTCCCACCAGGTCAATACTGACCGAGGATGTCAGCAGGCGATTGGTAAAATCAACATAATACCCCGTAAGCGATGCCTGCAGGTTTGCATTATGGAAACGGTACCCTATTTCTCCGGTGGTGGTCTTTTCGGGACGAAGATTGTTGTGGATATATGCAAACCCTGCCTGCGTAGTGGAGAACGGCCCCGTTGCGGCGGATGCCTTGTAGGCGGCCATATTTTGCGCAAAATCCCCAAAAACCTCATTATGTCGATCAATGGTATAAAGTAGTCCCGCCTGCGGCAGGAAGCCATCTGCAGCCGAGATGGATGCATTGATGGGATTGTAACTCTGGATTGTCTCGACAGAACTGTTTGAAACAAGGGACTTGAACCCTGCATTCAGGCGCAGGTGCGGGGTAATGGCCCATGTATCTTCCAGATGAAACTGATATACATGGGTGCGAAACGCATATTGCCACTGCACGTCGAATGGATTGGAATAGAACTTCTCAAAACTGGTAGGTGCCACACCGGCCTGCAATGGATAGAGCTTGGCTGCCTGCTCGAAAAGATTATTTTCAAACCAGAAACCGGTTTCGATCTTATGATGGGCAATACGATACATAAGATTAGAGATCACGCCCTCACGGTGCATGTCATATTCGGTCGTCGATACAGACAGGGGTGATCCACCCAGAGCCGAAGGCGTCGGATCATAAGGATCAGCCCACGTTCCCGGTCCCCGGTCATAATGACCATAAATAGTGGTGGAACCAGACAGGTGGGGAATAATATCGTACTGAAATTTCTCATATCCCAACACATCCTGTCGGACCGCGCCGCCTCGATAATAGGTATCGTCTGCCGTGCGATACGGGGCAGGAAGCGTCTGCCCGTTCTGTGATGCGCGGGCAATCTGTTCCGCCAGTTTGTAATTATTGCTTATATCGTCCTGATTATAACCGAGACGGTTAATAAGATTCAGCGATACGTCGAGATAATCATCTTCCCTCCGGTCATCAAAATCCAGAAAAGTCGTGGCTTTGACATGTTCGCCCAGAGGTTGAACATATTTGAAATTCAGCTGCTGCTGGCGCTGCTGTCCCCATCCCTTCCACTTGTCCGCGAACTGATAATCATAGCTGACGTAGAACTTGCCGCCTCCCGGCAGCAGGCCGCTATTGACCTTGATAAATCCGCGCGACGTGGTGGCGCTGCCAATCGAACCGCTCACATCTATCCCGAACCGATCAGTGGGATTGACTGAAGTAAACTGGATTGTCCCACCAAGGTTGCTGGTGGAGGCCGTGCCTAATCCCCCGGTACCCTGCGCTAGCGTAACGGGACCGTTATTTTCATTTTCCAGGGCCCGTCCAATCGCCAATCCGTTGTTATTGCGGTAATCCATGTTGCCCAACGGGACACCATCCATGGTGTAGCCAAGCTGGTCAGTAAAAAAACCACGTACCGTTATCTGCTGTGCCCATTCATAAGCACCCAATGGATCGGACGATTGGAAGTTAACCCCCGGTAGCTCCGAAAGGGTTGCCAGTGGCGATGTACCCGGCGCTGTCTTGTGAAGTTCAGCGCTGGAAAGTGTCTGGACCTGTCGTGACTGTCCTGTTCCCAGCACGATCAAGTTTTCCTGCGGCGCAGCGCCAGGCGAACTGACAGGCGTATGTCGGGCAGCATGTTTGTTGTCCCGCACCGTTGCCTGAGGCGTAATCAGAACCGTTCCATCGGGCTGACGTATGATCTGCAGGTTTGAACCCTGTGTCAGGCGCCCCAGGGCATCGTCAAATGTCATGGAACCGTCAACTGGGAGTGCCATTCGATCGCCAATATCAGCTACAGAAAACAGGATGTCGCGCTGGCTCTGGCGCGATAACTCCGTTAGCGAAAGTGCCAGCCTTTGTGCAGGCAGGTGTACGGATAGCAAAGGAGTTGCAAAGACGCTGGAGGACAGGGCGGTAAGTCCGATACTACCGGTAGCGGCAAATAAGGAATGACGGAAACATGGCATGAAGCGAGACATAAGGTAGGGATCCCCAGCAGATGTGGTTCCAATTGTGCGACCTACCCATAAGACGAATGAAACGGATGCCCCCTCATCCATGCAGTGATGATGTCATGAAACCTTCATAATAGTTATGGACGGACCAATCACGGCGTGAACCGGTAGTATTTTCTCAAGAACACGGGAAAAATTTTCATTATTCCCAAAATGGTAATATCCGCTTACGCGCAGGTCTCCCGTACTATTACCGTTAAGGATAATTTTTTGAGTGGAATAGCGGTTCATTTCAGCCACGACAGTGGAGAGCGGCGTATCCCGAAATGAAAGCCGTCCCGTACGCCACGCCATGATATCATCAAGCCGGGGCGTATCAATCACGACAGCATCGCCCGGCGTAATTGTGGCACGCTGTCCTGCGGCAAGACGATAAGCCGGATGTTGAGGACCAGTATGTAACGTGGCGACCCCATCCAGAACGGTAATCGTGCGGCTGTCCTCCATGTGACGGACATTGAAATGCCCTTCCTGAGATAGCAGATGACACGTGCCCATCTCTGTCGCAAAGGCGGCTGCCTGCTGCGCCATTTTTATTTCGATCTGGCCATAATAAAGGTCAATACAGGTATTGCGCGGCGCCAGCCCAACCGAACTGTCACTATCTATCAGCAGGTCAACGCCTTTTCGGACAGACAGGTTGATTTTTTGACCGATCGACGTGCTGACAACCGATGCTTCGGTCTTCCGTGGCGCTAGCGCCAGTACACCGATACCTGCTGCAAGACCGGCAACCAACCCACGTCGTGTCATGCGACGATGCGCTATGGGAGACGCCATGACAGGAGATGCAGGTACAACGCTACTATGCTTCCATACGGCCTGCACCAGATAAAAAGCCTGTTTGTGAGAAGGATGCTCGTCCAGCCACGCCTGACAGGCAGTCCGGTCCTGAACGGAACAATCATCCGCCTGCAGCCGCGCGACCCAGCGCGCTGCAGTTTCATGCAAAACTGATATCATTGAAGTTAGTCCAACAGGCGACTTGTCAGGAACGCAAGCGCCTTACTGATATGCTTTTCCACTTTACTGACGCTATACCCCAATTTTTGCGAAATCTCGCTATAGGATAGTTCCTGGATCCGATGAAGCAGAAAAATCTCGCGCGTAGACGGATCAAGATCCTGTATCGCGTCCTGTAATATCACAAGCTGCTCACGCGACAGGAATACCTCATCAGGAGAGGGATTTGGGCACTCAATATTGTCCCATCCTTCATCCGGCAACGGGCTACAGGGCAGACAGCGTGTTCGCCGGTTTTCGTCACGAGCAGCGTTGTGGGCAGATTTCAGAATATAGGATTCGGCATGCTGGATATGTGTCACCCCCCGTTCAAGCAGACGCAGAAGGACAGTTTGTAACAGATCATCGGAATCCTCAGAACCTGTCCGCTGCCGGATTTTGGATGATAGCGAAAACCATCGGGACTGACGCTTTACCCATTCAGCCATGAAGATAAGTCATTCTAATCAAGATGACGTCCTACGTTTGCGCGATACCAGAAAGTTTTCCAACATTCATATTACTAAGAATAATATATCACGAATTACAGCAATATAATATGTGTTCATATAAATTTCATATTTTATGCAATATATTGATTTTACTGAAAAGTTATGTCCAAAATATACTTTGGATCCACATATCGCAGGATAAGGAAATCTGTCTTTAACCGACGTATATTTATTGCGAGAAACCAGAAAATAACTTAAGTATATCGAATTAATTACAATTATAATTTAATATATTAGAAAAATAAACAAGTTTATTTATCATTATCGTCTAGATACGTGTAATGTGTGATTTTTCCCTGGTTCCAGGGAACGGTGTAGATATGGTGGTATAGTCTGAGTAACAGCCCATGGGGGCAGATAACCGTCTATTAAAATCCGTCTCGCGCAGTCCCCCCTTGACGTGCTTGACCTTAACTTCCTGAAATGCCCTCGATTTAAAGTTTGATCTGTCCACTGGAGACGGACCATAAAAAAAGCACGATTTACGCTGGCCAAGATCACCAAATCCCTGCGAAAGCATCAAACGGACATGGTAACTTCAGGCGAAAAGCATCATGGAGACATCCCGGCATTGAAGGGGCTGCCGGTAAAAAAAGCTCGTGACACGTGGCCTGCGGCAGGAGGCCGTGACCTGGGCGATGACCGAACGGGATTATTCACAGCAGCGCGTCTGCCACTTGACCTACATGGGTCCCCCAAAGCCTTGACGCTTTGTGTCGCGACGGCTCGAAGACGCTGATGCACGCATCTGGTTGAATGCGTTGGCTGCACAAAACCGGCGGTTCGGCCACCCTCCTGCTCAATACGATAACTTGCGGGTATCGCCGCACCACCTTCGCAAGTTGCCGCGTCCACGCATACAGGCAATGTGTGCTACCCGGGAGCCGCTGCGAAACTTCCGCTAGCGCATATCCCCATTCGGTAATCTGCGCCACCGCATCACGCTTGAACCCATCACTGAAATTGGGCTTCCCCATCAACGCCTCCTGTCCTCATTTTTAGGAGTTCGGGCGTCCAGAAATCTAGGGACTATTCAGTGCAACAGTATCGATATCCTTCTTTCCAACAAAACCCGTTCGTATCTGGCGCTCCGTTGCCAACCATGCGCGCAACCTGGCAATCAGTGATTGACCAGATCACGGCTGCGTGCATGCGCTGCTCTCTGGCCGATCTGACGCATCTGTGCACGCAGTCCCTTTTTACCGGGGGCTGGCTCGGCAACGTGATGGCCACCGCGATGGAAATCGGGGTTGAAGGCAAGCCAGTTCATGTCCTGCTCCACGACATGCATCGCGCGGTCCACCGCCTGCGGAATGGACGGATCATCGGCCATCTCCCATGCTGGATGTTCGTTTCCGATCACCACATGCACATCAACTTCCGCCTCATGGCCATATTCATCGCGACCGATAAGGGTCAGGTCGATGGAACCCGTGGCATCATCTGGCGCGATCATGGAAAAGCAGCGGCGATCCGCATCGAACGAGACCCAGTCAGGCAATGGCGCACCGCCGGCCTGGCGTGCCGTAATGGTCAGGTTGAGGTCCGTTCCATCCGAACTGTTGAAGGCACCGGCAGGCACATCGACATCATATTGCTGGTTGGTTGTCACAAACCGGTAGAGCGACGTGCCACGTATCCATGTCTGGTGCGCAACGCCAAAGCCACGCTGGAACTCGTTCTCAAACCCGTCCTCCACTGATGTCTTGAGCAGGTCAGAGGAACTGAGGTCATTGTTGAGGGTCGAGCCCGAAAGGGCGGGATTGCCCTCCTGCTGCGTCACATTTGTGTTCAGTGCCACCGTAGTCTGCGAAACATGGCTGGTCTCATCGGCCATCAATGCCGAAACATCTGCCACCTGTGCCGCCGTGCCCGTGGCCAACGTGCTGTTGGTCTCGACCAATGCGGCAGACAGGCCGCCCGGCGTGCCGGTAAAGCCTGTTACGGGCGCAAAATGCAGTTCCGCGTTGGCAGGCAACACAAGGGCTGCCGTGGCGGAAACCGAGATGCTGACATTATGCCATGTCCTGCCCCCATTGGTTGAATACTGCCATGTACCCTGCGTTGCCGGGTTGGCCGTATTGCCCACAATGGCAATGCCCTGCAGGTGGTCGGGCACCGAGCCATCGGGATTGGAGGCACTACGCTGCTGGTCGGCCTGATCGGAGAAAGTCGGTCCGAACAGGCTGGAAATCCTATCGCCCCTGACCTGCTGGTTATTGGCATCAGCCGAGGGCAGCGTGGCGCTGCCGGTGGCAACCGGCGCGTCATTGACCGGCGTGACGCTGGTGCCCACCTGCACCGGCACCCCATCAAGTGCGGTGCCACCGCCGGTGTTGCTGACATCAACCCCTGTTGCCACGCCGGTTATGGCATTACCCGCCACAGCCCTGCCATCCGCCCCGGTAAAGGCGGGAGCGGCGGTATTGTCCACCACCGTTGCCGTAAACGAGATGTTCGACGGGTCACCATTGAAGTTCGGCGCGGGCTGGAACCACACCTGCGCATCACCCGGCAGCACCACCGCGTTCGTGGCCGAAAGACCGGTCGGCAGCGCCTGCGCCGTGCCACCGGGTACGGAATACATCCATGTCCCCTCGCTGGCAGGCGTGGCATTGCCGGTAATGGCAACGCCGCCAACACCATTCGGGTCGGTGGTGGTAAACAGTTGCGAGACCGTTTCCTTCGGGCCAGGCTGGTCTTCCTGCCCGGGCGGAATGGTTACCGCCGTATGCACGTCCGGGTTGACCGTGACATCAAGCGGCTGGCTGTTGGTGCTGACCGACCCGTTGGGGTGGTCATGCTGCATCTGGGTTATGTCCACGCCCGTCAGCGCCGTGGCAGTGCCAGCAAGCGCCTGCCCCGTAACACTGGTGGCAACGCCGTTGCTGGTGCCGGTCAGCGGCACGTCGGCCGAAGTCTCGACAACCTGCGTGGTCAGCCCGCCCGGCGTGCCGGTAAAGTTCGGCACGGGGTCAAAGCGCACCCTGGCCTGATCGCCAAGCACCACGGCATCGCTGCCCGAAACATTGGCGGGCACGTCCGTCCACGTCTTGCCGCCATCGGTGGAATACTGCCACGTGCCCTCGGTCGCGGGATTGGCCGTATTGCCGGTAATGGCCACGCCAGCCAGATGGTCGGCGGTGGACCCGGTGGGGTCAGCCGCGCCCTGCCGCGCGTCGGTCCCGTCCTGCACCGTACTGTCCGGATACAGGCCTGCAATCGTGGCGCCTGTATTGGCGCCATCAGCACCGTTCGAGGTGACATCAGGCAGCACATAGGGGCCTGCCGCCATGGTGGGCGGGTCATTGACCGGTGTGACCGCCGTGGACAGGTCAACCGTACCCACACTGAGCGCGGTCTGCCCGCCACGGGTCGAAACATCGGCGCCCGCAACCGCCATCGTGCCGGAATCCAGCGCGGCACCGGTCAGCGGCGTGTCATCCGCCGTGGTCAGGGCCTGCCCGTTCGCCCCCACAAGGGCCGGGCTGCCCGATGCGGCGTCCGAACTGTCGATCAGCACGACCCTGAGGTCATCGCCACTGACAGGCTGGCCGTTATAGTTGGCCGCAGGCGTAAACTGCAGCTGGGCATCCTTCGACAGCACAAGCGCATTCGTGGTGGAAACGGACGCCGGAAGCGGCGTCCATGTCCCGCCACCATCGGTCGAATACGACCATGTGCCCGCAGCCGAGGGCGTGTAGCCCACCACCGCCACGCCCGCCATGGTGTTGGCGGTGGAACCATCGGGGTTGGCGGTACTCTGCTGCTGGTCGGTCCGGTCGGAGAAGTAGCTGCCAAACAGCTCCTGCACGCTCTCTGCCTTTGGCGTATCTTCCGTCACTTTCCACGAGGCGGGCTGGTTCCCCATGACCGGGGGGGCATTCGGATCGCTGTTGTCGGCCACAACGTCCGGCGCGTCATTGACCGGCGTGACGCTGGTGCTCACCTGCACCGGCACCCCATCAAGTGCGGTGCCACCGCCGGTGTTGCTGACATCAACCCCTGTTGCCACGCCGGTTATGGCATTACCCGCCACAGCCCTGCCATCCGCCCCGGTAAAGGCGGGAGCGGCGGTATTGTCCACCACCGTTGCCGTAAACGAGATGTTCGACGGGTCACCATTGAAGTTCGGCGCGGGCTGGAACCACACCTGCGCATCACCCGGCAGCACCACCGCGTTCGTGGCCGAAAGACCGGTCGGCAGCGCCTGCGCCGTGCCACCGGGTACGGAATACATCCATGTCCCCTCGCTGGCAGGCGTGGCATTGCCGGTAATGGCAACGCCGCCAACACCATTCGGGTCGGTGGTGGTAAACAGTTGCGAGACCGTTTCCTTCGGGCCAGGCTGGTCTTCCTGCCCGGGCGGAATGGTTACCGCCGTATGCACGTCCGGGTTGACCGTGACATCAAGCGGCTGGCTGTTGGTGCTGACCGACCCGTTGGGGTGGTCATGCTGCATCTGGGTTATGTCCACGCCCGTCAGCGCCGTGGCAGTGCCAGCAAGCGCCTGCCCCGTAACACTGGTGGCAACGCCGTTGCTGGTGCCGGTCAGCGGCACGTCGGCCGAAGTCTCGACAACCTGCGTGGTCAGCCCGCCCGGCGTGCCGGTAAAGTTCGGCATGGGGTCAAAGCGCACCCTGGCCTGATCGCCAAGCACCACGGCATCGCTGCCTGAAACATTGGCGGGCACGTCCGTCCACGTCCTGCCGCCATCGGTGGAATACTGCCACGTGCCCTCGGTCGCGGGATTGGCCGTATTGCCGGTAATGGCCACGCCAGCCAGATGGTCGGCGGTGGACCCGGTGGGGTCAGCCGCGCCCTGCCGCGCGTCGGTCCCGTCCTGCACCGTACTGTCCGGATACAGGCCTGCAATCGTGGCGCCCGTATTGGCGCCATCAGCACCGTTCGAGGTGACATCAGGCAGCACATAGGGGCCTGCCGCCATGGTGGGCGGGTCATTGACCGGTGTGACCGCCGTGGACAGGTCAACCGTACCCACACTGAGCGCGGTCTGCCCGCCACGGGTCGAAACATCGGCGCCCGCAACCGCCATCGTGCCGGAATCCAGCGCGGCACCGGTCAGCGGCGTGTCATCCGCCGTGGTCAGGGCCTGCCCGTTCGCCCCCACAAGGGCCGGGCTGCCCGATGCGGCGTCCGAACTGTCGATCAGCACGACCTTGAGGTCATCGCCACTGACAGGCTGGCCGTTATAGTTGGCCGCAGGCGTAAACTGCAGCTGGGCATCCTTCGACAGCACAAGCGCATTCGTGGTGGAAACGGACGCCGGAAGCGGCGTCCATGTCCCGCCCCCATCGGTCGAATACGACCATGTGCCCGCAGCCGAGGGCGTGTAGCCCACCACAGCCACGCCCGCCATGGTGTTGGCGGTGGAACCATCGGGGTTGGCGGTACTCTGCTGCTGGTCGGTCCGGTCGGAGAAGTAGCTGCCAAACAGCTCCTGCACGCTCTCTGCCTTTGGCGTATCTTCCGTCACTTTCCACGAGGCGGCCTGGTTCCCCATGACCGGGGTTGCAGTCGGGTCGCTGTTGTCGGCCACAACATTCGGCGCGTCATTCACGTTGTCATCCATCAGCGCAACGCTATCCGCGGCTGATGAATATGCGGAACCAGGCGTATTAACGCCCGTACCCAGCCCTGCCGTAGTCGGCAGCGCGGAGATGCTGCCATTGGCCGCGCCATCAAACTGATCCCATGCGCGGAAGGTCAGGGCATCATTGACCTTGCCGTTCCAGTTCGGGTCGGTGGACTGGAAATAGACCCGCGTCTGCCCGTTATCGATCAGGTGCAGGGCATTGCCACCGCCGACCGCACTGCCTGCGCCGCTACCGGCGAATTCGGTCCATGTCTTGCCGTTATCGGTGGTGTACCACCATATGCCGTGGGTGGTGTCGGCGCTGGTAATGGCAATGCCGGGCAGCGAAGTAGCGCCTGCGACACTCTGGCCGGTAAGACCCGCGCCATCAGGGTCGGTCACGTTGCCCGCGCCACCTGTTGCCCCTGCATAACCTGCCAGCTGCGAAACCGCTGTGCCCACCGCGCCCTGCGGCGGGAGGGAGTCCTCCTGCGCATCATTAAGGGAAACCGGGGCCGAGGGATCAAGGACCGGGGAGTCATTGGCTGCGGTGACCGCAATCGTGCCATTGGTGACGATGGGCGTGTTCGCCCCGTTTTCATAGACGGATATGCTCACATTGCGCGTGCCCTCGATGGGCGTATCGGAACTGTCGTAATATTTCAGGCTGGCGAGCGTACTCTGCCAGTTCTTGAGCGTGGTGGCGGTGCCTGCGGTCAGTGTCAGGGTACCGGTTGCGCTGTCCATGCTCGCCGTAATGCCGCCCGCCGTAGTGGCGGCCAGCACGTCCTGCGCTGTGGCAGAGCCGATCTGTACCGTCACTTTCTGGATCGATTCCGTGCCCGTGCCCGAGGCATCTTCTACCGAGACATAGGAGCCGAGTGCGGTAGCCGATGCCGCAGCCGGGGTATCATTGGGCTCGGCAAAGGTGGTGGCAAAGGTGGTGCCGCCAACACTCACATGCGTGAACATGGGCGCACTGGTCTGCACGCCCCCCGTGCCCTGTGCGCCAGTGGTGACCTGCTGACCCGCAAGGCTGGTATTGCCATCGGAGAACGTGGCCCCCAGCGTGACATCAAGCTGTGTTGCCGGGTCGGTAGCCGTGGGCGTGTAGGTATAGGTCAGGTCCTGCGCCAGTGTTGCAATGCCGGCCTTGGTGGCGGATGCATTGAACGTGAACTGCAGCACGCCCCCCTTGTCGGTATAAGTGCCGATTGCGGTGCCGTTCACGCTCACCTGCCCGCCCACCATGGTCACGCCGCTGCCTGCCAGCGCACCAAAGCTGTCGGTTGCCGAGGCGGCTGCCTTGCCATCAACGTAGCGCTGCACCGTCAGCATGGTACCGGCATAGGTGTAGGTACCGCTTTCCTTCGTGGTCAGCGTATCAAGTTCGTGGTCATCCACCGTTACCGCGCCATCGCCGATTGCCGTGGCGGCGCCAGCGGTGGTGACGTGGGGCGTGATGTCCTGCCAGCCTGTTATGGTGGGCGCGGTGTCCGGCAGTTCATAGGCCAGGTCGGCATGGGTTGCGCCCATGCCATTGGCTGAATCCGCATCGGGACTGACGGCGGTTATGGCAGATGTTGCCGCGCCATCGTGGTTGTAGACCTCCGTCTCGCTTGCAGGCAGCCCATCCGCTCCCCCCTTGGTCGGCACGGTAATTTCCGCAATGGAGGACGTGGGCGTGCCATAGATGGGCACCAGCGCCGCGTAGTTGCCATTGGCATCGGTCTGGATGCCGGTCTGCACAAGGCCGGTGGCATAGGTGCCGTCCGACCCGCGCGCGGCAACCGTAACACCCACGCCGCCCAGTGGGGTATCGATGGCGCTGTCATAGATGCCGGGCGTATTGCCCAGCGCCTGCCAGATCTGGCCCGACAGGGTGCCAAGCCCCATCGTGACCGAGCGCTCATAGGTATCGGCGCTGTTGGTACCAGCCGTACCTTCCTGCCCGGCCGAGCCATCGCGGCTCTGCGCCGTTCCGCCCGAAGTGGCGGGCGTTGCCCCGGCCAGCGATTCCCACGTCACACTGGTCGTGGTCTGCGCCAGCCCCTTTGTCAGGTCGGACAGCTTGACCGTATAGGTCACGGTCTCGCTGGCATGAGCGGCCAGCGTCAGGCCGTTGGTGGTCACGCCGTTTGCATCGGCTACCGCCACGTTACCACTGGCATTGATCGTGGTGTCCACCGTGCCCGCGCCCGAGGCCGCAACTGCGCCATCAACGGATTCCTGCCCTGCCACAAGCGGATCATTGAGGGCGACATCATAGGCCGCGGCATCGCCGTTATTGGTCAGGGTATCGGTAAAGGTGACGGTATCATTGGTGTAATCGATCGCGGTCACCGCCTTGTCCAGCTTAACGTCAGGCTCCCTGACCGTTTCGCTTACGGTGGATGCAGGGGTGGAGATGGGTGATGCGGGTGTTGGCGACGTGCTGGCCGTCAGGCTCTCGCTAAAGGGAAGGGTCTTACCATCCTGATTGGCCGTGGTATTGAGCACCGTGCCCGCCACCTGAATGATGGCGTAGTTGGGAACGGATGACTGGTCATTGTTGGTGACCGTGCCAAGATTGATGGTGAGCACGGTCTGCCCGGAAGAATCCGTTGTCACGCCGGTTATGGACGCACCGGTACCGTTAAGCGCAGCCTCTGCCGCATCCGTAAGCGTGAAGGTATTGCCACCACCCTGCACGGTCAGGGCTGGTGTCGTCCCTTCCGTAAACTGCGTGGCACTGCCAATGCCGGATGAGGTGATTTCGCCGTTCGGGCTGGCCAGCAGCAGGCGCAGCGATGTGGGGTCAAGCTGCACGTTGTCCGGCACCTTGAGGGTCAGCGTCACATCCTGATTCTGCCCCTCGGGGATCGAGACCTCGCCCTGCAGGGTCACCCGGTCTCCGGGTACGGTATCAGCCGCAGTAACAGGAGTAGTGGGGGAAATGCCGCTGGTGGTGCCGTTATTCTCACCCACGATGTCAAGCACGGACGTGAAATTGCCAACCGCCGGCGCATCGCCGACCGTGTGATTGAACGCTTCAGGCACGTCCTGCGGTGTCACCGGCGCATCCCCCGATCCGGACGGGCTACCCGATGGCGGCATGAATTCGTTGCTCTTGGGCGCCGAATGCCAAGTGTAGTCGTCCGTTACCGCAAGCTTCGTGCCCGCCGGCAGGTCGGAGGCAACCGTGCCGGTAATGGTATAGGTGACCGGTGCATCGGTGGGGGCAAGAGAGGCAAGCGTGGACAGGGCAACGGATGTCTGGCCCGCGGCCACAGTGATGGTCTGCCCCCCGCCCGTAATGGTAACGCCCGTCAGGTCCGAAGGCAGCGTAATGGCATGATCGATGTCATAGGCCGTGACATGACCGTTATTGCTCAGCTTCAGGGTATAGGTCACCTGCTGGCCACTGTACAGCGCCTGGCCTTTCGTATCGTCGGTGATGGTTTCGGTGAGGGAGGGCTTGCGCTCGGTTACGGTCACGTCGGCGGGGCCGGCCTGCTCTGCCACGGTGGCCGTGTCATCATGCACGCTGTAGTTCAGCACCGCCGATGACGTGATCGTGGCGGCATCGGCAGGTGCATTGTTCTCGCCATAATAACCGTTATAGGCCAGCGTTATGGTACCGGGCGTGGAACTGGAATTGGTAACCGTCTTGCCAAGGTCAAAGGTCAGGGTAGTGGTGCCATCGGCGTTCCTGACCGGCGTGGGCGCGGGCAGGTTGCCGCTGGCATCGACGCTCGAGGCGCTCGCGCCGGTCAGGGTGGCGACAAAACCCCCGGCATAGTCCATGCCCGCAGGCAGGGTTTCCACCACCGTCACATCGCCGTTGCCATTGGTGAGCGTGCCTTCGGGCACATTTACGGTAATGGTGGTGGTCCGCGTCTCCCCACTGACAATGGTGCCGCTGGAGGTTGCTGCATCCACGCCGTCATTTGCAGGCAGGTTGGATGCGCTAATGGTCTTGCTGATGGTGGGCGTCTGCAGGGTGACGCTTGCCGGATCGGTCAGGTCCGAGGCCTGCCCGCCAAGCGGCACGCCATTGGTCACGAACCCGTCGCCCTGCCCGACCGCGCTGGGGCTGTTGCCAAAGTTCACTACCGTTGCGTTGGCCACCAGCGTATCGCCAAGGTTCTGGCCGGTTGGCAGGGCCAGGTCATAGGTAATGGTCAGGTCCTGCCCCTGGGCCAGAACCGCAGCGGTTGCCGATGTGGCCGGTATGCTCAGCCCGCCCGTGGTGAAATAGCTGCTGGCAGCGGTCGAGGCATCCGCCGCCGAGGAATAGACTATCGTGCCATCGGGGCGCGTGATCTGGAAATTCCTGACATCCGCTGTAGAGAACCCGGCAGGCAGGGTGCCCGATACCGTCAGGTCGTACATACCGGCCGAGCCGGTATTTTCTACCGTGGAGGCGATGCGCACGGTGTCGCCCCCCTCGGCCCCCGTGGCATTGAGGTCATTGACCGCGCCAAGGCCGCTCACGCCATTGGCGGGCACCGATGTATAGGCGCCGCCATCCGACCCCGCCGCGTTGAAGGTGGTGGTGGGATCGGTATCCGTTCCCTCACCCGTTGTCTGGGGCGCATAGGTGACGGATTTATCGGCGCTGGTGCCATTCATGACCGATACCACGCCGGTCTTGATCTCGGCCGCAGGCTCGGCAACCGTAATTGACTGCAGGGTAGACTGGGCCGTCTGGGCATTCTGCCCATTGGTCAGGGTGGACTGCTCCTGACTGGTCAGGCTCAGGCCATCGGCAAAGGGGCTTGATGTCGCCTTGAGGGTAAACAGCATGGCCACCTGCTTGCCAGCATCACTGGTGGCAAGCGTGTCGCTGTTGCCCATATCGAAGCTGATGCTGTTGGTCGCGGACTGCGTCGAGACCGTGACCTGCTTCGGATCGACACCGTTTGGCACGCTCACCACGCTGTAGGTGCCGGCCGCCTGTTGGGTTAGGTCCGTGCTGGGGGCAGCCGTGAAAGCGGAATCACCGTTACCCGTGGGGTTGCTCGTGTCATAGAGCGGCAAGGGCAGGTAGGATGAAAGGTTCAGGTCAGTATAGGTGCCGGTCTGGAGGGTGTAGGTTGCCTCGTAGGTCACCTTGTCACCCGCGTGGATGACAGGCGTATCCGTGCCCTCTACGGCAACACCATTGATGGCCACGATCTTCAGCCCCGTCGAACCCTCGGGCACGGAAAGCGTACTGCCTGAATCGTCCTGCACCTGCGAGATCGTGCCATCGGGGCCTGTTGCCAGCGCGCTGACACTGACCTGGCTGCCGATCGTATCGCCTTCGGTCACCGGGGTATTCGTGGCGCTATAATTATCGCTCACCGTGCTGGCATAACTGATCGTGCCCTGCTTGCCCGCACCCATGGCGGGCAGGTTATTGTCAGCCAGGTACTGGGCGATATTCATTTTCACCACGGTCTGCCCGTTATCACCCGGCGTGGCCGACCAGTAGTCACTGCCCAGTTGCACGGTATGGGACGTGCCGGTGGCATCGGTATAGGTAAAGGTGGGGTTCGTGCCCGGCTGCAGGGCCTGGCCATCGCTCAGCGTGGTGGTGACCACCATGCCGGTGCTGGAATAGTAATCCGAATTCTCGATATGGATGTCATGCGTAATGGTATCGCCGGGCATGACCTGCCCTGCAGGCAGGCTGGCAGCACTGCCATCCGCATTCGTGATCGTATCCGTCTCCTGCACCGCGAAGGCCTTGGCCTGGAACGTGGTGGGCGATGTGTCCACCGTTTCGTCCAGCGCGACGGGCGTGGCTGTCTGCCCGTCCGAAACGGGCGGAGTCCAGTTGCCGGTATAGGATATGGTGGCACCCGAAATGGTGGTGAGCGATGTCGTGCCGCCAGAAGAATTGAGGATAGAATTTCCGGCCGCATCCGTCTGGCCAACATAGACCGGAATATCAATCTTGTAGGGCGCACTTTCACTGTAGGCCACGCTATCTAGCGTAACCTTGACCGACCCGCCTTCCTTTGAGCCGTCAGCGGGCGGCACATAGGTGGCCGTGCCGCTGATGGTCGAGCCATCGGCCCCGGTCAGGGTAATGGGGCTGTTGTTGTAATTGACGCTGTCAGGCAGGGTGACATTGAGCGTCATGTCCTTGATGGCGTTGGCCTGCGTCACTTCGGCAGGGGTGACGGTCACCTGGTAGGTGGCGGGATAATCCGGGCCGGTGGGCACTTCATCCTCGCCACGCGGCGAAGTGATGATACCGGCGGTCACCTGCACGATATTCTGGTCAATGGTGTTGGTTACGGCAGCACCCTGAATGGTCGGGTCAGTGCCAGGGTTGTTGAGCGCATCGGCGCCATACTGGTAGCCACCGGCCGCAGCGATGGTAATGGGCGCGCCCGCGCCTGTGGGCGCATCGACGGACTCGACCGTGTGATTGGCAAAATTCGCCGTAAGCGTGAGGGTCGGCTGGTTTGGTGTGTAACTGCCAAACGGCAGGGAAACCACATACATGGTATCGCCCGCCTTGAAGCCCGCAGGCGCCGTCACGAACTGCGGCTTGCCATCCGTGCCACTGCTGTATGGGTTGTAGGCCCCGATCTTGCCATCAACATCAACCAGCGTAACAGCCTTGGTGGACAGGCTTTGTCCCAGATACGTTACAGAGGTAAGCGGTGTATCCTGCTGCGCTGTGTTGGTCGGGGCGAATATCTCGACAAAGGGCGCGTAGCCCACGCCATTCTGTGCATTGTTGGCAAAGGTGATGGTCTGGGAAAACGCATTGCCCAGCAAATTGCTGGTGTCGCCCGCATTTGCAATGGTGACCGTGGCCGTCGGGCTGTCAAGCACGCTGTCATAACCGGCCTCGGCCGTGGCGGAGAACGGCGTATCCACCGCATTGCCGTCCAGTCCGGCCGTGCGCTCCAGTGTCCAGTCACCCCCCAACGCTCCCAGGCCCGTGGCATCGGTCGAGGCGGCGACCCCCGCGCCCGTCAGGGTATGCAGGTCTTCGACCAGCGCCTGCCCGGCCGCGCCCTGCCCCACGTCGCAGCCCCAGAACAGGATCTGCCCCTTCGTGCCCAGCGCATCGCCCCACTGGGCAACCTGCGTAATGTCCGCCATGAGGGTGGCGGCATTGATAGTCGTGCTGCCTAGCTCGATCTGGCCTGCCTGCCCGTAGGTAAGGAAGCTGACACTGCTGAGGTTCTGCTGGTGCGACAGCACGCGCGAGACGACGGACATGCCATTACGCGTATTGTCCACCACAACCACGCCCACGTTATCGCCCAGTGTGGCCGTAAGTTCGCGCCAGTCGCTTACCCGGGAATCGACAAAAACGATATCGGTAAAATTATCTTTTTTACTACCATCACGCTCATGCACCGACCGACCTGTACCAGTGGTTGCAGGTAAATCCGGCAGGGAACCAACGGATTCATCCACAACAGGGGCATCATGAGCGTTTTCGCCCTGATTCTCGTGGTGGTACCTGTCCGCCCCGTGGTGATGGGAGACATGCGCCACGCTGCCATCAAAGAGATATCTCTGCTCAAGAATCAGACGCATGAAAAATCCACTTTTATCAACAATTTGTTTAGGAATACCAGATTATGGTTTCCATGATATGAATCATTGCCACTCGGCAGGGCGCTACGACTGCATTTCCAATTACCACATTCCATCTACATTTTTTTTTCTCGTGTTACAACGAATGAAGTTGACAGAAATGTGTCCGCACCATAACTACCATGCCGTGCTCGGTATCGGGCGCGGCGTAACTGCAAAATAGGCGGATATTCCCAAACCATACTTATATATAGCTCTATATGTCTCTGTATAGATCTATACAGCTCCCTATAATCAGGTAACCACAAGCCCGTTCACGCCAGCTTGTGTTAAAATTTTTCTTGCCGACCTGAACACAACCCGGAAATTCATGGTAAATCCTGTGACGCATCAGCTTACCCGTGGCAAAATACGTCTGGTCTCCTGCGCTGCGCTTTCGACAGTCATGCTGCTGGCGGGATGTGGCATGCGGCCCAAGCCCATGCCGCTGGCTGATCACATAAAGCGTGCGGATGCCGATCACGCCACGATCGAGGCGCGTTATCTGCCGCTCGATGGTGACCTGACACTTGGCACCGCCATCGCGCGCGCGCTCAAGTTCAACTATGATTCACAGGTCGCCAAGCTTGAGATCAACCAGCAGGAAAAGCAGCTTGACCTGGCGCTTATGCAGATGCTGCCGCACCTTGCGGCCGATGCGGGCTATACAGACAGAAGCAATAACAATGCTGCTGAAAGTATTGACGAATTCAGCAACCAGCGTTCGCTGGATTATTCTTATTCCGAAATGCCAAGCCATGGCAGCGGCGACATCAGCTTTTCATGGAACGCCATGGATGCGGGCATCAGCTATTTCTCCGCCCGCCAGCAGGCTTTCCGTGCCCTGATTGCCGTCGAGCGCCGCAGGCGCGCCATCAATGATCTGGTCAAGGCCGTGACCACCAATTACTGGGAAGCCGCTGCAGCCCAGGTCATGCTGCCCCGCCTTGACCCCATCATTCACGATGCGGAAACCATGCTGGCGGCATCGCAGGATGCGGGTAACGCACACCTTCAGTCCCCCCTTACGCTGCTTGATTACCAGCAGAACATCATCCAGATCCTGGGTGAGATGCGGCGCATCAAGGATGAACTGGTCGGCGCGCAGATCCAGCTCGCCTCACTCATCAACGTGCCGCAGGATGAAAAGCTCAACCTTGCCACCCACCCGCAGGATGTGCAGCCGCTGGGCAACCTCGACATCCCCACACTCGAGCGCATGGGACTGGTCATGCGCCCTGAACTGCGCATGGAAGTGTACCAGCAGAAAGTTGACCGGCAGGATGTCTACAAGGAAATCCTGAAGATGATGCCTGGCATTGGCGCCATCGGCAACGGCAACTTTGATTCGAATGCCCTGCTCTATCACCACATCTGGGGGCAGATCGGGGTCCGGGCGACTGTCAACCTGATCAACATGATCCAGGGGCCGCGTGCCATCGCCGTGGCCAAGGGCAATGTCAAACTCTCGGAAATGCGCCGCCTTGCGCTGAGTGTCGCCATTCTGGCCCAGATCAACCTGAGCGCGCAGAAATACGTCACGGCAGTGGATTTTCTCAAATCCTCGCGACAGATCAACGATGTAAGCCTGCAGATGGAGCAGCTTGCCGTCTCCGCTTCCGCAGCGGGCGCACAGTCCGAGGCCAATCGCGTACGCCACCAGATGGCGGCCCTGCTCGGCCAGCTTGAATACAGCCGCAGCCTTGCCCATACCCATCAGGCGCTGGCCAACCTGTATGCCTCCATCGGCGTGGACCTTGTGCCCGCCAATGCCGATATTCAGGACCTCAAGCATCTGACGGCGCAGGTCGAGCATTCCATTGCCCTGTGGGAAAACGGCCGCCTGCCTGACCTGACGCTGCCCGATAATGTAAAGAAACCGGATGCAGGCAACAGCACGACACCTGTCGCGGTGCCGGTGCCGCAGGCTGCGCCGCCTTCCACGCCTGTCGCGCAGACGGATACGGCACAGCCTGCCGCTACACCCGGCTGATCTGCCATTTTGTAAATTGTTATTAATAAGTAATGTTATAAAGCTCCATCGCCCCGGGCGGTAGTGGCGCCTTTATTCCGGAAGGCCGGTTGCATATATGCGCATATATTCGTTTATCTCCGCACTGTCGCTTGGCCTTGTGCCCGGCACACTCCTGGCCCAGACAGCACAACCGCTCGCACACGCTGACATCACATCGACCGCCACGGCACCTGTCCAGCAGCCTGATATTCCCCCCATGCCGGAGCCGGACAGCACGGCGGTCCATACCCCCAGCGTACAGGTAACCGCCCCCATGAGTGCGCAGATCAGCGCCAGCATGTCGGGCCAGCTTGAAAAATTTCCTTTGCGCGACGGTGACCATTTTCACAAGGGCGACATCCTGGCCGAGTTCCGCTGTGGCCAGCAGAAAGCAACCCTTGCCCATGCCCATGCCGAATACATCAAGCGCCGTGGCCTGCTTGATGTACAGAACAAGATGAAGGCGCTGGGGCAATGGAGTGTATCGGACCTGCGCTCGGCCGCAGCCGATGAACGCGCGGCCAATGCGGACCTGGAAATGGCCACCGCCGTTGTGGCCCAGTGCGTGATCGAGGCCCCGTTTGACGGGCGTGTCTCCAATACCATGGTGCATAATTACCAGTATCTTTCAGCCGGGACCCCCATGCTGGAAATACTGGATGATACCTCGCTTGAACTGTCCATGATCGTCTCATCCATGGAACTGCGCCATCTGCAGCCCGGTACACCGTTCAAGGTCCATATACTGGAGACGGATGCCACTTACCCCGCAACCGTCAGCCGCATTTCAGGCAAGGTGGACCCCGTCAGCAAGACCATCAAGGTCTATGGCAAACTGACGCGTCCGGCCCCTGACCTGCTACCGGGCATGACAGGAGAAGCCCAGTTTGGTCAATGAGGGCGTGCGGCTGACGGACCATGACCTCCCCCTCGCCTGATCCCGTGCGCATGCAGCAGGGCCGGCAGGCTGCATTGCTGCGGCTGTCAGCCCTTGTGCATTTATGCGAACGCCTGCGGACCTGCCCGTCCGATGAACTGGATTTCGTGCTGGTCAACGAAAGCCATAATCTCCTTCCCTACCAGCAGGCTGCCCTTTACCGCACGGATAAGGCAGGGATTGCCGCCATATCTGGCACGGCGGTGTTCGATTCTGCAGCCCCCTATGTGCGCTGGCTAAACCGGGTATTCGAGAGCATCACGCCACAGGCCGAGGCCAGGGAGCTTGACACGGCGACCCTGCCTGCCGCACTGCGCGATGAATGGGTGCAATGGATGGCTCCCCACGCCGTGCTCATTCCGCTGCTCGGACGGCATGGCCGCGTGGGCACACTGCTCGTTGCACGAGCGGATGCATGGACACAGCCCGACATCCAGGCCCTGTGCATGATTGGCGGCGAGTATGCGGAAAGTCGGCAGCTTATCGCCTCTCAACCTCCCAAGCCACGTGATACACGGATGCGCAGACGCATCGGCGCCGTACTGGCGGCTGCCGTGCTGGTGGCGTTCTACCCGGTCCATTCATGGGTTCTGGCCCCGGCTGAAGTTGTGCCGGTTGCTCCCACTTTCGTACGCGCGCCATTCGCCGGTATCGTCCACCAGCTTGATGTCGCTCCCAATACAGCGGTGAAGGCTGGTACACCGCTGGTGGAACTGGAGCGCGCGCAGCTTGAAAGCCAGTATCAGGTGGCCCGCAAGGCGCTGGAAGTGGCCCGCACCCAGTACGATGAAGCCATTCAGGCAGGCATGCTTGATGCCAAGGCCCGCGCGCAGGCGGGTGAACTCAAGGGCCGCATTGATGAGGAAGCGGCCCAGATGCGTTACCAGAGCGAACTGCTGCACCGTGCCACCCTGACCGCCCCGATAGACGGGCTAGCGCTTTATAACGATCCTTCCGAATGGATAGGCCGCCCGGTGGAAGCGGGCGAGCGTATCCTCATGGTGGCCCCTGCCCTGTCCCGCCGGATCGAGATCCGCCTGCCAGCAACCGAGGTCGCACATTTCGCCACCGATGCGCGTGTGCGTTTTTTTGACAATGTGCACCCCGATCATCCGGCAGAAGGGCATCTGGTCTTTACCTCCTACGCAAGCACACCTACCCCCGCGGGCACGCTGGCCTATACCCTGCGTGCCGATCTGGACAGCGACATCCGCCTTGGACTGCGTGGTACCGCGCGCATCTACGGCCCGCGGCACCTGCTGGTGCTGTGGGCCCTGCGCAAACCACTGGGCATAGTACGGCAATGGCTTTCCTTTTAGCTGGCCCGGAAGGCGACGCATGAATGCGCCCGCCCCCTGGCCTGCCCTGCGTGATGACCTGGAACTGTTGCCTGGCCCTGTTGTGACCGGCGCGCCGACATGGACGCTTTATGACCCTGCCCGCCACCGTTACGTCCGCCTTGGCAGCATGGAAATGGAAATCCTGCAGCGCTGGGACCTGGCTGACCCCGACACGATTGCCCGCGTCGTGCGTGAGCAGACCACGTTTGATGCGCAGCCTGCCGATGTCACGGCCTTTGCCGCCTTTCTGCGGCAGGCCGGGCTGACCACTGCCCAGACCAGTGCAGACAGTGCCCTGCTGGCCCGGCAGGCGCGCAAGCCACCATTGTTATCATGGATCCTGCATCATTACCTTTTCCTGCGGGTACGGTTATGCAATCCCGATCCTGTCCTCAAACGCTGCGCGCCGTTAACGAACTGGCTTTTTACCCGTCAGTTCTGTACTGGCCTTGTACTGGCGGTAGGGCTGGCGCTGATCCTGGTCGTGCAGCAATGGAGCCTTTATGCCACGGGGTTCATGCATCTCATCACCCCGCAAGGTGCGATCGGCATTGCTATGGCGCTGACATGCAGCAAAGTGGTGCATGAACTGGGACATGGTATCGCGGCACGACATTTTGGCTGTCGGGTACCCGCAATGGGGGTCGCCTTTCTGGTCCTGTGCCCCGTTTTATGGACCGATACAACCGATGCATGGCGACTGGTCCGTGCGCGTGACCGGCTGGTTATCGACTGCGCCGGGATGGTGGCAGAAATCATGTTGGCCACCCTGGCCACCATTCTCTGGAGCATCGTGCCCGATGGCCCATTCCGTGATAGCCTGTTTACGTTAAGCAGTTCGACATGGATCCTTACCCTGTCTGTCAATCTTAGCCCGCTGATGCGGTTTGACGGGTATTATATTCTCTCCGACCTTATGGGGATTCCCAACTTGCAGGAACGCGCCTTTGCGTGGACACGCTGGCGCACCCGAAAATTCCTGTTTGGCATGGATACACCCCCGCCCGAGGTCTTTCCCGCATACCGGGGGCTCATGCTGACCGGCTACAGCATGGCAACATGGCTTTATCGTTTTTTCCTGTTCACCGGTATTGCACTGGTTGTCTATCATGCGGTTTTTCCCGCGCTGGGCGTGATTCTGATGGGAATTGAAATCTGGTTCTTTGTTGCCCGCCCTATCATGAGAGAACTGGCACAATGGGCACGCCAGGCCCTGTATGCGCCAGCTAGTCGCCGCGTGCATGTTACGGGCGCCGTTTTTGCCATACTGCTTGCATTCCTTGTACTGCCATGGAGTCACTCTGTTCGTGCGCCTGCCGTATTGCGGGCAGAAGGGCAGAGCATGCTTTACACGCAGGATCCCGGCCAGGTGGTACGCCTTCTCCCGACAGGCAGCATGGTACGGGCAGGCGAGACCGTGGCCGAACTCCGTTCCCCCCAGCTTGACCATGACCGTGCCGTATCAATTGCACGACTGGCAACGCTGGACGCCACGCTGTCAGAACGGATGTTTGGCGTGGAAGATACAGCCTCGCTTGATGATACGCGCGACAAGATCGAGCAGGAAACAGCCGAGCGCCTACGGGCTGAAGCCGCGATAAGACAGTTGACCCTCACCGCTCCCTTTGCCGGCATGCTGGTAGATGTTCCACCGGAAATCCATGTCGGTGATACACTGAAACAGCATGAGTATATCGGATCAATCATAACAGACGACCACACTGCCATTGAAGCATATGTGTATGAAACGGACATCAGCTTCATACAGCCCGGAGCAAAGGCCAGTTTTCTGGCCAACAGCCCTGGTGCCAAGCGGATAACGGGGCATGTACAGTCGATTTCGGTTGCATCAGTCCCTGAAATCGATGCGCTGGAACAGGCCTCCCTTTATGGCGGACATATCAAGGCACACCGGGACGAGAGCAGCCACAGGATCGTGCCGGAAGAAGCGGTCTATCAGGTTATTATCCTGCCCGACGGGCCGCTGCCACCGGCCAGGCGGCGCATAAAGGGAATGGTCCGCATACATGCCACCGCCACCAGCTTCGTGCAGCGGACCTATCGCAAGATTGTCTCGGTTTTTATGGGAGAAGCCGGCCTGTAGCAGGGATCGGATGACCACGACACGCCCAACTGCACGGAATCCCGCACGCTGACATCCCATATTCAGGCCGGGCGTCACCTCCTTCGGCGACATAGGGCATCCCGGCAACGAGGCGAAATCACCAATCACACAATACCCATCCGTGACCGGAAAATGCGTAGACATGGCCCGCTGAGCCAGATCGGCCCACAGGGCGGCCCCCTCGGCGGCCTGATAGGAGTGCGATACACTGGAGTTTCACTCCCATTTGCATCCTGCGCGGGTGTTCCAAACGCAGAAAGCCACCCTTCCAGACGCATTAACATGCTGATAATATTAAATGAGACTTGGTTGCGGGACAGGATTTCTTCTCAAATTACGACAATCGCAATTTGAGAAGAAAGCGAGTTTAAATGTATGTTCCTCTAAAATTCTTTTCTGCATACGCCTGAAGACTTCATATATGCCATCAATAAATCCCCCTCCGAACCAGAAGTGGTGTTGCTCAGCACCAAGGCATTGCTTTCTGATCCGCTTTAATCTTTAAAATAGCGGCAGTCAGCGCCCTCCCGAAGACCGCATGAACGAGAAAAGAAGCATCAAGCTTTTTACAAGACCCTATCTGCCCGATACAGCAAGCGACCTTTTCAACAGAATTGTCTCATCTTGGCCCCATCACGTGTCGTGATGCATTCCGCAAGACGGATATTAGCGCAGATAAAGCCGCCCTATCCCGTTGCAAATAGGCCAGCCAATGCCCGTCAAGTGCTGCATCAAGTCAATGGTTGGAGCATTACCTGTCCGTTTATCCTCATGTGCAGCCCGAAGGCCCGCCATCATACGCTTAACAGAATAAAAATATATATTTTTAATTATTGAATATATTTCCAATAGTTGCGGTAATCACCATAGCCATAAGACCCCAGAATATCACTCGCAATGCAGGACGCCAAGGCGCCGTACCTCCCGCCAGTGCTCCGACAGTTCCCAGAATCGCAAGACAGATCAGAGAAACGACAGAGACACTCCATGACACCAGCCTGAAAGGTGATAGTACGGCCGTAAGCACGGGCAGTATGGCGCCAAGTGCAAATGCACATGCGGATGCCAGGGCAGCCTGTACCGGACGCGCTGCCGTTACCTCGGAAATACCAAGTTCGTCGCGGGCATGGGCACCCAGCGCATCATGTTTCATCAATGCAATGGCAACCTGATGCGCCAGAAGATCGTCAAGCCCACGCTGACGATATATGCTTGCCAGTTCATTGACTTCCCAATCCCAGTTACGACTCAGTTCCTTTTTTTCGCGGATCAGATCTGCCTTTTCTGAATCTGCCTGAGAACTGACAGACACATATTCTCCCGCAGCCATGGACATGGCGCCAGCCATCAGACTGGATATACCAGCCAGCAGGATTCCAGCCTGGGAGGTATGGGCACTTGCAACACCAATAATAAGGCTGGAAGTGGACAGGATGCCATCATTCGCCCCAAGAACGGAGGCCCGGAGCCAGCCCAGACGGGTTGTCGCATGCACCTCTCCCGATTCAGACATGCCCTTATCAATTACGTTCATTGAATATGTTCCTTGTAATGAGCATGCGCTTCAAAACATTGTCGCGACGGATGAAGTAATGAAAACACGCTGCCAGTGCATGACCGGTAGCAAGCAACATGATCAGCCAGCCATTCCACATATGTAGTTCATGCAGCAGGCCCACGATCCGTGTCGAAAATTTCCCAAACGGAGGCATGATCTGCACGGACAGGAAACTCATGGCCTGTCCGTTTCCCCATCGCCACAGATACCCAAGGCAGATTTCCATCATGGTCAGTCCGTACAGGCTGTACTCAACGCTTCGGGCTGCAACAGCATCCATCCTGCGGTCTGACGCCGATATGCGCCGCCCCCACCCAATCCGCCACGCGATGCGCAAGGGCAACAAAACGCTCAGCACCATTCCAGCTGTCAGGTGGGTAACCACAAGTTGGTGATGCAGCGAGTGGCGAAACAGGTTCCATATATTCGCGCTTATGAACTGAAGCACGATGAGTGCCGCACAACTCCAGTGGAAAAGGACTGTCGGCACATCATAGCGCATATGGTCCGGGGACGTTTCCTGTATCATGCCAATATGCGTATCAGTTCCATATGACGCGAAGCTGAACGCGCAGTCTCAAGCTTCACCCGGTGACTGCTTCACGTCAGGGACGGGAAAAGTAATGCGGACGCCAAACCCCCTGCCTGATTTCGAAAGGGGGGAACGCAGGCACACGGCCGCGTCCATCTGCCTGGCGATATTGCTGGCGATGGCCAGACCGAGGCCGCTGCCGCGCGTGCCTGTTCCACCGCGCACGAACGGATTGGTCAGCCGCGCCAGTATGTCAGGTGCCAAGGCCGCGCAATCGTTGATGATATCAATGCTACCATCCGGCAGGACGGTCACATTCACCGGCATGTTGCCCATCCCATGCAGCAACGCGTTTTCAAGCAGGTTACGCAGCATGATGCCGGTCGCATCCATGTCACCATGCACGAATATGTGGCTGATCCCGTTTGCATTCAGGATGATGCCGCACCCGTCGCGCGGGTTATGGTCCAGATCGTCAGCCAGGACACGTAGCACGGTCAGCAGATCGAAGCGGTTGCGCCGGAAGGCAACACCCGAGGATGCGCGGGAAAACTGCAGTAGTTTTTCCACTGTCTGTCCCAGCCGGCGGGTCCGGTCCGCGATGATTTCCACCCGCCGGACCGCATCCGAACCCGTAGGTACCATGCGGCCCAGCATCTGCGCCTGCGCCAGCAGGGCAGCCAGCGGGTTGCGCAGTTCATGCGCGGCGCTGGCGGCAAAGGCCCGCTCGGTGGACAGGGCGGTTTCCAGTCGCGACAGGAGGGTATTGACGGCATGCTGGATAGATACAAGCTCGACCGGCAGATCAAGCGACGGGATGGGCCGCAGGTTGCCGCTGCCACGGGATTGCATTTCATCATGCAGACGGTCCAGCGGGCGCAGGGCCCGTCGCACGATCAGGCGCACCAGCAGCCAGATGACTGGCAGGAAAACCAGTATTGGCAGGATGGCAATCGCCGTTGCGCGCCACGTGGCACCACGACGATGCAACGTAGGCTCCCCTACCAGGACACGGTAGGCCGTGGCAGTCGGCGCCGCAACATAGACCCGGAAACGGGGCATATCGGCAAACCCGGTATGGATATCTGACACAAAAGACCGAACCGGCGCATTCTGTGAGCGCAACACGACATGCCCTGACTGATCGACCACCTGATAGGCAAGTGTGCGTGGCCCGACATCGGGTACCCACGCAACAGTATCGCGCGATCCATGGGGCTGTGTCGCGATGGTGGCCTGCAGCCGTTCGGAAACTTCCTGCAGGGAGTTGTCCAGCCGTTCAGTTATTTCGTAGCGAGTGAACCCCGCGACGGCAAGACTGAGGGCCAGCAGGCTGAGCGTCACGATGCTCAGGACACCACTGACAATCCGGGTGGCAAGGCTCCAGTTCTTCATACGGTTTCACCATCGGTCAGACAGTAACCACGACCACGGACAGTCCTGATAACCTTATTACCCACCTTCTTGCGCAGGCGGCTTATGAAAACCTCAACCGTGTTGCTATCCACATCCTGGTCCAGCGCATACAGGGCCGTGTCAATCTGCGGGCGTGAATAGATCCGGCCGGGATTGCGCGACAGCAACTCCATAATGGCCCATTCACGTGCGGTCAGATCCAGCAACCGCCCATTGCGTGATACCGAGCGGCTTTCCCGGTCAATCGTAATCTCGCCAATGTGGTAATGGGGCCGCCTGCGGGGGACCGCATAGCGCCGCGCAACGGCAGCGATACGGGCCACGAGTTCATTCAGGTCATAGGGCTTGACGATATAATCATCCGCCCCGTCGGACAGGCCTGCGATACGGTCGCTGATCTGGTCTTCCGCCGTGGTGATGAGAATGGCGATATTCGATGGTGTCCGGCGGATGTCACGCAGCAGGTTGCGCCCGTTCCCATCCGGTAGACCAAGATCAAGCAGCATGAAATCATAATCCACCGTCGCCATGGCCGCGCGCGCATCCTCCAGCGTCGTGAACCAGTCCACGGCATGTCCCTCCAGCCGCACGCGTTCCTGCACCGCCGCTCCCAGGTCCTGTTCATCTTCCACAATAAGGATACGCATCAGTCCTGATCCTTTTCTCGCATCATCCGGGCATAAAGCGATGGCAGCACCAGCAGGGTCAGCAGCGTGGACGTGACCAGCCCGCCAATCACCACGCTGGCCAGCGGGCGCTCGACTTCCGCGCCTGCGCTTTCAGAAAATGCCATGGGAAAAAAGCCAAGGCTGGCGACAAGGGCCGTGGCCATGACGGGACGGAAGCGGGATTGCGCAGCCGCAAAGGCCGCCTGCGCCACGGCCATGCCCCGTGCCCGCAGGGCCGCGATTTCACTGACCAGCACCACGCCGTTCAGGATCGCCACGCCAAACAGCGCGATGAAGCCGATCCCCGCCGAAATGCTGAACGGCATGCCCCGCACGGTCAGCGCCACGATGCCGCCGGTTGCTGCCACCGGTAGGTTAATGAATACCAGCAGCGCGGGCCTGACCGCGCCAAACGCCACAACCAGCAGCGCAAAGATCAGGCCAAGGGCAATCGGCAGCACGATTTCCAGCCGCTGCACCGCCGACTGCAGGTTACGAAACTGCCCATCCCACTGCATGGTATAACCTGCGGGCAGTTTCACATCCCGTGCCACACGGGCCTGTGCCTCAGCCACGAATGACGCGAGATCACGCCCGCGCACATTGGCCTGCACCACCATGCGCCGGCGAACCCGGTCACGGCTTATACGCGGCGGGCCATCAACTTCATGCACATGCGCCACCTGTGACAGCAGGACATTTCCCTGCCCGTCCATGCGCCGGACCTGCAACGCGCCGACCGCGACGGCAGATGTAACAGTGCGAGGGTCAAGACGCACCTGCGTGCCGATGATGGCATTGTCAACGATTACCGGCCTTGTGCAGATATGCCCGCCAACCGCCTCCACCGTATCCAGAATGTCCTGCACCGCCACATTGCGGCTGGCAGCCTGCATGCGATCGATATCGGCCACGATCAGCGGCACGGTGCCATCCCCCGCCGCTGCCACATCTGCCGCCCCCCTGACGGCAGACATCACCGCCACCACCCGGTCGCCCAGATCGGCCAGCGTGGCCAGGTCATTGCCAAAGATCGATACCGCGATCTGCGTGCGCACGCCGGACAGCAGGTCGTCCATGCGCATCTGCACCGGCTGGCTCCACGAATACAGCGCGTCAGGCAGTTCGCGGCGCAGGGTGTCATCCATCGCGGCCACAAGCCCCGCCTGCGTGCGGGCGGTCTTCCATGTGGAGGGCGGATTGAGGAAGATGAAGCTGTCGGTCTCGTTCACGCCCATCGGGTCGGTCGGAATGGCGGATGTGCCGGTATTGCTGACTACTAAACGCACTTCAGGGAAGCGGCGCAGGATCTGTTCCTGCTTCGTGACCGACGCCAGCACGGTGTCGAGCGAGGCGGAGGGTAGCCGCGTGGTGGTGACCGCCAGCGCGCCTTCATCAAGCTGGGGAATAAACTCGCCACCCAGCCGTGTGGCAAGGACCGCCGACACAGCCAGCACTGCCAGCGTGCCGCCGAGCAGGATGCGTGGATGGGCCTCCCCCCATGTCATCATATGGGTATAGGGGCGGCGCAGAGTGGTGATCAGCCGCGTATCCCCCGCAGGCCGCACGCCCCCCAGCGCCAGCACCGCCAGAACCGGCACGCAGATGAAACAGTATGCAAGCGACGCCAGCAGCGCCATGATGACCGTCTGTGCCATGGGACGGAACATGTGCCCCTCTATCCCCTGCAAGGTCAGGATGGGCAGGTAGACCATGATGATGACCAGTATGGCAAACCCCACCGGGCGCATGACCTGCTGCACGGACGAGATGACCAGCGGGATGAATTCAGCGTCCGGTTCTTCCTCCTGCCGCGACAGGAGATGTTCGATCACGACCAGCGTGCCATCCACGATCATGCCGAAGTCGATCGCGCCAAGGCTGAGCAGGTTGGCGGAAATGCCGAACTGCCGCATCCCCGCCATGGCGCAGACAAGGGCGACCGGAATGACCGAGGCAATGACAAGGGCGGCCTGCCAGCTTCCTATCACCACCACCAGCACACCGACCACCAGCACCGCCCCCATCAGGAGGTTGTCACGCACGGTGGCGATGGTCTGTTCGGTCAGGGTGGCGCGGGTGTAATAGGGTTCCAGCGTGACACCATTGGGTAGCGCCTGCCTGATACCCGGCAGGGCATGGTCTATCGCGGCAAGGGTGGCGTTGGAACTGGCCCCGCTTTCCATCATCACCACGCCAATCACGATCTCGCCCTGTCCGTCACGCGTTACCGCTCCCAGCCGGGTGCGGGCACCCGTGGTAACGTGGCCAAGGTCGCGCAGCCGCACCGCCGAACCATCGGCGTTGGTGCGCACGGCGATATTGCCAAAATCCGCAAGGCTTCCCACCAGCCCGCGCCCGACCACACCCTGCTGTTCGGCATGGTGAGTGATCCACCCGCCGCCGGATGCGGCGTTGCCTGCGTCCACCGCGCGATAAACCTCGCCTACCGAAAGATTGCTGCCAATCAGCCTTGCCGGGTCCAGCGTGACCTCATAGGTTTCTTCCGCCCCGCCATTGACGTTGACATCCACCACGCCGGGCACAAGGCGCATCTGCGGCACCACGGTCCAGTTCATGATGCGGTTGAGATCCATGAGCGAGCGCCCGGCGCCCCGGATCTGGAACTGCATGATCTCCCCCATGCCGGTGGCCAACGGTCCCATGCTGACCGTGATGCCGGGCACGGATATGGCGGCGCGTGCCTGCTGGATCCGTTCATTGACGCGGGTGCGGTCCAGGTTGATGTCGGTCCCGTCGGCAAACTGCACATACACCACCGATACCCCGCCACGGGAGACGGAGCGCAGGTCGGTCATGCCGGGAATGCCAGTCATGCTGGCCTCTACGGGAAAAGTGATGAGTTTTTCCACTTCCTCCGTCGCAAGGCCGGGGGCCACGACCGAGACGAGGACCTGCCGTGGTGAAATATCCGGCACTGCCTCCACCGGCAGGCCCGGCACCGCCATGATGCCCGCTGCCAGCAGCAGGCCAAGCCCGCCCAGCACCAGCATGCGCGCACGGATCAGCGTGGCAAGGTAGGCCTGCACCATCAGTCGGCATCCATTCCGGCCAGACCAATGACAGAACGCAGGGCGAAGCTGCCATGGCCAACCACTGCCTCACCTGCCTTCAGGCCGGAACCCAGCACCGCCAGCCGCCCGTTATCCAGCGCCACATCAACCACCACGGGCCGGTAATCGGTCTGGTCCACCCGCACGAACACGACGCTACGCCCGCCAATGCGCTGGATGGCTTCGGACGGCACGACAATGCCCGCCACGCTGTCACGCTGCGCCAGTGTTGCGTCCAGCACCATGCCGGGCACCAGCGCGCCGGTGGGGTTGGAAACACTGCTTATGACCCGGACCAGTCCGGTCAGCGGACTGGCCATGCCATCCACCGTATCGATGCGTGATATCAGCGGGCCGCCGGCTGCCTGTGTCACCTGCTGGCCACCCGGTGCGATCCGTGCTGCCTGATCGGGCGCGATATCCGATACGATCCAGACACGCGACAGGTCGGCCACGGTGGCCACGTCCATGCTCGGATCCACGTCGCCCGCCACCGACGTACTGATCATCTGCACCATGCCATCGACCGGGGAAATCAGGGTGGAGGTTTCATCTTCCGCACTCTGGCTGTCCTGTTCCGATGAGGAATTGAACTCCTCAGCAAAGCGGTGGCCCAACGTGTCTACATCCGCCTGTCGCGCCCGCATGGTGGCGTCCGCCTGCGCCAGCACATCCTGCCTGCGGCGCAGTTCGGCCATGGATATGCTCTCGCCTGCCAGCGTCCTTGCCCGCCGCACCGCGCCTGCCGCATCGGTCCGGGCCGCAATGGCAGCCGTGAGCGCCGCACGCATCTGGACCGCCTGCAGGCGTGCAACGTGCAGGGAATGATCCTGATAGCGCACAAGCGCCTGCCCCCGCCGCACGGAAGTGCCCGGCTGGACAAGAACTGCCAGCACCTTGCCGCTACCCGCCGGGTGGATATGCACGACCCGCGTCGTATCAGGCATGACCCAGCTTACGGTCGGCAGTACGGGCGTAACCGTGCCGGGCATGGCTCTGGCGACGCTCACGCCTTCATTGGCAACAGCCGCCGCATCCAGCTTCACGACAGGGGGCAGCGTTCCTTCCTCCGCCCGGGCCGGAAGACAACCGGCCCCCACAAGCAGCAGCGCAAAGGCAATGTGCCTCATGGCACAATGCCAGTTGCGATCAGCATGCGGATGGTGGCGACATGCCATTCCACATCGGCCCGCGCGCTGGCCATCTGGCTGCCGGCCGCCGCCTGCCGGGCGGCAAGTGCCGTATCCAGGCTGGCCTCGCCCACGCGCCATGCGTGTTCCTGTGCCGTGGCACGCTTTTCCATACTGTCGGCGGCGATGCGGGAGGCCTGCCGCGCCGTAGTGGCCGCGATCAGACGTTCACGCACCCGCGTCATTTCCAGATGCACCATGCGCCGCGCCTGTGTTTCCTGGCTGGTGGCCGCAGCCAGCCGGTTGCGTGCTTCGGACATGATGGGGGTATTACGGACCTCGCTAGGCAAGGGAATGCTGAAATTCAGTCCCACGCGATCATCCCACGGGCTGCCGTACTGCTTTTCATGGATGGCATCCACACCAATTTCCGGATTAGGCATGAAAGAACGGCGCGCCAGCTTCATGTTGGCCTCGGCGGCTTCGACATTGCGGTGCGCCACCCTGAGGCGAGGGTCATTATTTTCCATGTCACCCGGCGCGATGAAGCGGGCGTGTGTGACATCTCCCGCCCCATAACGCGCCAGATCAGGCACGAGCGGACGCCCCAGAAGCACCTCCAGCGCGGTGGCGGTATTTTCAGCCTCTTCCTGCGCCAGCGCCAGCTCATTGCGGGCGTTCTCCATCGCGGCCTGCGCCATCTGCCCATCGGTCGCGGCCAGTTCGCCACCATGCACCGCACGCGCGGCGCTGGTAGCCATGCGCGCTGTCGCATCATACAGAATATGGGCCACATCCATCCGGGTACGGGCGATGAGGGCAGCGGCAGCGGCATCAAGCACCCGGATGGACAGCGCCATGTGTTCGACATTGAGCTGTTCATCAATCGACGCGGCTTCCGCGCTTGCGACCTGTTGCGTGGCGCTACCCTGCCCTGGCAGCCACAGCGGCACTGACACACCGCCCTGATACGTTGTGTAGCCCTCATTACTGCCTATCATATGATCATCCATGTATTCCCCCGACAGGGTCGGGCCACCGGCAAACCATGAGCCTGCGGCACTGGCGCGGGCACGGGCGGCATGATGGCCGACCTGCAGTTCGGTACGGACGGGATCAATAGCCCACGCCATTGCGACCGCTTCATGGAAGGATGGGCCGGACTGGGGAGCCTGAGCCTGAGCCTGAGCCCCGGCGGATGCCACCCACGCCACGGCGCAGGCCATGGCGGCTGACAGGATGGGATGCATGGTGTGGTTCATGCTTCAGGCCATCATGGGATGACGGGACCACCGTGGCTGATCCGTTCGGCAAGATCGCTCCACAGCCGCGCCATCATGAGGTTGATGTCAGATGTCACTGAAAAAGGAGACTGGGAACGCGCCAGGGGGGAAAGGGACATACGTTCCCCAATGACAAAATGCCCGTTAAAGAACAGTCGGGCGGAAATCACCCCCTGCTGCCCCTGCCCCATGGGCCTCGTAACGGTAATACGCAGATGCGGTGACGGGTCCGCAATCAGCGTGAACGCATGCAGTTCAGCCTCATCAGACGGACACGCCACGCCCTGCAGCACTGCATCGCGCAGTACGGAATGGGGATAACCACCATACATACCGTCCACATGCAGGCGAATGCCCTGATGAACTGTCATGCATATGCCTTCTGTCCCCCTTTCTGCCCAGGCAGGCGATACCATCAGAAAGAAAATACAGGCTATATACAGACCACCCTGCAATATCTTCTGCATAATATAGCGCCTGTTCCCCGTTATACATAAATTTCTGCCATCACGACGATGACTTTCTACCGATAACAGAGAAACCTGACGTGAACCTGAACACCACACCTACAAAAGGAAATTTATATTATGAAAATGATTATCATTTTTATATTTTATATGCATTGACCAATCTAAGTATTTGTTAAGAAACTTTATTACTGTTTATTTTTGTTATGCCAGCGCCCTGAATTAAATACCGTATGGATGGAAGTCCCACCTGCGGTCTTGCTTTCCCAAAAACCATGGTAGGATCCGGTATACGACTACCGGGCATTGGGTAGGATCATCTTTATCAATCAGAATGGCTTGCACTGACGTGACGCACCGTGGAAGTCATCGCGAGTGGTTGCGAGAGGTAATCCCCCCATAAAAAGAGTGACTTTTGAATGAGAATTTTCTCAGCGTAAGGATGAGGAGATTCTGATGAAAAGTGATCGCTTTACTGACGCCCAGATCATGGGTGTGATCCGCCAGGCTGAGGGCGGCGTCCCGGTTCCTGACCTGTGCCGGGAACTGGCCGCACAGGCCGTGTCGCATCATGGAGTCAGCATTGCGCTGGCCTGTCGGGGGGGGGCTGTCTGGAACAGGTTATGGATACGCAACCGGGCAATCCGCCGCAGAACGCCTATATTGAACGCTACAACAGAACTGTCCGGCAGAAATGGCTGGAGTAGTATCTGTTTGAAGGCATTCAGGACTTACAGGAGGTCGCAACACAATGGCTCTGGACATATAACCATGACAGACCCAACATGGGGAACCGCGGGTTAGCCCCCGCCCAGAAACTAAAAACAGTTGCCTGAATTCTCATTCAACGTCCCACTAAAAATGGGGGGATTACCTTCTCTCCGACATGTCCTGTTTCAGGCCGGACTGGCGGCGGCATGCCATGCGCAGATGATATTGGCAGTAGCGTCACTGCGGATATGGTCTGTATGTGCCGTCATTACGATAACATCCGCCCCTGTGTCATAAAAACAACAGTATATTCCCGCATCTTATATCAATATCTGAAAACAGGACGAATCTCGTCAATTCGTATCCACATCGTTTCAATATTCCCTTTATATATTATGAATTTATCAAAATATACTCCACATCCACCTGATATCGCATTCTGAATTCATCATACGTGAACAGTCTATGTTCATCATGAAACACCTGCTTTTAGAAACATAACACCCCCATACGCAAGTGTAT
>NZ_VWPI01000069.1 GCF_015155755.1 Komagataeibacter sp. FXV3 | reverse complement strand
ATATAGAATATAAGGAAAAATATATGATGATTTATGTATAATAATAAAAACAATATAAGTTATAAATAGTAATAAATTTATATGTAAATATATTGCTGCATTTGTTTGTGAAATTTGCATGGATTTTACGGATGCGTTGCGTTGAGAGTCGCATTTTCGCTTTCTGCAGTAACGAATTCAGGTTCATCGCAATGTCCGGACCTGACCGTACCGGTGGGGACCAGCCATGGGCATGGATGGAATTTCATGATACCGACATCTGGCACGACAGCTTCCCGCCCGCGTGACCTATACGATTGACCCATGCGCGGAGTAGGGTGTGCCCGCCCGCGCCCGATGCGGGCTGTCACCCTGTTTTGCGGATACCCCGAATGCCTACTGTTGTCAGGTTCCTGTTGTGTTTTGCGGCGCTGGCCGCGTTTTCCGGTGTCATGGGGGGCGCACTGGCCGCTCATCTGCCTGACCGTTTCTTTGCCGATGGGGGACGGGACATGGCCCGTCAGGCCATACAGATGCAGATGTGGCACGCGCTGGCCATTATCGGCATTTCGGTCCTGATGATCCAGCAGGGGTGCAGGGTGCTGGTTTCCGTGTCCGGCTGCCTTATGGCGGTGGGCACCGTCCTGTTCAGTGTGGGCGTGGCGCTGACCGCGTTCTGGGGCATTCATCCCGGTCCGGTTGCGCCCACGGGGGGCAGCATGCTCATGCTTGCGTGGCTGATTCTGGCTGTCGGGGTCATGCGTTCATGAATGCAACAGATAGCACGCAGCCGCCCTGGCCGGTGCGTAGCGCGTATCTGGCGCCACCGGGGTTTGAAGCCGTCATGGAACAGGAACTGGCCCGCCGGGGGGCAGGTGACCTGTGCTGGCACGGGCGTCTGGCTCTATCCGCCCTGCCGCCGGTGGCCTGTCTATGGGCGCTGGACGTATGGGATGCACCGGAAGAACACGCGGTCCCGTCCATCAAGGGGGCGGCACGGATCATGCGGGCGATCCAGCGCAACTGGGCGGGATATGCGCCAACGCTGCACCGGCGTAGTGCGCTGGTAACCGATGCGCTGCCACCGTTGCGGCCAAAACCCTTTACCTTTCCCGCCGTCGGGCCGGATGCGCATCTGGGGGCATGGACGCTGCTTTCGGCCGACCGGCTGCTGCTGTCGCGTACCAAGTCCTCGCCTTTCGTGAATGGCGAGGTCCCGTTTGTCGAAAACCGTACCGACCCGCCTTCGCGCGCCTATCTCAAGCTGTGGGAGGCCCTGCTGCGTCTGGGGCAATGGCCGGTGGCGGGGGAAACCTGCATTGACCTTGGGGCCTGTCCCGGTGGCTGGACATGGGTCGCCGCCAGTTGCGGGGCGCATGTCACCGCCATCGACCGCTCACCCCTTGCTGAAAACGTGGCGGGCCTGCCCAACGTGACGTGCCGGTATGAAAGCGCGTTCGGGCTGGACCCGGAAAGCTGTGATCCCGTGGACTGGCTGTTTTCCGACATCATCGCCTATCCCGCCCGCCTGCTGGCGCTGGCGCGGCGTTGGATTGCGTCGGGTCGCGCCGCGCGCATTGTCATGACCATCAAGTTTCAGGGTGAAACCGATCATGACACGGCGGATGCGTTCGCCGCCATTCCCGGTGGCCGGGTGCTGCACCTGTGGCACAACAAGCATGAACTGACCTTTTTCTGGCAGCGTGACCCGTCATGATGACGCGCGGCGACGGCTGATCAGCCTGTCCGCCACTTCCACCACCGCAATCGCCAGCAGGCAGCACACAAGGGCGACCGCCATGACGATCAGCCGTTCCTGCTCGGTCGCGTCATTCGCTCCGGCCAGACGGTACAGCGCCAGCCACATGCCGGTTCCGGCAATACGGTCCACCATGCCTGCCACGACGGCGCTGAAGCGCAGGCTGAGCATGAACAGCCCCGTCAGCACAAGCACCGCCAGCGTCTTGCACACGGTCCGGGTAATGGTGAGGGGCGGGGTGGAAGACATGACTTCCCCTTGGTGTGATGAAGGGCGGATGATGCCTGCGTTGGTGATCAGGCGTTCAGGATATCGCGCGCCGTGCGGACCACGTCGGCCAGCGTGCCCGGCTGGAAGGGCGACTTCAGTCCTGCAGAACGGACCAGCCGGGTAAAGGGTTGCGCCCCACCCTGTGCACACAGCGCGACATAGGCCTGCAATGCGCCGTCCATGTCCGTACGGCTGCGGATCCAGAACTGCATCGCGCAGCACAGCGCCAGCGCGTAATCAATGTAATAGAAGGGCGAACGGTAGATATGCCCCTGCGCCTGCCACCGTCCCCCCATGGCCGGGTGCGACAGGCCGCCATAGTTGCGCCATGGCAGGTAGCGCTGTTCCAGCCGCTTCCATGTGGCGTGGCGTTGTACCGGTGTCATGCCCGGGTTGGCATAGATCTCGGTCTGGAAGTGATCGACGCAGACCCCATAGGGCAGGAACGACAGGGAGGAAATCAGGTGCATCTGCCGGAAGCGCTCGCCCTGTCCCGCTTCCACCATCAGGTCGATATGCGGCCATGTCAGGAATTCCAGCGCCATGGAATTGATTTCGGCCCCGTCCATGGTCGGCCACAGCAGGTCAACGGCGGGCAGGCTGCGGCTTTTCCAGTTCTGGTAGGCATGGCCCATTTCGTGGGTGAACACATTGATGTCGTGCTGCGTGCCGTTGAAATTGGCGAATATGAACGGCATGCCCACCGTGGGGAAGGATGTGCAGAAACCACCCCCCGCCTTTCCGGGCCGGTTGACCAGGTCCAGATAGCCGCCATCGCGCATCTGCCCGAAAAAACCGCCCAGATCGCCGCCCATGCGGTCAAACATGGTCTGCGCGCGTGCCAGCAGTAGATCGTGGTCGCCCGCCGGGCGCGGGTTGCCCTTCGGGTCGATCAGCGGTTCATCCCATGAATACAGGATGTCCCATCCCATCGTCCCGCACCGCTTTTGCAGGATGTCATGGACCAGCGGCACGACGTGTTCATGCACCTCATCGCGAAAGCGCGCGACGTCTGCCGGGCCATAATCCACCCGGCGCATGCGGCGGTACGCCAGCGGGATATAGCTGTCATAGCCCAGCGTTTCCGCCATGCCGTGACGCAGGTGGACCATCTGGTCAAACAGGGTATCGAGCCGTGTGGCGTTCTGTTCGAAAAATGCCCATCTGACCCGTTCCGCCTCGTGGCGCGTGGCACGGTCCGTGCTTTCGGCATAGGGGGCAAGGCCCGACAGGTTGACGTGGTTACCGTCAATTTCCACCCGCGCACTGGCCAGCAGGGTGGTGTATTCGCCACTCAGCCGGGCTTCTTCCTCCAGCGCATCGGCAATGCGGGGGTCAAAGGTAGTGATGTCGGTCTGCCACAGTTCCAGCGTATGGGGTGTAACCACCTGCGCCACCGCCGTGGGGTCGGGATATTCCAGCAGCCTGCGCTTCAGCGCGACTTCATGCGCCGTGACATGCGGCGTCAGGGCATCGGCATAATCACGTTCGGCGCGGGCGACGGGGCTGGTGGTATCCTGTGCGAAGCGCAGGTCAACCAGCGCGGACCAGCTTTCGTAATCGCGACGGATCGTATCAAACAGGCGGGCGGCATCCGGTACGTTGCCCTGGTCCAGCAGGGTCGAGACCTGACCAAAACGCAGCCCGAGCGCGTCGCGCGTGGGGCGTGGGAAATCAAGGCTGTCAAAATGGCGCAACATGCGGGGCAGGGTGCCATGGAAACCTTGCCTGCGTCCATGCCCGATTATCTGGCGTGCCTACCGCCGGTCCTGTCGCAGTTGCATGGCGCAGAACCATGCGCACAGCGCGCAGAACGCGCCAAGCCCCGCCCAGTTGGTCAGGGTCGCATCCATGCCCGTGGGCAGCAGCGAAAGCGGGCTGTCGCGCCCGCTCAGCGCGGACAGGCTGGCCAGCACCACCCCCGTCAGGCTTTCCCCCACAATCAGGCCCGATGCGATCATGGTGCCCTGATGGCTGCCTGTCCCTGCGTTCAGGCGCGTGATGACATGGCCCAGGATCGCACCGATGGCCAGGGTCACGGAAACGCTCATGGGCAGGTAGATGCCAACCCCCACCGCCAGCGGTGGCAGCGCGCCCCGCCCTGTGCGGCGCAACCCGGCATCGATCCCGATCAGCAGGCATCCAGTTCCCACGCCCAGCAGCAGCATGTTCCAGTCAAGCTGATGCAGGAAAATGCCTGATGTGATCAGCAGCAGCAGCGCGGGCTGCGGGGCAGCCAGCGCATGGGCCGTGTCCATGCCCGCGCGCGGCATCGCCCCCACGAAACCATAGGTCTGGTACAATACGTTCAGCACCGGCGGAATGATGATCGCCCCGGTCAGGCAGCCAATCAGCAGGACGGCTTCCTGCTTCCATGGCGTGGCCCCCACCAGCCTGCCGGTTTTCAGGTCCTGCAGGTTGTCATTGGCGATCGCGGCTGATGCCGTGATGGCGGTCAGGACATACAGGCAGAAGCCAATGGCGAAATGCTGCCCGTCCACCCCCGCGAACAGCCCCAGCGCGCGCAGCATGACAAATATGCACGACAGGCACATGGCCGCCAGGATGATGACACCGGAAATGGGGGATGACGATGATCCCACCAGCCCCGCCATGTACCCACATGCCGCCGCCACGAACAGTCCGACACCCGCACAGCACGCAAGCCCCGCGACAGCGGCCACGAATGCGGACAGGGTGGGCACGTAAAGATGCGCGAATACGAAAAACAGTCCCCCGATTGTCACCAGTACGATGCTGGCGACGGCGCGCATGGCGCGGGGCGAGAGGTCGGTTTCGGTGCGGTCGGTACGCGTGTCGCCCTGCTTGCGTTCCAGCAGGGTGCGCACGCTGGCCAGCAGCGGCCGCCCCATGCGCAGCACCGTCCATATCGCGGCAATCCCGATCAGTCCCACGCCAATGAACCGGGCCTTGTCCTTCCACAGGCTGGTGGCGAACGCACCCGCGGGCAGGCCTGCCGGGTTGGGCTGGACATGCGCCATGACGGGTACGATGATTTCCCATGTCAGCAGCGCCCCCGTCATCATCGCGATGCCGCCTTCCAGCCCGACCAGGTAACCCGCCCCCAGCAGGGCGGGTGAAAACCCTAGTGACAGGCGAAAGGCTGACACACCCCAGATGGCGGTCCCCGTCATGCCATCACCCAGCACGCGCAGGCCTGCGGTGGCGAAGGTCATGACCGCCGCCAGCACGCCACCGTGCATCAGGGCGCGGATGCCGCCCTGGTCTTCCCTTGCCGCACCTGCGCGCAGGATCTCGGCCGCCGCCACCCCTTCGGGAAAGGGCAGGACCGGGTCCGCCAGCATGACGCGGCGCAGCGGGATGGTGAACAGCACCCCCGTCATGCCGCCCGCCGCCGTCAGCAGTGCCGTCAGCACGAAGGGGAAATGCTGCCACGTCCCGGCCATGACCAGCGCAGGCAGGCTGGCGAACACGCATGACAGGGTGCCCGCGGCGGAGGCCTGTGTCTGGACCAGGTTGTTTTCAAGGATCGTGCCCCCGCCCAGGATCCGCAGCACCGCCATGGAAATGACAGCGGCGGGAATGGAGGTGGCGATGGTCATCCCGACCCGCAGCCCCAGATAGACATTGGACGCGGTAAAGACGACGGTGATCAGCGCACCGATCACGATGCCGCGCCATGTCAGTTCGGATGTCTGGGAATGGTTGGCCAAGGCGGCCCCTTACATCTTGTGGAAGGTCGGCATGACAAGATGCGCGCGGTTGAAGTCAAGCTGCGCCTTGGTCAGCTGGAAGCCGATCTCGATATGGTACTGGTCGCTGTGGATATGGCGCGACACCGGCAGTGTGATGGGAATGTTGCGCGTATGGGTCAGGTCCTGCATGCGCCCGTTGTCAAACGACACGTGGGCGACGAATTCCTTCTTGCTCTTGATCTCGCCATTGAACACCACGGCGACGAAATACGGGACGTTGACGAAATTCACGTTCGATGCCGGGCCGCGTTCCACATGCAGCCCGATTTTCATGTTGGTCATGACGGTGCGCTTCTGCCCCGCCTCGCACGATCCGACCACGCGGGTCAGGCTGGCGCGCGCGACCAGGTGGGTCACGTCATGGTCGTTGCCGGAATACTGGTAGTAATCGGCGGCCTCACCGGGGATTTCCACCACGGGACAGGCCGGGGCGAAATCGATCGAATCGGATTCGCTGGAACAGCCGGCCAGCAGGGACACGGCCCCCAGCATGCAGATTGTCAGGGCGTTTCGTGACAGGCGTGATGGCACAAGGGCAGGAATCATGCGGGTATTCCGGGTAGGTCAGGTGTGGACAGAGGCCCGCCCCGCGGGGGGTGGCCGGGGTGCAGCGCAATGCCGGCAGGGCGACGGGGGAGGACAGACATGGCACATTACGTTAGGATCAGCGGGAAAATGGCTTGCGCCATTGCCGCGGTTTGCGTAGGGCCGGGACCATCGCACGGGAGACCGGCGCCGGAACTGTAGCAGATCGCGGCCCGTATCCTATACCGCCCGCCGGATGTTTGGGGAACACCATGCCCGACCAGATGATTCATACGCCCGATAATACCGCCCCCACCGAGGCCCCGCCCCGTGTCCTGAAAGTACTGCTGGCAGGCCCGCGCGGTTTCTGCGCCGGCGTCGATCGCGCCATCCGCGTGGTGGAAGAGGCGATCCGCCGCTATGGCGCGCCGGTCTATGTCCGCCACGAGATCGTCCATAACCGCACCGTGGTCGAGGCGCTGGAAGCCCAGGGCGCGATCTTTGTCGAGGAACTCGATGAAGTCCCCGCCGACGGACAGGTGGTGTTTTCTGCCCACGGCGTGCCCAAGACCGTCCCGGCCGAGGCCATGCGCCGCAACCTGCTGTACCTGGATGCGACGTGCCCGCTGGTGTCCAAGGTCCACCGCGAGGCCGAGCGTCACTTTGCCGATGGTGGCCCCGAAAGCCGCCATATCCTGATGATCGGCCATGCGGGTCATCCCGAAGTGGTCGGCACGATGGGCCAGCTGCCCGCCGGCGCCGTCACCCTGATCAACGATGCCGAGGAAGCACGCACGGTCCAGCCGGCCGATCCCTCGCGCCTGGCCTTCATTACCCAGACCACGCTGTCGGTCGATGATACGGCGGAAATCGTGGATATCCTGCGTGATCGCTTCCCCCTGATCGAAGGGCCGCGACGTGAGGACATCTGCTACGCCACCACCAACCGGCAGGAAGCGGTCAAGGCGATCGCACCCGGCTGTGACCTGGTGATCGTGATCGGTTCGCCCAATTCGTCCAACTCGCAGCGTCTGCGTGAAGTGGCCGAACGTTCGGGCGCGCCGCGCGCGCTGCTGGTGCCGCGCCTGAACGCGCTGGACTGGTCGGCGCTGGATGGCGTCGCGACACTGGGGATCACGGCGGGCGCGTCCGCGCCGGAATCGCTGGTTCAGGAAATGGTGGCGGCCCTGGCCAAGCGTTTCACGCTTGAGATCGAGGAAATCACCGTCAAGGAAGAAAACGTGGCCTTCCGCCTGCCGGCGCCACTGGGCTGAACCGTATTCCCACATGGCAGTCTATACCGAAGTGCCGGAAGATGCGCTGGCTGCGTTTCTGGAAGGCTATGACATCGGCAGGCCCGTCGCCTGCCACGGCATTGCGGAAGGTGTGGAAAACAGCAACTTCCTGCTGAAGACCACACAGGCCACCTTCATCCTGACGTTGTACGAACGTCGGGTGAACCCGGATGAACTGCCATGGTTCCTGGGGCTTATGCAGTATCTGGCGCAGCATGGCCTGTCGTGCCCGCTGCCGGTGGCCGACCGGCAGGGGCGCACGCTGCGCACGCTGTCCGGCCGCCCCGCCGCCATCACCACCTTCCTGCCCGGCGGCTGGTCGCGGCAGGTGGATGTGGACATGTGCGCGCAGGTGGGCGAAGCGCTGGCGCGGCTGCACCTGCTGGGCGAAGGATACGTGGCCGAACGCCCCAATTCCATGGGGCCGCGGGCATGGGCCGACCTGCTGCAGGCCTGCCGGGCAGGGGGGGGTGAAGTCGGCCCCAATCTGGTGCGCGCGATTGGCGATACGCTGGCGCGCGTGCTGCCCGCATGGCCCGGCACGGGTAACAACCCGTCCCTGCCGCGCGGGCAGATCCATGCCGACCTGTTTCCCGACAATGTCTTTTTCCGTGATGGAAAACTGTCGGGCATCATCGACTTCTATTTCGCCTGCACCGACTGGTACGCCTACGATCTGGCCATTACCATCAATGCATGGTGCTTTGATGACATGGCCTGTTTCGTGCCAACCCGTGCGCGCGCCATGGTGGAAGCCTACCGCCAAGTCCGCCCGCTGGAGGATGCGGAGGACGCGGCCCTTGCCACCCTTGCCACGGGCGCCGCCATCCGTTTCACGCTGACCCGCCTGTATGACTGGATCAATACGCCGCCGGATGCGCTGGTGACGCGCAAGGATCCGCTGGATTATCTGAGGCGCATGGAATTCTTCGCGTCCCGCATGGATGAAGGTTTCCTGTGATGGACGAGGACATGGCCCCCGTCGAAAACGCCCCCCCCGCCACCGACATGGTGGAAATCTGGACCGATGGCGGGTGCAAGCCCAATCCCGGCCCGGGTGGCTGGGGCGCATTGCTGTGTTATCGCGGGCAGGAACGCGAACTGTCGGGGGGCGAGGCGGAAACCACCAACAACCGCATGGAACTGACCGCCGCCGCCGAGGCGCTGGAGGCGCTGAAGCGTCCCTGCCGCGTCGTGCTGCATACCGACAGCGAATATGTGCGCAATGGCATCACGCGGTGGAGCACGGGCTGGGTGCGGCGCAAATGGCGCAATGCATCCGGTGACCCGGTGGCGAACATGGATCTGTGGCGGCGGCTGCTGGATGTCAGTGCGAAGCACGAGATCGAGTGGAAATGGGTCCGTGGTCATTCCGGCGACGTGAACAACGAACGCGTCGACCAGATGGCCACCGCCGCGCGGGATGCGCTGGGCATTCCCTATCCCAAGCGTGGAAAATGATGCACGCGCCCCCTGCCATCCATCTGGAAGGGGTGGGGCTGGACTTCGGGGCCGCACCGCTTTTCCGAAATCTGGACCTGTGTATCGGGGCCGGGATCATCACCGTGCTGCTGGGGGCCAGCGGTGTTGGCAAGACATCGCTGCTGCGCATGCTGGGCGGGCTGGTCGCCCCTGATTATGGACGTATCGTTGCGGCGGACGGGCAACCCCTTGCCGGACGGGTTGCGTGGATGGGGCAGCAGGACCTGCTGCTGCCCTGGGCGCGTGCCACGGACAACGTGATGCTGGGCGCGCGCCTGCGTGGCGAACGGCCGGACCGGGACAGGGCAGGGCACCTGCTGGACTGTGTCGGGCTGTCAGCGCATGCGGCGGCCCTGCCAGCCACGCTGTCGGGTGGCATGCGGCAGCGCGTAGCACTGGCGCGGGTATTGTATGAAGACCGTCCGGTCGTGCTGATGGATGAACCTTTCTCCGCACTGGACAGCGTGACACGGGCACGCATGCAGGATCTGGCCGGGCGGATGCTGGCGGGCCGGACCGTGGTGCTGATTACCCATGACCCGCTGGAAGCCTGCCGTCTGGCGGATCGCATGCTGCTCATGTCCGGGCATCCCGCACGGCTGGACGCGATTGATGTCCCGGCGGGAGCCGTGCCGCGCGCGGTGGATGATGCGGGCGTGCTGGCGGCGCAGTCCGCGCTGCTGCGGCGGATGATGCAATGACCGGTACGGCCACGGCACGGGGTATGCGCCTGCTGCGCCCGCTTGTCACGCTGGCCGGTCTGGTGGCCGTGTGGGGCGCGCTGGCACGATGGGGGCACGTGCCGCCCTATATGCTGCCCGGTCCGGATGCGGTGGCGCGTGCGCTGTGGATGCAGCGCGCGCAGCTTGCTCCCGCCGCCCTGACCACGCTGGAAGAAACGGTTATGGGCCTTGTGCTGGGAATCGGGGCAGGCAGTGCGCTGGCCATCGGCATGGCGGTCTGCGCGCCGCTGCGGCGGTGGGTCATGCCCATGGTGCTGCTCAGTCAGGCGGTGCCGGTTTTCGCGCTGGCGCCGCTGCTGGTGCTGTGGTTCGGATTCGGCATGGCGTCCAAGGTGGTCATGGCGGTGCTGGTCATTTTCTTTCCCGTTACATCGGCGCTTGGCGACGGCCTGCGCCAGACCGAGCCGGGTTGGATGGACCTTGCCCGCACCATGGGGGCCACGCGGTGGCGGGTGTTGGTGCATGTGCGTCTGCCCGCGGCCCTGCCGTCCTTTGCCTCGGGCGTGCGCATGGCCACGGCCATCGCCCCGATCGGGGCCGTTGTGGGGGAATGGGTCGGGGCGTCGTCCGGCCTCGGGTTTCTCATGCAGACGGCCAATACCCGATTTCAGACCGACCTCATGTTTGCCGCCCTTGCGGTGCTGGCGGCCATGACCGTGCTGCTGTGGTGGGGCGTGGACCGGGCGCTGGTGCGCGCGCTGTACTGGCTGCCCCGGCATGCTGATGTTGACTGAACTGTTGTAACACGTCACCACCACCGATAACCGTGCAACCCAATGCAGGATGGATGCCCAATGACACGCCCCATCATTCTTGACCTGACACCCGGCGCGCAGGGCATGGCGACCCTGCTGGCGGCGCTGCAGGTGCCTGACCATGTGCGCCCGGTGCTGGTGCTGTTCAGCGGCAGGGCTGCCGAGGTGGAGGTGGCGCAGGCCCATGCGCGTGACCTGCTGCATCAGTACGGGCTGGACGATGTCACCGTATGCACGGGCTGTCCCGGCCCGATGGTGCAGGCCGGTGGCGTGGGTCATGACCTGCCTGCGGGGCAGGACGGGCTGGGTGCGCTGCATCTGGTGCAGGCGGTGCGTGCGTGCCCGGCGGATAGTGTCAGCATATGCTGCTCCGGCCCGCTGACCACGCTGGCGCTGGCCCTGGTGCAGGCCCCCGATATGGCGTCGCACCTGCATGGGGTGATTGTGAATGGCGGCGCGTTTTTCGTGCATGGCGATGCCACCAGCGTGGCCGAACGCAATATCGCAGCTGACCCGGAAGCCGCGGCCGTGGTGCTGGCGGCGGGCGTGCCGGTGACCCTGGTGCCGCTGGACTGCACTGTGCGGCTGCTGGCGGATGCGGTGTGGATGGAACAGCTTGAGCCGATGGGTGGTGCCCCGGCTTCCGTCGCGGGCAGGGTGCATGCCGAACTGGTGGCCGCGCGGAACGGTGGCGCGCGTGGCAGCGGGGTGGATGTTTCGCTGCGGGCGGCGGCCCCGCTGCTGGCGCTGCTTGGCCCCGGTCTTTTCAGCGGCCACCTGGCGCATGTCGATGTGGAATGCCGTGGCGAATTTACCCGTGGCATGACCGTCGCGCGCCGCATGGGGCCGCCGGGCGTGCAGCCCAACGCACTGGTGCTGGAACGCATGTCGGTCGAGGCCGTGCGTGGCGTGCTGCGCGACCTGCTGCTGAGCGCGCGTAAATAACCGGTCCGGGCCATCGGAATTGCACAAAAATACAACGATCTGGTGCAAACTTGTGCCACGGGCGATCATGACGGTTGCAGAACCGCCGTTCCGTCCAGTATTGGTCCCCGCATTCCGGTGCGTCCGCGGGCGCGAATGTCGAGAACAGTGAAGCGTGTGGCGGCGCGGAGGTCTTCTGTATGGATCGGTCTGCAACATCCCCTTCGGCCCTGACGGGGGTGGCAAGGGGAAACGGTGATGCCGTATTCGCCACCATCGTGCGTTGCGCCGCTGTCCTGATCCTGCTGGGGCTTGGCGGCATGGTGGCTGTCATGGCGTGGGGTGCGCGCGGCGCGTTCGCGACCTTTGGCCCGGCCTTTATCATCGACAAGGCCTGGAATCCCGTAACCCAGCATTTTGGCGCTGCCGCCCCCGTGTTCGGCACGCTGGTCACGGCCCTGCTGGCCATTGCGCTGGCAGTGCCGCTGGCCTTTGGCATCGCGGTGTGGCTGACCGAAATCGCGTCTGCGCGCATTGCGGGGGTCATCGGCACGCTCATCCAGCTTCTGGCGGCGGTGCCGTCCATCATCTTCGGCATGTGGGGCTTTGCGGTGCTGGTGCCGTTCATGGCGCATTATGTGGAACCGTTTGCCGGCCATACGCTGGGGCGCGTGCCCGGCATCGGCCCGCTGTTCCGTGGTGCGCCCTATGGCACCGGTTTCCTGACGGGGGGCATGATCCTGGCGGTCATGATCACGCCGTTCATATCCGCCGTAATGCGTGACGTGTTCCTGTCCATGCCCGCCGTGCTGAAGGAAAGCGCCTATGGGCTGGGCATGACACGGTGGGAGGTGGTGCGCCGCATCATCCTGCCGTGGTCACGCACATCCGTGGTCGGCGGGATCATGCTGGGGCTTGGCCGCGCGCTGGGGGAGACGATGGCGATCACGTTCGTCATCGGCAATGCCAACCATATCGGCTGGTCGCTGTTTTCCCCCGGTAACACCATTGCATCGCTGATCGCGCTGGAATTTCCCGAAAGCGCGATGGGCAGCCTGAAATTTTCATCCCTTATGGCCGCGGGCTTCCTGCTCATGCTGATTTCACTCGGAACACTGGTCTGTTCGCGGCTGTTGCTGCGCACCAGGGCGGCAGGCCGATAAATGGCGGGCCGGGATAACGTGACGCAGGCCGCCACCGCGCCCTGCGCATCCGGGCGGTGGCAGGGCAACGGCCTGTCCGACATGCGCAGGCGCATGGTGGACCGGGTGGCGACGGGGCTGTGCTGGGCCGCCACGGTCCTTGTGCTGCTCATGCTGTTTTCAATCCTGTTCGTGCTGGTGCGCAACGGGGTGGGCGGCCTGCGCTGGATTACCTTCGTGCATGTGACCCTGCCGCCGGGACAGGGGGGCGGTCTGGCCAACGCCATTGCCGGCAGCCTGATCCAGACCGGTCTGGCCGTGCTGATCGGGGCGCCGGTGGGGCTGCTGGTGGGGATCTACCTTGCGGAATTCACGGCCACCGACGGGCGGTTCATCAACATGGTCCGGTTCATATCCGACCTGCTGCTGTCCGCGCCATCCATTCTGGTGGGGCTGTTCATCTACATGATCGTGGTGGTGCCGACGGGGCATTTTTCCGGGATTGCGGGGGCGCTGGCGCTGTCCATGCTGGTGGTGCCGGTCGTGGTGCGCACGACCGAAGACATGTTGCGCCTTGTGCCGCTGTCCATGCGTGAGGCGGCGATCGCGCTGGGCGCGCCACGGTGGCGGGTCATCCTGTTTGTCTGCCTGCGCGCCGCGCGCGACGGGGTGGCGACGGGCATCCTGCTGGCCCTGGCCCGCGTATCGGGTGAGACGGCGCCCCTGCTGTTCACCTCGCTTGGGAACATGAACTGGTCGGTATCTCCTGCCGCCCCCATGGCCAGCCTGCCGGTTACCATCTACCAGTATGCCGGCGCGGCGTACGAGGACTGGACCGCGCTGGCATGGACCGGGGCGCTGCTGATTACGGCGGGTATCCTCATGATCAACATAACCGTGCGGCTGGGGCTGGGACGTAACAGGAAATGAATATGACAGTGGCGGAAAAACAGCCGGTGCCAGCCGCGATTTCGGTGCGTAACCTTGATTTCTATTACGGTGCGAACCACGCGCTGAAGAATATCTCGATCGATTTCCCGCAGGGGCAGGTGACGGGCATGATCGGCCCGTCAGGGTGTGGCAAGTCCACGCTGCTGCGCGTGCTCAACCGCATGTACGACCTCTATCCCGGGCAGCGTGCCACGGGGGAGGTGATTTTTGATGGCTGCAACATCCTTGGCCCGAAGGTGAACCTGAACGTGCTGCGCGCACGCGTGGGCATGGTGTTCCAGAAGCCCACGCCATTCCCCATGTCGATCTATGACAACATCGCCTTTGGCGTGCGTCTGCATGAACGCCTTGACCGCGCGGCCATGGATGCCCGGGTGGAGGATGTGCTCAGGCGCGTCGCCCTGTGGCCGGAGGTGCGCGACAGGCTGCACGATTCGGCATCGGCGCTGTCGGGCGGCCAGCAGCAGCGCCTGTGCATCGCGCGCACCATCGCCACCCGGCCCGAAGTGGTGCTGCTGGATGAACCGACCAGTGCGCTTGATCCCGTGTCCACTGCCCGGATCGAGGAACTGCTGGATGAACTGAAAACCGATTTCACCATCGCCATCGTGACCCACAACCTGCAGCAGGCCGCGCGCTGTGCCGACCAGGTGGCTTTTTTCTATATGGGGGAGGTGGTGGAAGTGGACAGCGCCGACCGCATGTTCACCGCGCCGCGCGAAAACCGCACGCAGGACTACATCACGGGCCGTTTCGGTTAGGTCCGCATACCTTACATTTTGTAGCAAGGTTTGCACACACTGAACACATGGGGTGTTGTAGCGTTACGCTTACAGGCCTTGCATGACGGGCCTGAGCCATGCAGGGTAGAAAATACGTTATAACAGGAGTAGACTTAATTCCCATGATGAAGAAAATGATTCTGGCCGCCACGATCGTTGGCAGCATGGCTGCAGGTTTCTCCGGTCAGGCCGTTGCCGCGCACCACGCACCGCCCCCGCCGCCGGGCGGCTGTGGTGGTCCGGGTGGCCCCGGCGGGTTCGGCATGCCGTTCCTTGGGAATGTGCAGCTGACATCCGCACAGCATAAGAAACTGAAGGCCATCCTGCAGGACAGCCATCCCGATTTCCGTGCCGACATGGATAAGGAACACAAGCTCCACCAGCAGATCCAGGACCTGCTGGCCACGCCGGGCAAGGTTGATGAATCCCAGATCGTTGGCCTGCAGCAGCAGATCGCCCAGATCCACCAGCTGCATGAGGCAGCCCGCCTGCAGACCGCGATCCGCATCCACGATATCCTGACCACGGACCAGCTGAACCAGATCCGTGAGACGCAGGACAAGGTTGCCAGCCTGCATGAGCAGCTGCGCGCCCTGACCGCACCCCCGGCACCCGAAGATGCCAAGAAGTAAGATCGTCCGCCCGCCTGTTGCGGGCTGAGGGTCTAAGGCGGCTGCCCGGCATGGTCGGGCAGCCGTTTTTTTATGCGCGGTCCCGTAATGCTTGACATGGCGGGGGGCAGGGGATACATCCGGCCAACAATCAGGCACGTCACTTCGCGAGGGTTCGCGCAGTGGCGCGTCCTCTTTTGGGGAAATACTTTGTTCGAAACCCTGTCAGGCAAGCTTTCCGGTGTGTTCGATGGCCTCGCCAAGCGCGGGGCATTGTCGGAAGCCGATGTTACGGAAGCCATGCGCGAAGTGCGTCTGGCCATGCTGGACGCCGACGTGGCGCTGCCTGTCGTCAAGGATTTCGTCAACAAGGTCCGTGAACGCGCCGTGGGGCATGAGGTGCTGGACAGCATTTCCCCCGGCCAGGCCGTCGCCAAGATCGTCAATGACGCGCTGATCGACGCGCTGGGTGGTGCGGGCGCCGTTCCGCTGAACCTGAACGCCGCCCCGCCGGTGCCCATCCTGATGGTTGGCCTTCAGGGATCGGGCAAGACCACCACGTCGGGCAAGATCGCGCGGCGCCTGGCGCAGCGTGAGCGCAAGAAGGTGCTGCTGGCCAGCCTTGATACCCAGCGCCCCGCCGCCCAGCTGCAGCTGGCGCAGCTGGCTGAACGCGCGGGCGTGGCGTCGCTTCCGATCATCGCGGGGCAGACCCCGGTGCAGATCGCGCAGCGGGCGATGGATACGGGGCGGCGCGAGGGGTATGACATCGTCATCCTCGACACCGCCGGCCGCCTGTCGATCGACGAAGCCCTGATGGATGAGGTCCGCGCGATCCGCGCCGAGACCGATCCCGCCGAAACCCTGCTGGTGGTCGATGCCATGACCGGGCAGGACGCGGTCAACACCGCCAAGGCCTTTAACGAGGCCGTGGGTGTGACCGGTGTTGTCATGACCCGTATGGATGGTGACGCCCGTGGTGGCGCTGCCCTGTCCATGCGCGCCATTACCGGTGCCCCGATCAAGCTGACCGGTTCGGGCGAAAAGCTGGACGCGCTGGAGGAATTCCACCCCGAGCGTGTCGCAGGCCGTATCCTTGGCCTGGGCGATATCGCGGGCCTGGTGGAAAAGGCCGCCGATACCCTGGATCATGAGGAAAGCGAGAAGCTTGCCCTCAAGATGATGCAGGGCAAGTTCGATCTTGACGACTACGCGGCGCAGATCCGCCAGATCAACAAGATGGGTTCCATTTCCGGTATCCTCGGCATGCTGCCCGGCATGGGCAAGCTGAAGGATGCGCTGGGGGACAAGGAGCTTGATACCTCCGTCCTCAAGCGCCACCAGGCCATCATTTCATCCATGACCCGCAAGGAGCGGCGCACGCCCTCCATCATCAAGGCGTCACGCAAGAAGCGCATTGCCGCCGGGTCAGGCACGACCGTGCAGGAGATCAACCGTCTGCTCAAGCAGTATGACGCGATGGCCTCCATGATGAAGCGGTTCAGCAAACTGGGGGTGAAGGGCCTGATGCGTCAGGGCCTGTCCGCCCTCATGCCCAATGGGGGACGCCCCCCCGGTGGCGGCGGGCGTCCGCCTTTCGGCTGATCGCATAACGTCGTTTCCGTTTTTCTTTTGTCTTTTTTCTGTCTGGAGAAGTCTTAAATGAGCCTCAAGATCCGTCTCGCCCGCGCCGGTGCGAAGAAGCGTCCCTACTACCACATCGTTGTGGCTGACAGCCGCTCCCCGCGTGATGGCCGCTTCATCGAGCGCGTTGGTTCCTACAACCCGATGCTGCCGTCCGACCACGCCGACCGCGTGCGTCTGGTTGCCGAGCGCATCACCCACTGGCTGTCCAACGGCGCGCAGCCGACCGACCGCGTGGCCCGCTTCCTTGGCAACGCAGGCCTGGCGCCGAAGCCGACCTGGAACGAGCAGCCGAAGAAGTCCGCGCCCAAGAAGCGTGCGCAGGAACGTGCCGCCGCCGCTGCTGAAGCAGCCGCAGCGTAAGACTGCTGGCGCGATAGACAGGCAGGAAAGGCAGGCAGTCATCCCATGAACCACGATCATGTCCTGATGGGTGTGGTGGGTCGTCCGCATGGCGTGCGGGGGCTTGTGCATGTGCACAGCTATACCGCCGTGGCGGAAGATCTGGCCACCTATGCCGGGCTGGTCGATGACCTTGGCCGTCCGTGGCGGCTGTCATGGCATGGCAATGGCGTGGCCCGGCTGCATGATGCGGCGGGCAATGCCATCGACAGCCGCGAAGCTGCCCAGCAGATGGTCAACCGCAAGCTGTACGTGCCCCGCGCCAGCCTGCCCGAACCTGATGAGGACGAATACTATTTCGCCGATCTGGTCGGGCTGGAAGCGCGCGAACAGGGCACGGATCGCGTGGTTGGCCGTGTTGCCGCAGTCCATGACTATGGCGCGGGCACCAGCCTTGAAATTGACGGCGCGGGTGGGAACATCCTGCTGCCATTCACCGAGGCCTGCGTGCCGGTGGTGAATGTCGGCGCGGGATGGGTCGCCATCTGCCAGCCTGATGAGATCGAGGTGCCTGTCGAATGTTTTCCCGGCACGGCCGGGAAGGCAGGCGAGCCATGACGTGGCAGGCAACGGCGCTGACGCTGTTTCCCGACATGTTTCCCGGCACGCTGGGCCATTCACTGGCCGGGCGGGCACTGGAACGGGGCATCTGGTCCGTGGATGCGCGTGACATGCGCGAATACGGTCTGGGGCGGCACCGGGTTGTGGATGACACGCCGTTTGGCGGCGGGGCGGGCATGGTCATGCGCCCCGATGTCGTGGCGGCGGCCATTGCCGATATTGACCTGGCGGGGCGACCGCTGGTCTATCCCACGCCGCGCGGACGGCGGCTGATACAGGCGGATATCCGCCGGTATGCGGCGGGTCCGGGTGTCGTGGTGCTGTGTGGGCGGTACGAAGGGGTGGATGAGCGCGTGCTCGAAGCCTCGGGTGCTGAACAGGTCTCGATAGGGGATTATGTCCTGTCGGGCGGGGAAGTGGCGGCGACCGTGCTGCTGGATGCCTGCGTGCGGCTGCTGCCGGGCGTAATGGGATCGGGCGAAAGTGCGGTCGAGGAAAGCTTTTCCGACGGTCTGCTTGAATATCCGCTTTATACCAAGCCGGCACAATGGGACGGGCGCGACGTGCCCGAAGTCCTGCTGTCCGGTCATCATGCCGCGATCGCCAGATGGCGACGCGCGGCATCCGAGACGGTGACGCAGGCGCGTCGGCCGGACCTGTGGGCCGCCTACCAGGCGGGCACGGGTCAAGACATTTCCCGGACCGCAGGCCCCCGTGCCGATGCGGACCGGCTGAACTGAACATGAAATCCTATCGAACGAGGACCGGATCATGAACATCATCCAGAAGTACGAGGCGGAAGAGATCGCCCGCCTGACCGCCAAGCGCGCCGTGCCGGAATTCGCACCGGGCGACACCGTGCGCGTCGGTGTGGAAGTGGTCGAAGGCACCCGCAAGCGCGTGCAGAACTACGAAGGCGTTGTGATCGCCCGCTCCAACAAGGGCCTGAACAGCAACTTCACCGTGCGCAAGATTTCCAACGGTGAAGGCGTGGAACGTGTGTTCCCGCTGTATTCCCCCACCATCGCGGACATCACGGTTGTCCGTCGTGGTGTGGTCCGTCGCGCGAAGCTGTATTACCTGCGTGGCCGTCGCGGCAAGTCCGCCCGTATTGCCGAGCGCAAGCGTGAGGTTGCGGCCCCCGCAGCCACCGCCACAGCCGAGTAATATGCCGACCCTTCGCCCGTTTCCCACTGTCATGGTGGAAACGGGCGAACCGTTTTTTATGCAAGTTTCTGTGGCTGCCTGTTGCGTGCGTCTCCTGCATGTGATGGCGGCCTGTTTCCGTCCGGGAGAGGAATATCAAGATGGCCCCGCGCACATTGTTCGACAAGATATGGGACAGCCATGTGGTCGAAACCCTTCCGGACAGTACGGCCATCCTCTACATCGACCGGCACCTTGTGCATGAGGTCACAAGCCCGCAGGCGTTCGAGGGGCTGCGCCTGAGCGGCCGCCGCCTGCGTCACCCCGATGCCACGATCGCGGTGGTGGACCATAACGTGCCCACATCCGACCGCACCCTGCCGATCGAGGAAGCGGACAGCCGCAACCAGATCGAGACGCTGGAACGCAACGTCAGGGAATTCGGCGTGCCGTATTTCCCGCTGCTGTCCGCGCGCCAGGGTATCGTGCACGTGGTGGGACCGGAGCAGGGGATTTCCCTGCCGGGCATGACCATCGTATGCGGCGACAGCCATACCTCCACCCACGGTGCGCTGGGTGCGCTGGCGTTCGGTATCGGCACGTCCGAGGTCGAGCACGTGATGGCGACCCAGACCATCCTGCAGAAGCCCGCGAAGAACATGAAGGTCGTGGTCGAGGGGCAGGTCGGTCCCGGTGTTACCGCCAAGGACATCATGCTGGCGATCATCGGCCATATCGGCACGGCGGGCGGCACGGGGCACGTGATCGAATTCGCGGGATCCGCCATCCGTGAACTCGACATGGCAGGCCGCATGACGCTCTGCAACATGTCGATCGAGGCCGGTGCGCGTGCAGGGCTGGTGGCCCCGGACGAGACCACGTTTGAATACGTGCGCGGCCGTCCCTTCGCGCCGAAGGGCGAGGCGTTTGACGAAGCCGTCGCCTACTGGAAGACGCTGGCATCCGACGAAGGCGCGCATTACGACCGCGTGGTGGAACTGCGCGCGGAAGACATCACGCCCGTGCTGACATGGGGCACCAGCCCCGAAACCGTCATTCCCGTAACCGGCAACGTGCCGGACCCTGCGGCTGAACCGGACCCGTCGCGGCGCAGGCAGATGCAGCGCATGCTGGACTACATGGGGCTGGAAGCCGGGCAGAAAATCGCAGGCACGCCGGTTGATGTCGTATTTATCGGGTCATGCACCAACAGCCGGATCGAGGACCTGCGGGCCGCAGCCAGCATTGCGGCAGGCCGCAGGGTCGCCCCCGGCGTGCGGGCGATGATCGTGCCCGGATCAGGCATCGTGAAAGCGCAGGCGGAAGAGGAAGGGCTGGACAAGGTCTTCCTGGAAGCCGGGTTTGAGTGGCGTGAGGCCGGGTGTTCCATGTGTCTTGGCATGAATCCCGACCGCCTGACACCTGGACAGCGCTGTGCCTCAACATCCAATCGTAATTTCGAGGGCAGGCAGGGCCCCGGCGGTCGTACGCACCTGCTGTCCCCCGCCATGGCTGCTGCCGCCGCCGTGACCGGAACCCTGACTGATGTGCGGGAGCTGATCTGACAATGGATAAATTCACCGTCCTCACGGCCATCGCCGCCGCCCTGCCGGAAGAAAACATCGATACCGACAAGATCATCCCGGCGCGGTTCCTCAAGACCACCAAGCGTTCGGGTCTTGGCGTGCATGCGTTTGACGGAATGCGCTACCGGCCCGATGGATCGGAAAATCCCGATTTCGTGCTGAATCAGGAACCGTACCGCAAGGCCGAGATCCTGATTACCTATGACAACCTTGGCTGCGGGTCGTCGCGGGAACATGCACCGTGGGCGTTGCTGGATTTTGGCATCCGCTGCGTGATCGCGCCGTCATTCGCCGATATCTTCAACAACAACTGCTTCAAGAACGGCATCCTGCCCATCGCGCTGCCGCGTGAGGTCTGCACGCAGCTGATGGATGACGCCCGTCAGGGTGCGAATTCCCGCCTTACGGTTGATCTGGCGCGACAGGTCATTATCCGGCCCGATGGTAAGGAAGTACCCTTTGACGTTGATCCGCTGCGCAAGCAGCTGCTGCTGGAAGGCCTGGATGACATTGGCCAGACGCTGCAGCATGAAAAGGCGATCACGACCTTTGAGGAGCGTCGCGCACAGGCGCAGCCGTGGATTCCGCATATCGTCCTTGACTGAAGGCACGCGCCGTATCCTGGCAAACTGTTCATAAACCGATTATCCGGATGGGAGACGTCATGTCCGCACCCAAGAAGCTTCTGATCCTGCCTGGCGATGGCATTGGCCCCGAAATCATGCGGGAAGCACAGCGCATCATGGACTGGATGGCGCAGGTGCGCGGCATCCGGTTCGATATCAGCGAGGATCTGGTGGGCGGCGCGTCGCTGGCGGTGCATGGCCAGCCGATCACGCAGCAGGTGATTGACGCGGCGCGGGCGGCGGATGCGGTGCTGTTCGGTTCGGTGGGGGATCCGAAATGGGCATCGGCCGGGTTTGACCGCAGGCCCGAAATCGCGATCCTGAAGCTACGTCAGGAACTGGGCCTGTTCGCCAACCTGCGTCCGGCCAAGGTGTTCGATTCGCTGGTGGATGCCAGCACGCTCAAGCCCAATGTCATCCGTGGCCTGGACATCATGATCGTGCGCGAGACGGTGGGCGGGATCTATTTCGGCACGCCGCGCGGGATCGAGACGCTGCCCGACGGGTCACGTCGTGGCATCAACACCGAAGTCTATACCACGGCGGAAATCGAACGCGTGGCCCGTGTTGCCTTCGACCTGGCGCGCAAGCGCGACAACCGTGTGTGCTCGGTCGAGAAATGCAACGTGATGGAAAGCGGCCTGCTGTGGAAAGAGGTCGTGACCGCCCTGCATGACCGCGAATACAAGGACGTGGAACTGAGCCACATGCTGGCCGATAATTGCGCCATGCAGATGGTGCGCAACCCGCGCCAGTTTGATGTGATCGTGACAGGTAACCTGTTTGGTGACCTGCTGTCCGACCTTGCCTCCATGCTGACCGGCAGCCTTGGCATGCTGCCTTCGGCAACACTGGGGGCAAAGGGGGAGGATGGCCGTACGCCTGCGCTGTATGAACCGATCCATGGCAGCGCGCCGGACATCGCGGGGCAGGGCAAGGCCAACCCGTTGGCGCAGATCCTGTCATTCGCCATGCTGCTGCGGTATTCCTTTGATATGCAGGAAGATGCAGCGATGATTGAACAGGCAGTGTCCAACGTGCTGGATCGCGGCCTGCGCACGCCGGACATCATGAGTGCGGGCAGGACGGAAGTGAATACGGCAGGAATGGGTGAGGCCGTGGTGGCCGAACTGGACCGGCTGAACCAGGGGGCCTGAGTCGTCCGGGTTATGGCTTCAATGTGAAACGGGCTGGCATGGTCATCATGCTGGCCCGTTTTTTATTCCGGGGGCGTTGTAAAAGCACCTGCCACGAATCATAAGCAATTTTTTGGTGAAGTTTTTTTCAAAAAGCTTCGGAAGACACTGCTTTTTTTTAAAAGGCGCCACCCAGAAACTTTTGTTTTTTACAGGCCGGGTTTCAGCACGTAGCCCTTGCCGCGCACCGTCTGCAGGAAACGCGGCTCCCGCGGGTCGGGTTCGATCCGGCGACGCAGGCGGGTCACCTGCACATCCACCGCACGTTCCCCGATTTCTTCCATATCCAGTGTGGTTGCGATATCGGTGCGCGACAGGATTTCGTTGGGGTGGCGGGCCAGTACAGACAGCAGGGCCGACTCGCCCCCCGTCAGGTGCACGATTCCCTGTGCGTTGGACAGCAGGCCACGTACGGGATCGAATTCCAGTTCCCCCAGCCGTACGATCCGCAGGTTGCTGCTTGGCGCGGGGGGGACAAAGCGACGCAGGTGCGCCTTGAGCCGCAGCAGCAGTTCGCGCGGTTCGAACGGCTTGGCCAGATAGTCGTCGGCCCCGGCTTCCAGCCCGATGATCCGGTCTTCCGGCTCGCCGCGCGCGGTCAGCAGCAGGATGGGGAAATCCAGCTTTTCCCGCCGCAGTTCGCGCGTCAGTTCCAGCCCGTTTTCCCCCGGCATGGTAATATCCAGCACCAGCGCATCAGGCTGCATGAAACCCAGTACCTGACGTGCCTCCTGCGCTGATGATGCGGCGCTGACGCGGAAACCCTGTTCGCTCAGGTAACGCTGCAGCAGGCGACGCAGGCGGGGATCATCATCCACGACCACCACGTGTGCATCCACGATCATGCTGTCGCGGGGCAGGGAGGAGTCGCAGGCCGTCTGGATCATGGGGAACTCCGGTCGGGAAGGTGATGGGCACCGGTGGATACGCCGGGCGCATCCGATTCGTCTATCAGCCCGTGCATGACGCGGCGAAAACCCTCGACGGCCTTGCCCCCCGCGTTGCGGTACACACGCAGCAGGACCTCACGTTGCAGGGAAAACAGATGGTTTTCAATCTCGCTTCCCCGTGCGGTCAGGTACAGTTCCCGCCGCCGCCTGTCCTGCTGCGCCGTTTCCTGTCGCACAAGGTCCATGGACAGCAGTTCACCCAGTGCGCGGCTCATGCTCTGCTTGGTAATGCCCAGCGTGTTCAGCAGGGCGCCCACGGCCATGCCGGGCTGCAGGGCCACGGCCTGCATGATGCGATAATGCGCATGGCCCAGCCCATGTGCGTGCAGGGCGTCGTCTATGATGGCCGTAAAGGACCGGCACGCGAGCATGAGAAGGTCCTGCGCCTGCCGCATGTCTTCATCACGCAGGAAAAGCAGTTCCACCCCCGCGCCAGCGGGCGCATGGCGGGTCGATGGCGGTCGGGCAGGGGCTGTCACGTCCGCGAAACCGTTCAGGCGATACGGCCGGTCAGGCGGTTGCGCAGGCGGGTGATGCGCCCGACTTCGGACAGGCGACGGTCAAGGAATTCCTCCACCGAGGCCGGATTGCCGCCCCGCGTCAGCCAGAACAGCAGGGTGGAGACATATACGCCGCCAAGGGTGATGCGCTTGGTCATATAGGTGAAACCGGCGGAATTATCCCCCGCCGCCTGCCATATCGCGTTTACGCTACGCCCCAGCGTGCGGGCCAGGGCCCGGGCATGGGTTGGCACCATCAGCACTGCCAGCGCCTGCCGGATGGCGGCGCGGTACGGGGCGGCATGATCCAGCCGGAACAGCACGGCCGCGCGGACGCGACGGCTGATCTTGCGGCTGCGGAAACTGTTGGTGGCGGCCAGCATGTCGCGGTCCATGAGGTCGAAACACGACTCGGCCACCTGCGCCATGCCCTCGGGGAACAGCAGGTCCGCGTCCGGCCCCACGCATTGCCGCAGCAGCGCGGTCGTCCATGGCTGGCTGCCCGCGCGCGGGTCGGCCAGGAATCGGCGCAGCAGCGCGTCACCCTGCGGTGAATTCTGGAGCGCGGGCGGTTCCAGCGCGGATGTCGCGGCGGCAACCAGGGCGGAAGGATTCATGGGCGCTCTCCGTAACGTGCCATTTCGGTATCAAATCCCATCCGGCCAAGGTCGGTCATGCGCATGGGATAGAGGATTCCGTTCAGGTGATCGTATTCATGCTGGAATACATTGGCCAAAAAGCCGGTGGCAATGCCGTGGGTTTCCTGCCCTTCCGCATTCATGCCGCGCCAGGCGATGCGGCGGTAACGCGGCACCCAGCCCCGCAGGCCGGGAATGGACAGGCAGCCCTCCAACCGGTCCACCATGTCATCATCAACCGGTTCCAGCACGGGGTTTATCAGGGCGGCGGGCAGGCGTGGCGGATCATCATCCCCCGTGCTGCGGGTTTCGGGCACGCGGTAGACAAACAGCCGCAGGCCCTGGTGCACCTGGGGGGCGGCCAGTCCCACGCCGCCTGCGTCCAGCATGGTTTCAATCATGTCGGCCACCAGCGTGCGGACTGCCGGGGCCTGCGGGTCGGCCACCGGTCGTGCAGGTTGCAGCAGCACCGGATGGCCCATGCGGGCGATCTTGAGCAGCGTCATCGACACAAACACCCTTCCTGTTTCGGGGAACATGTATATGACAGCGTTGGCGCGCAATGCGGAGCACGAAAATCATTTGTCCCCGGATGCGGGAATGATTTGTGTTGCCGTGCGCGAGTGTGATATAGGTGCGGCCCGTTTGGGAATCGCACGAAGGGAATGGCCTCGGGCGGACGTTCCCCAAGTTTCAGTTTCATGGATCATCCATACCGGATGGCAGATCAGGAGTTGACGACCCAGTGCAGGTTCTCGTTCGTGACAACAATGTTGATCAGGCCCTCAAGGCCCTCAAGAAGAAAATGCAGCGCGAAGGCATCTTCCGTGAAATGAAGCTGCGTCGTCATTATGAAAAGCCGTCCGAGCGCAAGGCGCGCGAGGCTGCTGAAGCCGTGCGCCGCGCCCGCAAGATGGAGCGCAAGCGTCTGGAGCGTGAAGGCTTCTAAGCCGACCGTTATCGGAATATGGGTCTGACCCACAAAAAAGCCGGCCCCAGCAGGGAGCCGGTTTTTTTGTGTCCGCAGTCAAGGTAAAGCCATGGATATGGAGTCGCATTCCGGCGCCGAACCAACGCCACCCGCCATGCACGGGTGGCGCAGGGTGCGTGAACGGCTGATCCGGCGCATCCTGCCACGTTCCCTGCTGGGGCGCATGCTGCTGATCGGCTTCATTCCGCTGCTGGCCACGCAGGCCATCTCGCTGGAACTGTTTTACGGGAACTACCTGCAGATCGTCTCTCGTCGGCTGTCGGGCGACATGGCCACCACCATCGCCATGACGCTGGACCTGCTGGAACGCTACCCATCGCCCGCCGACCGGCAGTGGATATTGGATGATGCCGGACGGCGCGCGGGCCTGATCATGACATTGCATGAAGGGGAAAGGCTGGACCGCCGCGGTTCCAACCATGTGCTTGGCCCCATTGATGATGATCTGGTGCGCGACCTGCGGGCGAATGTGCGCCTGCCCAGCTTCGTGGACTGGAAACAGGCGCACCATCGCGTGGTGATCCGCGTTCAGACGCCCATCGGGGTGCTGCAGGTGGTGGCCCTGCGCAAACGGCTGGACGTGGCGCCGGTATGGCTGTTCGTGGCGTGGGCGTCAGGCAGCGCGCTGGTGCTGTTCCTGATCGCGGCAATGTTCATGCGCAACCAGGTCCGCGCCATACGCAGGCTGGCGCGGGCGGCGCAACTGTTCGGGCTGGGGCGCGACACCGTGCCCATCGTGCCCGAGGGCGCGCAGGAAATCCGCAAGGCGGCGGTCGCCTTCAATCGCATGCGTGACCGTATCAACCGTTTTGTGGAACAGCGCACGACCGTCCTGGCCGGTGTGTCGCATGACCTGCGCACGCCGTTGACCCGGCTGCGCCTGTCACTGGCCATGCTGCCGCGCACGGGCATGGTCGATGCGGCCGGACTGCAGCCCGATATTGCCGACATGATCGGCGATATCGTGGAAATGGAGCATATGATCGAAGGTTACCTGTCCTTTGCGCGGGGCGAGGGGGCGGAAAAGCCCGTTGTCATCCGCGTGGAGGAACTGTTCGATGAAATTGTCGTGGCGCAGCGCCGCATGGGGGCGCAGGCCGGTATCGGCTCCATCACCCCTGCGGGGCTGTGTGTGACCGGACGGGGCAATGCCCTGCGCCGCGTCCTGAACAATGTCGTGGAAAATGCCCGCAGGCATGCTACCCGCATTGAACTGTCAGCCGAACGCGGGCGCAGGGAAGTTTTCGTGTATGTGGACGATAACGGCTGCGGCGTGGACGAGGCGCGGCGTGAAAGCGTGTTCCGCCCGTTTGAAAGCGGCAAGGAAGGCGGAACCGGACTGGGCCTGGCAATCGCGCGCGACATCATTCACGCCCATGGCGGCCATATCGGATTGGAAGCCGGGCCGCTGGGTGGGGCGCGGGTCAGGATCGTGCTGCCGAACTGACCGGTCCGGCAGGGCAGGACATCAGGGCAGGGAGTTGCCCGACCCACCATGGCCGGGGCCGCCGTTCATGCTGTTCATCGGGCCGGTGCTGCCGCCGTATGTGCTGCTCATCTGGCTGAGCGGGTTGTAGCGGCCCACATTGCCCAGGATCTGCTGCATGATGTTGATCTTGGTGCCCGGCGTGGGCGTCTTTCCGGGCGCCATGGAGACATAGCGCGCGTCGTCCTTGTGCAGGGTGCGCAGGTTGCGCAGGATGCCGTCCTGGTCAAACGTCAGCACCACCATGTCCTGCTTGCGCACGCGGGGGAAGCTGATGGGGACCATCACCTGCTTCATGGACATATACAGCCATGTATTGTCATCAAACGTCGCGCGCCCGGTGGGGGAACCCAGCGCATCCATGACGTCCGAGCGCGTGGTCTCGCCAACCTTCAGTTTCTTGTAATCGTCCTCTTCCACCAGGGAGCCACGCTGGATGGTGTTGGGCTTGAACACCGAACATCCCGACAGCGCGATACCGGCCCCGATGACAGCGCACGAAAACAGGCGTAATGAACGCGAACGGGGCAGGGTGTCCTGTGGTGACCTCATGGTCCGGAAAATATCCTGAAATAAGGCATGGCGCGAAAATGCGGTTCGTCTTTCCGGTGCCCGATTGGGAAAATGAAGTCAATCACAGATCGCCCTGACGGTGGAAAAACACGACAGTCAGGGCCATGTTTCCACCATGCGGGCATGAAGGCGCAGGCCCCGTGAACACACGCGCAGGAGTAGTACGACATGGATGCAGAATTTTCCCGCCCGCTTGCCGTGGGCCGCATCCCGGCCCGTGGCATGGAAACGGTGGTCGAGGCATCGGATGAGGAATGCCGCAGGCTGGCCCGCCGGTTCGGAATTCCCGGCCTGCGTGACCTGTCCTGCCGCTACCGGCTGGCTCCGGGACAGGATGGGGAGGTACTGGCCGAAGGCTGGCTGACCGCGCATGTGACACAGGAATGTGTCGTAAGCCTTGAGGCGTTCGAGGACGTGCTGGCGGAATCGTTCACCGTGCGCTGCATCCCGGCGGAACGTTTCCGCGAGGATGACGAGATCGATCCCTTTTCCATCGATGAAATCCCCTATGACCGCGACAGCATCGACCTTGGTGAACTGGCGGCGGAGGAACTTTCGCTGGCGCTGGATCCGTATCCGCACAAGCCTGGATGCGCGATTCCGGCCGAATTTGCGGGCAAGGAAGAAGGCGAACCCGAAGAAACCGTGCGCAGGCAGCCTTTTTCCGCCCTGGCCGAGTTGAAAAAAAAGCAGAACTGACGCAAAGGAAGGGGCAGGTAACGGGGGGCGCGGATTACGCGTCTTGCGCATCATCTCTTGCGCAAGTGCAAATGATCTGTTAGAGCGCCCCCCTCAATTATTGATAACTGACCGGTGTATCGCCACGATGGTGTGCCTGCCGGTTGTGATCCAGATCGGAGGGGCCCAGGCCCATGGCTGTACCCAAGAGAAAAACCTCGCCGTCCCGTCGTGGCATGCGTCGCAGCCACGCTGCGCTGAGCGTGCCCGCACACGCGGAATGTTCCAACTGCGGCGAACTCAAGCGCCCGCATCACGTCTGCAGCCACTGCGGACATTATGACGGCCGCGAAGTCGCTTCCGCCGGCAAGGCGCTGAAGACGGCGGTCCGCGCCTGATAACAGGACGCGACTGGCGTCATTACCCGGTCAGGGCGCGGCCTGCATGGGCCGCGCCTGTGGGCGTGCCTGTGGCCGTCCCGTCCGGGTCGCGCGGGACAGGGGTATGCCAAAGTTGTACTCCCTGATCTTGCGCGTTTCTTTCTTACCCGGCACAAGACGAGCATGAGCGAGACAGGTTCCTCCTTTTCCGAGACTGGGTCCTATACCCTGGCCATAGATGGCATGGGTGGGGATGGTGGTCCGGAAGTTGTAGTGGCTGGACTGGCAATTGCGGCAGACCGACATCCGTCGGCCAGAATTCTTCTGGTCGGGGATGAGGCAAAGTTGTCCGGCCTTCTGAGCCGCCATCCACGCGCGGCCGCCATCTGCACAATCCTTCCGGCCGGTTCGGCCATCCCGATGGACATGAAGCCTACGGCGGCGTTGCGCGTGCGCGATTCCTCCATGCGGCTGGCCATGGATGCGGTGGCCAAGGGCGCGGCACAGGGTGTCGTATCTGCTGGCAATAGCGGGGCGATGCTGGCGCTGGCCAAGATCGTGGTCAAGACACTCCCCGGCATAAGCCGTCCGGCAATGGCGGCGCTCAGCCCCACGACACGTGGCGATGTGGTCATGCTCGACCTCGGCGCGAATGTGTCGTGCGACTGGCGCAACCTGGTGGAATTCGCCATCATGGGCGAAGCCTTCGCCAAGGCGGTGCTGGGCCTGCCCGCGCCGACCATCGGCCTGCTGAATGTCGGGTCGGAGGAACTGAAGGGCGACGAACGGCTGCGCCAGGCGGCCGAGGTGCTGCGTGGCAGCGCGCTGGCCCGGCAGTTCCATGGCTTTGTCGAAGGGCACGATATCACGGCGGGCACGACCGACGTGGTGGTGACGGATGGCTTTACCGGCAATGTGGCCCTGAAAACCGGGGAAGGGGCGCTGAAAATGGCGTTTACCCTTCTGCGGCAGGTCTTTACCGCCAGCCTGCTGGGGCGGATCGGCTACCTGCTGGTGCGTCCGGGACTGGAACGGATGAAGGAATGGCTGGACCCGCGGCGCTATAATGGCGCGGTGTTCGTCGGGCTGAATGGTGTCGTGGTCAAGTCGCATGGCGGCACGGATGCCGAAGGCTTCGCCGCTGCGGTCGATGTGGCGATGGACATGGTCACCCACCGCTTTACCGACAGCATACGTGATCGCCTTGCGCATATGGAAAAGCTGACATCCGTCAAGGTGACGCCGGACCAGCAGCAGGCGGTTCCTGCATCCTGACCCTGTAACATCCGGTGTGGCGCGCAGGCTGTCATGGCTGTCGCCACCCGTGCATGTAAGATGAGATTGGTGGAAAAACAGGCATGACGGCGAAACGCTCGCTTCTGTCCGGGTTCGGCGGTTATCTGCCTGAGCGGATCGTTACCAATGATGAACTGGCATCGCGGCTCGATACATCCGATGAATGGATTCGTGGCCGCACCGGCATTGGCCAGCGCCATATCGCCGGTGAAAATGATACCGCCGTATCCATGGCGACAGAGGCCGCACGCCGCGCGCTTGAATACGCGGGCGCTGCACCGGCGGATGTCGATGCCGTAATCGTTGCCACCAGCACGCCGGACCAGGCCTTTCCATCCACCGCCGTGCGCGTACAGGCCGAACTGGGCATGTCATCCGGATTCGGTTTTGACCTTGCGGCGGCGTGTTCGGGATTCATCTTTGCCCTGTCCATGGCCGATTCGCTGATTCGCAGCGGGCAGGCCCGCTCCGCCCTGGTCATCGGTAGCGAAGTCTATTCGCGTATCCTCGACTGGTCGGACCGGGGCACATGCGTGCTGTTTGGTGATGGGGCGGGGGCGGTGTTCCTGACTTCTGCCGGACCGCAGGACGGTGATGCCGGGATCCTGTCGACCCATCTGCATTCCGATGGCCAGTATGGCGACCTGCTGTATGTGGACGGCGCCACCGGGCAGCATGACAAGCCCGCCCACCTGCGTATGCAGGGCCGTGACGTGTTCCGCCATGCGGTGGGCAAGCTGTCTTCTTCGGTTGACGAGGCGCTGGCCGCCAATAACCTGACCCATTCGGATGTAAACTGGCTGGTGCCGCACCAGGCCAACCTGCGCATCATTGACGGTGTTGCGCGCAAGCTTGCGCTTCCGGCGGAGCGGGTGGTGGTGACGGTGGACCGGCATGCCAATACATCGGCCGCCTCCATCCCGCTGGCGCTGAACGAAGCGGTGCGGGACGGGCGCATACGCAAGGGCGACCTTGTGCTGATGGAAGCGCTGGGCGGTGGCCTGACATGGGGGTCGGCGCTGGCGCGGCTGTAATGTCGTTTCGGTACCACATTGAAATGGACGCGCAATAAACCGCCCGTTCATTGAATACATTCAATTGACGATGGTGGCGCGCATGCATAACGTTTACGCATGAGCACCGTGACGCGCGCCACTCTGGCAGAACAGATATATGATCAGGTCGGGCTGTCCCGCCATGAATCCGCCGATATTCTGGAAGATATTCTGGAACGGATGGCACGGACACTTGAAACCGGCGATACCCTGAAAATAAGCGGGTTTGGCACCTTCTCTGTCCGGCAGAAAGGACAGCGTACGGGCCGTAATCCGAAAACGGGCGTGGAAGTGCCGATTCTTCCGCGTTCCGTTCTGGTATTTCGCCCCAGCCAGCTGCTTCGTGCCCATGTCAATGGACAGTCCAGTGGTGAAAACCCGCCGGAAGGAGACGAGGAATGAGCACGCAGCATGACCCGGCCCGGACCGTGCCCACGCATGACGTGACGCAGCCGGGCACGGACAGCCTGCCCATTTATGAGGTCGCGCGTGAACTCGGCCTGGCCCAGCATGTCATGCGCATGTGGGAATCCCGTTTTCCGCAATTGCAGCCATTGCGGGGGCAGGTGGGGCGACGTTATTACCGCCCGCAGGATATTGCGGTGCTGCGCCAGATCGCTGATCTGCTGTATGTCCGCAAGCTGTCGATTGCGCAGGCGCAGGCCGAACTGGGGCAGATGGCCCTTGCCGCAGACCCGTCACCTGCGAGCGTGGCCACGCCAGCCACGCCAGCCACGCCAGCCACGCCAGAAATCCCGGCTGTCCATACGGTAATGCCTGACCCGATTTTGGAACCGGTTGCTCCGGTGGCGGAAGTGCAGGCCGCGACTGAAGGCCCTGCCCACACGCCCGCACCGGAACACGTGCAGCAGCCGGCCGAGACCGCCACGGTTATCGAACAGGTCACAATTGTCGAGGAAACCACCATACAGGTGGCCGACACGGCCCCCGCCGAAACCCCGGCGGCGCCGTCGGTGCAGCCTGTAAAGGAAGAAGCCCCGGCCACAGCAGCAACAGCGCCCGCGAACAAGGCACCGCCAGAAGGCGAGACGGTGGATGAAGCGGAAATACCGCTGGAACAGCTTGTCATGATCGAACTTGAGCGCCTGCAGGCGGAAAATACCGTGCTGCGCGACAGCCTGCGTGGCGTGCTGGTGGAACTGCAGGCCCTGCGGGAAATGGTGCCAGTCTGATTTATCCGGTTTTTTTCAGTTTTGCGCAGATCGTGGCTTGCCGTCCCCCCACTGGCCTGCTACACCCTGCGCATCGCAGACAGGCGGGCAGTAGCGCAGCCTGGTAGCGCATCAGTCTGGGGGACTGGGGGTCGTGGGTTCGAATCCCGCCTGCCCGATATCCCTGTCTGCGATTAAAGATTTTGGGTGAACGCCCCGATGAAAGCACCTGTAACAGGGTGCTTTTTTTGTATCTGCCGCCAGCGCGTTAGTAACGCGCACGGCTCCAGTTCAGCCACAGCATGTGCAGCACCGCCATGATGGCCGGCCCGACAAACAGCCCCAGCAGGCTCCAGCTTTCAGCCCCGCCCAGAATGCCGGTCAGCACCCACAGGAAGGGCAGTTGGGTCGAGCCGCCAATCAGGGCAGGGCGCACCAGATGGTCCGCCAGCAGGATCACGGCAATGCCAAACAGGATGATGGCGATGGCGGTCAGCACCGCCCCGGTATTGATCACCAGCAATATGGCGACGGCGCTGATGGCGACCAGGGCGCAGAAGGGGATCATGGCGGCAATAGCCGTTATCACGCCGAACAGGAACGGGTGGGGGGCGCCTGCGACCAGATAGGCAAGGCCCATCAACATGCCCTCGCCAATACCGACCAGCACCAGCCCCGATACCGACCCATGAACGGATGCGATGATCTGTAACGCGATCCGTTCCCCCCGTTTGCCAAAGGCGCGGCGGGAGACATTAAGGGACTGGCGGATAACCGAATCCCCGTCCTTGAGCAGGAAAAACAGCGTCAGGATGGCAAAGGCGAACAGCAGCACGCGGTGCAGCACCTGCGACCCAAGCTGCTGCGTCACCTTCATGCCCTGCCCGATATTCATGGACCCGAGAAGGGTCGAGACATCGGCGGGATTTGTCAGGTGTTCGTTCCACCATGTTTCGATCGTCTGTTGCCCATAGGGCAGGCGACCGACCCATGGCGGGACGGGAATGCCGGAATGACGTGCATCGTTCAGCAGCCTGAGCACGCTTTCCGCCTCACGCCCTGCTTCAAGCCCGAACAGCGCCAGGGGACCAAGGAAGATCAGCGCGATGACCAGCGTGAACAGGACCGGCAGCAACGTCCGGTGCGCGCGTGAATGCCATCGCCTGCGCGCCCGTACATAAAGCGGCCACGACGCGATGGCGAATATGCAGCCCCAGATCAGCGATGGCAGGAAGCCGCGCACGGTGTACAGCGCCAGCAGGACAAAAAACAGCGCCAGGCCCGCGCGCGCCATGCGTTGTGTGCGCTGGGTTTCGCTGAATGACCGGAAGGTTCGCATCGTGGATGCAGGATCCATGCGGCGGCCCGGCATGGGGGCGCCTGCCTGATCCTGATCCGCGTTGTAGGGATCCGTCATGGTCATTCCTCTGGAAAACGGGCTTGGTCGATAGGGTGCTGGTGTTAACGCGATCGTTCCAGCAATGACATTAATCCTATGTCGGGGGCGTCGTTTCAACGGCCCATAGGGCAAAAGCATGAATCAGGGCCGCTTCTTTAAGGGAATCGAACCGTCCGGTCGCCCCCCTGTGGCCCGCTTCCATGTTCGTGCGCAGCATGATGGGCCGGTCCGACCGGTTGTTGTCACGCAGGCGCGCAACCCATTTCGCCGGTTCCCAGTAGGTGACGCGCGGATCGGTCAGCCCGCCCATGGCCAGGATGGCGGGATAGGCCCGCGGGGCCACCTGTTCATACGCGGCATAGCCTGCGATCAGGTCATAGGCATCCGGGTCGTTCAGCGGATTGCCCCATTCCGGCCATTCCGGCGGGGTCAGGGGCAGGGTATCATCGGACATGGTGTTCAGTTCATCCACGAACGGCACCACCGCCACGATCCCCGCGAACAGGTCGGGGCGCATGTTGGCGATCGCCCCCATCACCATGCCGCCCGCCGAACGGCCATCGGCCACGATCCGCCCGGGCGCGCCAAAGCCCGCATTGGTCAGGGTGGTGGCGCAGGCGATGAAATCGGTAAAGGTGTTGGGCTTGTTACGTCCGCGTCCGCCCAGAAACCAGTTCCATCCCTTTTCCGAACCGCCACGGACATGGGCAATGGCATAAAACCATCCCCGGTCCACAAGACTGAGCGTGCGGGTGGAAAACACCGGGTCGATGGCATGGCCATAGGATCCATAGCCATACAGCAGCAGTGGGGCGGAGCCGTCGATGGGCGTGTCATGGCGGCCCAGAACGGTTATGGGCACCTGTTCCCCATCCGGGGCCTGTGCCGTCAGCCGCCAGCAGCGGTACTGCGCCGGGTCATGGCCGGACGGCACGGATTGCTGCTTCAGCAGCCGGTCCGCCCGCGTCGCCATGTCCTGCGCATGCCACTGCCGGGGGGTGGTGGGGGACTGGTAGACGTAACGCAGTTCGGTCGTGTCGTATTCATAACCGCCGGCGAATGTCAGGTCATAGGCGGCTTCATCCGGCTCCAGCGCATGGGCATGGCCCTGCAGGTCACGGATGACGATGCGCGTATTCGCATCCCGGCGTTCACGCCATGCGACATGGCCCGACCAGACCATGCAGTCGGTAATGTAGCGGCCGGGTTCATGCCCGATCAGGTCGCGCCAGTTTTCACGTCCCGGCGCGCTGTCCGGCGTGGTCATGATCTTGAAATCATACGCGCCGTCGGCATTGGTCAGGATGATGAAGTGCCGGCCCTGATGATACAGCCCGTACATCAGTCCCGTCTGGCGCGCGGCGGCGCATACGGGTGCGGCCTGCGGGTCATGGCCCGGGATCAGCCAGGATTCGGATGTATCGTGGTTGCCGGAGGAAATGATGATCCACCCGCCTGAACGCGTTGCGTCCACACCCACGAAAAAGCCGGGATCGGGTTCCTCGTACACCGGCGTGTCCGTATCTTCCCCGATGCGGCGGCGATAGACACGGGCCGGGCGGCCATGTTCGTCCCGCCAGACCCAGAACAGGAACCGGCTGTCCGGTGAGAAAACGAATGCCCCGCTGCAGTTGTCAACAGGCGGCAGGGCGGCCGCGCCCGTATCGGCAGGCCTGCGGATATGGATGCGGTAGATTTCGGACCCCTGCGTATCCTCGGCATAGGCGAACAGGGTATGGTCGGGGCTGTGGCTGGCGGTGGCGATGGCGTAATAGTCATGGCCGCTGGCCGCCGCGTTGACATCCAGCAGCACTTCTTCCGCCTGCGGCTGGTCTGCGGGATAGCGTTTATAGACGGGATACTGCGCACCCGCCGCATAGCCGGTCTGGTAGAAAAATGGTCCGTGGGGAATGGCGGGATAGGTATCGTCGGGCTGTATCCGGCCCTTCATTTCCGCCACAAGCTGTTCCTGCAGCGCTTCCGTTCCCGACAGGATGGACTGCGTATAGGCATTTTCCGCCCGCAGGTGTCCGGCAATGTCAGGGCGCAGCAGGGACGGGTCACGCAGCACGTTCTGCCAGTTATCGTCCTTCATCCACGCATATTCGTCCTGCCGCGTGCGGCCAAGCTGCGTGATGGTGCGGGGGATCTTGCGGGGAACGGGGGGAAGGGTCATTGCCTGTATCCTATACACATCTCCGACCCA
>NZ_VWPI01000068.1 GCF_015155755.1 Komagataeibacter sp. FXV3 | reverse complement strand
ACGCAGGCGCTGGCCTTCGGGGCTGGCGGGGTCAATCATGCCCGTGCGCAGGAACAGGTCGATCAGCACAAGGTTCACGTTGAACTTGAACTCATCGGTATCGCGGACCAGCATATAGGCTTCGTGCAGCGGGATCAGGCGGAATTCCTCCACTTCCCCATCAGCGGGCGCGGGGATGAAATCGTCCGACAGTTCCAGTTCAAAACAGTGCAGCACGTCACGGCGCAGCCCCTCGGGGCGGTCCAGCGCGTAGCGGATATCCGCCGTGGGACGGGCGCGGGCCACCAGTTCGGGTGGCAGGCTGGCTTCCTCCCCCGCTTCCTTTATCAGCGCCTGTGCCGCCGTGTGGCCAGCCGGGATGCCGCCTGCCACCAGATGGTCCAGCTTGCCGGGGTCAAGCCGCTTGGTCATGGACCGCCGGGCGATCCACAGATACAGCCCGTCAGGCCGCCGCACGAGACCATTGAGGTGCACACCCGCCGCCATCAGGCCAAACAGCGGCAGCGCGCCCCGGTCAATGCGGGCCACGGGTGGCTGGTCCATGTCGGTCCACACGTCAAACAGTTCGTGGTGGGAGCGGTACACCCCCTCACGCGCCATGGCCTCCCCGATCTGTTCCAGCTTTGCGGGGTCATCCAGGGTAACGCCATCCCCCGCATGCGTCATGCCGTGGCGCAGCAGGACCGGCAGCAGGCCGGGCTGCACCCAGCCCGCAGGCTGCGCGCCCAGCCGGAATTCCAGCCGCCCGCCGGGTAGTACCGCCGTGTTGCAGGCGGCGATATGACGAAAAAAACCATCGAGGTTACGTGACATGATCCATCCCTGTCCTTCGGGCCTTGGCTGGCATACCGGCTGCCCCCGGGACTGACAATCCTTTGGGCGTGCCGGAATGACAGGGAGATATGGGTTGCAAAACGCGCAACGTATGCCACATGCCCGACATATGGCTGTTTCCGACAAGACCCGGCAGGACCTGCCGGAACGTTCCGCCGCCGCCACCCTGCGCGGCCTTCTGCCCTATCTGTGGCCCCGTCATGACATGCGCACCCGCCTGCGCGTGGTGGGGGTGTGCATCCTGCTGATCGCGGCCAAGGTCGCCACCATTGGCGTGCCCTATGCCTACAGCCGGGTGATTGACGCCCTGCAGCCCGTGGCAGGGCATGCGGCCATGATGCCGCTGGTGCTGATCGTGGGATATGGCCTGCTGCGCATGGCGGCGGCGGGGCTGGGGGAATTGCGCGACGCGCTGTTCGCCCCGCTGCGCTACCGCATAAGCCGGATCGCGGCCATGCGCAGCTTCACGCACATGCATCAGCTGTCACTGCGCTTTCACCTCAACCGCCAGTCGGGCGGGGTGACGCGGGCGATCGCGCGCGGGACGGAAGCGATCGAGACCCTACTGCGCGTGGGCGTGTTCAACGTGGTGCCGACCCTGATCGAGGCGCTGATGGTCATTGTCGTGATCTGGCATCTGTTTGACTGGCGCTATGCGGTGGTGATGCTGGTGGCGGTGGCGGCGTATGTGCTGTTCACCATCAAGTTCACGTCGTGGCGGATCGGGCTGCGGCGCCAGATGAACGACATCAACAGCGAAGCAAGCTGGAAGGCGCTGGACAGCCTGCTGAACTACGAGACGGTCAAGTATTTCGGCAACGAGGAACACGAGCGCAAACGCTACGAGGACGCGCAGCGGCGGTACGAAGCCGCCGCCATCCGCACCCAGATCTCGCTCAACGGCCTGAATTTCGGGCAGGCGGCCATCATTGCGGTTGCCCTGATCGCCGTCATGCTGATGGCCGGGCGCGATGTGGAGGCAGGCCACATGACGGTGGGGCATTTCGTGCTGGTCAACACCTACCTCATGCAGCTCTACCTGCCGCTGAACTTCCTGGGCAGCGTATATTCCTCGCTGCGCAATTCACTGGTGGACCTTGAACACATGTTCGCCCTGATGGACGAACAGGCCGACATTACCGATTCCGCGCACGCGCTTGGCCTGCCCGCGCGGCTGGATGAAGCGCCCGCCGCCGACATCCGTTTCGAAAACGTGCATTTCAGCTACCGTCCCGACCGCGAGATCCTGCGCGGGGTCAGCTTCCATGTCCCCGCGGGTCACCGGGTGGCCATTGTCGGCCCGACGGGTGCGGGCAAGTCCACCATCAGCCGCCTGCTGTTCCGGTTCTATGACGTGACATCGGGCCGTATCCTGATCGACGGGCACGACATCCGCGACTATTCGCAGGCGGCCCTGCGCGGGGCGGTGGGGGTGGTGCCGCAGGATACCATCCTGTTCAACGACACGATCGGCTACAACATCGCCTATGGCCGCCTTGGCGCCACGCAGGGGGAGGTGGAGCGGGCGGCGAAACTGGCCTGTATTCATGACTTCATCATGACCCTGCCCGAAGGCTACGCCACGCGGGTGGGCGAACGCGGGCTGAAGCTGTCGGGTGGTGAAAAGCAGCGCGTGGCGATCGCCCGCACCATCCTGAAGAATCCGCGTGTCCTGCTGCTGGATGAGGCGACGAGCGCGCTGGATACCCGCACCGAGCAGGAAATCCAGACAGCCCTGCACACGGTGGCCGCCAATCGCACGACCATCATCATCGCCCACCGCCTGTCCACCATTGTCGATGTGGATGAAATCCTTGTGATGGGGCAGGGGCGGATACTGGAGCGCGGCACCCACCGCGCCCTGCTGGAACATGGCGGCCTGTATGCCGAAATGTGGGCGATCCAGGCGGAGGAGGAAGCCGCCGGGACCTGACCCGCGCCGGCATGACGGTAGCGCGCGCATGACCGCCCCGCACTGGTCAGCGGCGGCAGGGAAGTACATATCAGGAAGAACGCTAGAAGGAGCCGTGACATGACGGATACGAACAACCAGCCCCCCGAAGGGGACGCCATCCCCCCCGAACTGAGCCACTGCGGCGCGGTGGTGGACAAGGCCATCGAATACATGCTGGGTGAAAACCTGCCGCCGGTGGCCATTGCCTCCGCCCTGCTGGGCGGATCCCTGGGGCTGCTGTCGCGCACCATGGGGCGCGAGACCATGCAGGCCATGCTGGAAAACGCGCTGCACAGCGTGCAGGCGGGCGAACTGCACCCCGACCACGACCAGAAGGCTGGCTGATCGCGTAGGGGTGAAGTGGGGACGAAATGCCACGCTTTGCCCCCCATGCCGGACAAAAAACGCCGAATCATGCTTATGCATCTTGACTGTTGGCGGTGGTTTGGCGATAAGCCGCGCCTAATCTAGACGATCCTTGCCGGGCATTTATGCCTCGGCCACAGTTATATCCGAGGATGATAAAATGTCTCGCCGCTGCCAGATCACAGGCAAGGGCGTGCTGACGGGCAACAACGTCAGCCACGCCAACAACAAGTCCCGCCGTCGCTTCCTGCCCAACCTGCAGGAAACATCGCTGCTGTCCGATATCCTCGGCACGGCGGTTCCCATGCGCATGACCACCAATGGCATCCGCACGGTCGAGCACAATGGCGGCCTGGATGCGTTCCTGCTGTCCACCCCGAACCGCAAGCTGACGCCGGAAGCCATGACGGTGAAGCGCCGTATCCTGCGCGTTCAGGAAAAGAAGGCCGCTGTAGCCTGATATGCGACAGGGCCGGCCACCACCCCGCAATGCCGGGGCGGGGGCCGGCCCGTCCGTCGTAGATGAAGCCTGACTGAAGTCTGGTGCATTGTTCCGCTGTGCCGGTCTGCGTCGTCCATGTTGAAAAAGACTGAGGGCGGAAGCAGCTTACGGTTCCGGCAGGCGCGAAAGGCAAAGGTTCCCCTTCGCGCCCGTGTTGTCTTGTGGAGGTTCCCCCGTGTCCGCCAAGTCTGATCTGTCCCTGATTCGCAATATCGGTATTACCGCGCATATCGATGCCGGCAAGACCACCACCACCGAGCGTATCCTGTACTACACCGGTGTGTCCCATAAGATCGGTGAGGTGCACGAAGGCAACACCACCACCGACTACATGGCGCAGGAGCGTGAGCGCGGCATCACGATCACCTCGGCTGCCGTGACGTGTGAGTGGGAAGGCCGTCGCATCAACATCATCGACACCCCGGGCCACATTGACTTCAACATCGAAGTCAACCGCTCGCTGCGCGTGCTCGATGGCGCGATCTTCATCATCGAAGGTGTTGCCGGCGTGCAGCCGCAGTCCGAGACCAACTGGCGTCTGGCTGACCGCTATAACGTGCCCCGCATCATCTTCATCAACAAGCTGGACCGTACCGGCGCCGACTTCTACTACGCCTTCAGCACGCTGAAGGAAAAGCTGGACATCGTCGCGATCCCGCTGCAGCTGCCCATCGGCGCCGAAGAAAACTTCGTTGGCGTGGTGGACCTGATCGAGATGCGCGCCATCGTCTGGGAAGGCGGTGAACTGGGTGCGAAGTTCCATTACGAGGAAATTCCCGCCGACCTGAAGGAAAAGGCCGCCGAAGCGCGCCAGAACCTTCTGGACACCGCGCTGTCCGTTGATGACGCAGCGATGGAAGAATATTTCGACAAGGGCGACGTGGATGTTGCGACGCTGAAGCGCTGCATCAAGAAGGGCACCATCAAGGGTGACTTCCGTCCCGTGCTGTGCGGCACCGCGTTCAAGAACAAGGGTGTCCAGCCGCTGCTTGACGCCGTGATCGACTTCCTGCCCGCGCCGGACGACGTGGAAGGCATCCGCATCGCCCCGCCGGAAGACGAGGAAGTGGACGAGAACAAGCTGCCGATCATCCCGGTTGACCCGGATGGCAAGTTCGCCGGCCTCGCCTTCAAGATCATCAACGACAAATACGGCACGCTGACCTTCGTGCGTGTCTATCGTGGCGTGCTGCGCACCGGTGACACCGTGCTGAACACCACGAAGGGCCACAAGGAACGTATCGGCCGTATCTTCCAGATGCACGCTGACAAGCGTGAGGAACTGAAGGAAGTCCACGCCGGTGACATCGCCGCGTTCGTTGGCCTGAAGGACACGCAGACGGGTGACACGCTGGCCGATCCGGCTGATCCGGTCGTGCTGGAACGCATGAGCTTCCCGATCCCGGTTATCGACATCTCCGTCGAGCCGAAGACGAAGGACGGCGTGGAAAAGATGACGCTGGCGCTGCAGAAGCTGTCCGGTGAAGATCCCTCGCTGCGCCTGAAGACCGATCAGGAAACGGGCCAGACCATCCTGTCCGGCATGGGCGAACTGCACCTCGACATCATCATCGACCGCCTGCGTCGTGAATATGGCGTGGATGCGAACATCGGCGCGCCGCAGGTTGCGTATCGTGAAACGATCACCAAGCCGCATACCGAAACCTATACCCACAAGAAGCAGTCGGGTGGTTCGGGCCAGTTCGCGGAAGTGAAGATCGAGTTCGCGCCGGTTGAGCGTAACGAAGGCATCTCCTTCGAGAACAAGGTCGTCGGCGGCACCGTGCCGAAGGAATACATCCCGGCGGTGGACAAGGGCATTCAGGCGCAGGCTTCGACCGGCGTGCTGGCTGGCTTCCCCACGGTGGACTTCAAGTTCACGCTGCTGGACGGCAAGTACCATGACGTTGACTCCTCCGCGCTGGCGTTCGAAATCGCGGCGAAGGCCTGCTTCCGTGAAGGCATGAAGAAGGCCGGTCCGGTCATTCTCGAGCCGATCATGGACGTGGAAGTGACCACCCCGAACGATCACGTCGGTGACGTGGTGGGCGACCTGAACCGTCGCCGTGGCATGATCCAGAGCCAGGAAACCTCCGGCTCGACCGTCATGGTGCGTGCGATGGTGCCGCTGAAGGAAATGTTCGGCTACATCTCGCACCTGCGTTCGATGACCAAGGGCCGTGCATCCTTCACGATGCAGTTCCACCACTACGATCCGGTGCCCCGCAACGTCGCGGAAGAGATCATGGCGCAGTCCGCCTGATCTTTCTCGAAAGAGAGCATCAAAAGAAACCGGCTCCCGCAAGGGGCCGGTTTTTTTGTGTCCCGGGAAATCCGGAGGCATGACAGTCGGGCAAACTGGTGCCGATGCGATGCAGTCAGGTCGGCGTGGGGTATGTTCCTGCAGGCAGGGTTGTCACATGAAGCGACTCCTGCAACCGTCCATATACTGAAATATCCGGACTGTCTGGAAAGTCAGTAATTCAGGTGATACGGCAACGCCCGTGTGGGAAAAACGTGCTTTCGGGGCATGGAATCGCGGTGAATGGCGTTACCTGGCCCGTGCACACCGCCATTAATCCTGAATGAAATTCCGTTTTCCGTCAGGCGATGATGGATCCGTAGCGTGATGCGAGAACATCATCAGGGCATGATTTTTGCCCATTGGTCGCCATGCAGGGCCACCCGGCCATCATGTTCCAGCTTTTCCAGATGGGCATGCAGGTTCAGTCGTGCCGCACGGCGCAGGCCGGGGCGCAGGTTGTGGTACATGCTGTCCACGATTTCATCCAGCGTGCGGGGGGCAGCCGGCATCAGCGCCATGATGCTTTCCTCACGCGCGCGGCGGTGGGCGACCAGTCCTTCGATGCAGGCTTTTACATGCGGTATGGCGGGACCGTGTGCGGGCAGCAGCAGGTGGCTGTCGCGTTGCAGCAGGTAGTCCATGCTGTCCAGAAACTGCTGCACCGAACCGTGCGGGGCAGGGGGGACCATGGTGGTGGACCAGCCCATGACATGGTCGCCGGTGAAGATGATGCCATCTGCTGTTTCAAGGCAGATATGATCGCTGGCATGCCCCGGTGTGTACAGCACCCGTAATCCCGCGATTTCATCACCATCCCGCAGGCCGATATCGGGGGTGAATTCCGGCTCGGCGCTGGCATGGAAGCCACAGACCGGGATTTCCAGCCGCGCACCCAGCGGCCGTGCGCCGGCAAGGTGATCCGCATGGGTATGGGTCAGGATGACATGGGTGATCGGCCGGTCGCCTGCTGTAGCCACCAGCGCATCCAGATGGACGGGGTCGGTGCTGCCGGGATCAATGACCACGCAGCCCCCGTCATGGTCCACCAGCCAGCTATTGGTGCCGTTGCCGGTCATGGGGCCGGGATTGTTCGCCACCACCCGGCGTATGGCGGGCGTCTGGGACAACGCCACGCCATAGGGAGGTGGCGGTTCACTGATCCGCCACCCGTTGCGCGATGTCTTAGCCAAAGGCGCCGACATGGTGCATCACCCCGGTGCTGATTTCGCGCACCATCTGGAACAGGCGCTGCATCGGTTCAAAGATTTCGGTGTATTCGCGGTGGTAGGTGCCTTCCTGCCGGGGGCCATGCGGTTCATGGAAATCAAGATCGAAACTGCCATCCGAACGGTAGGGGAAGATATTTTCAAGTTCCGCCAGCGCCCCCGGGATTTCAAGGCACAGTACCTTCAGCGTCAGCACATCGCGCGAAAACGCATGGCGGGGTGAGAAATAGGGCACCTGTGTGGACAGCAGCCAGATCTGCTCGATGATCGCGATGCGGATGGCATGCAGCAGCAGTTCATCGGGGCGCATGCGCGGGGCGTCGGGCCACGCGCGCCGCAGGGCGAGGTGATCGGACTGGATGCGCCGGAACATCGCCTGCGTGCTGGCCCAGAAATCCAGGTTTTCCAGCCCGTGCATAAGCGACAGGCAGGCTTCCTGCCGGCCCGGGTCCTTCTGCGCCGTGGCACGTTCCAGCCACATGTCCGGGTCCAGCAGGCGGATGACACCGCGCAGCACGCCGTGGTCGGAATGCGCCAGCGCGTGGGCCGCGAAATCCATGGCCCGGCGGAAGCGGGGGCTTTCCGCCAGGTATTTCTCGAACGTTTCAGGGTGGCGCGCCGCCGCCGTGCCCAGTCCCTGCAACGTATTCGCGCACCATGCCAGCTGTTGCAGGATGGCATTGTTGGGAATGGCGCGCAGCTGGCTGGGATGCTTGATGCGGGTTACGGTCGATGCCGCGTCGCTCTGCCGCGCGGACGGGCGCGACCCGGTCTTGTCGATCAGTGACGGCCCGAATGCGCCCAGCAGGGCGGCATAGCCGGGATCTTCCACCAGCCCGGTCATGCCATTGGCGATGGTGGCGAAGAAATCGGCCGAAAAATCCGGTTCATCATAAACCGGGTCACGGTCCAGCGTCGTGGTGGCGAAGGCGTGTTCGGCAATGATGCTGACAGTGGCATCCGCCAGGGCCTGCGTGCCGAACAGAAGATAGCCGTCACCACCCTGAAAGGCCGTTTCCTCACGCATCTGGATGCCCGCGCGGGTAAAGCGGGCGCGGGCATGCGGCGGGGACAGGTAGTCGAAGCGGTCCGCAAGCCGGTAGGGATGCGCGCCACGGCCAATGCTTTCGCCATGCGTGTCGAACAGGATGACCTCGACAAAGGCCAGATCCCATTTGCGCAGCAGGTCGCATACCTTGATGCGCAGCCGTTCGATCAGATAGGTCGCGGCCAGCTGCCCCACGTAACGGCCGGAGTCGGAAAAGCCGAACTGCAGGCTGAGCTTGCGTGTGCGCTGCAGGTAGGCGCGCCAGTGGGGGGAGCGCAGGGCTTCCTCGATGATCTGTTCGCCGTTTTCCAGTGCTTCCTGTGTCTCGAACAATGGCGAGATCTCGATCATGTCCGCAACCCCATACAGCCGCGCCAGCCACAGCGCGGTCAGCAGGGTGTAGCCGGTCTCGGTCTCGGCAATCAGGAAACGGATGGGGCTGGTGCGGTCGATATGGCGCAGGATCTGGCGCACCGTCATCATCAGCCGCCCGGCGCTGGCCTGTTCCATCAGCAGCGAACCGAAATCGATCTCGACCGGCTGGACCGTCTCCAGCGCGTCGTTCATGCGGCTGATCAGCGCGCGGCGCTGGGCCGGGATGTCGGGGCTGTCGGTAATGCCCAGCCGCTGGCGGGCGATGTTGTGCAGCTGTGTCGCATTCAGGCGCGTATGCGTGTGCGCCGCCGACAGGCCATGCGCCATGAAGCCCGCCCGTGCCACCGCCAGGGTCATCTTGTCTTCAGGTGTCGCGGCGTCGATCGCCTCGCTGAAGGCGGCGTTCAGGTCGTTGGTGCTGGTCAGCGCGTCATTGCTGCGGGTAATCAGCACATCGGCAAAGCGTGACACCGCTTCGGGTTCCGGCCCGGTGGGGCAGGCGGCGATCTGGGCCGCGACGGTGTCCAGCGCGGTCTGCACGCGCGGCAGCAGGTCATTGGCGCAGCTGGTCACGGGTTCGATCTGGTCATGCAGGCGGGCAAGCTGCATCTGCTTCATGCGCAGCCGCAGGCGCAGCGTGTCCCACCAGCCGATATCGGTGCGCCCGTCGGTATCGTACCCGACCCAGCTGGTCATGATGATGGGACGCGGCGCCAGCGTGGACCACAGTTGCGGCCAGTGGGTGCGCGCTTCGGACAGCAGGATGACGTTCAGCCGGTCCAGCGCGTTGCGCCCGCGCAGGATGGCCTGTGTCGCCAGCGTGAATTCCTCATCCAGCGTGGGCGGCCCGACGCGGCGGTGCGTCAGGAAGGCGGGGATATGCGCCGGGACCTCGGCCGGGTTGGTGGAGGCCAGGTCGGCCAGCGCCTCATATACCGGGTTGGCCAGTGCGAATGTGGGGTGGGCGGTAAACACGGCGGCAAAGCGGCTGCGTTCGATGGCGGCGCGGAAGCGCGCGATGGGCACGGGACTGTCATCGGGGTCCGGCTGCACGATGCGGCGGGCGACGTCATGCATGCGCGCGGCCACCACCGCATCGTCAGGACCGTCCAGATAGGCGGCGATATGGTGCGCCCGCCCGGCAAAGGCGCGGTCACGCAGCAGGCGCACGATCTCCTCCACCATTTCCATCGACAGGGTGCCATTGGCCATCTGGCGGTTGATCTGACGCGCCAGCGCCATGACCGGGCTGCCGGTTGCGGTTTCGTCATGGCTGGCAATCAGTCGTTCCGCCTGTTGCAGCAGGTCGGAAACAGTCCGCGCGGCGGCTTCGGTCATCGTGTTGTCCTGTCATGAAAAATCGTCATGGTCTTTCCCAAATCCCATGTTCGGCGGCGGCCCGCAATGTCCACCATGGCATATTCACGCCTATTTGGTGCGTTACACCGAGTGTTGCTTGGGCTGGAGGGGAGACAATGGTATCAAGGACTTCATGAACGGTATTCCACAAACGGATCAGGACGCGCGGCATACGCTGCTGCGTTACAAACGGTCTGCGACCGGCCTGCTGGCGGCCATGGCCGGGTTGACGGTGGCGGGGTATGCCCTGCCACAGATGGGCTGGCTGGCGGACCGTCCGTGGCTGGAAATCCTGCGCTCGGGCACCAAGGCGGGGGTTGTGGGCGGCCTGGCCGACTGGTTTGCCGTGACCGCGCTGTTCCGCAGGCCCATGGGACTGCCGATTCCCCATACCGCCATCCTGCCCGCGCAGAAGGAACGGCTGGCGCAGGCGCTGGGGCGCTTCGTCTCGACCAACGTGTTCACGGAAAAGGAGGTCGAGGCCGCATTCAACCGCATCGACCTGCCCTCCATCCTTGGCAACATACTGCAGGAGCCGGAAACGGCGGACATGGTCAACCGCGCCGTGCTGGGATCGGTGCCGCACGTGCTGGACCGCCTGGAGGACGGGCGGGCAAGTTCCGCCATCGCCCGCATGCTGCCGACCCTGCTGGGGGGGGAGGAAATCGCCCCCGTCATCACCCGCAGCCTGCGCGCGATGGTGGAAGGGGACTGCCACCAGGAAGTGCTGTCGTTCCTGCTGTCGCGGCTGAAGGAAGGCATCAAGGCCAAGGAACCGGCCCTGCGCACGATGATCGAGGAGCGCGTGCGCGAACAGGGCGGCCGCGTGCTGGGCTGGGCCATTGGCGGGTCGATCGCGACCAAGGTGCTGCTGGCCGCGGGGCAGGAACTGGACCGGATCGACCCGCAGAATTCAGAATTGCGTGAGGGCTTCACCACATGGGTCCGGGCCGAGATCGACCGGATCGAGCAGGATCCGGTGCGCCGGCGTGATATCACGGATACCGTGATGGGCGTGCTGACCCATGACAGCGTGCGTGGCTGGAGCAGTGACGTATGGCACCGCCTGCGCCGCCTGATCGAGGAAGACATGGACAGGGGGGATCGTGGATGGCTGTCCTCCATTGTGCGCGACGCACTGCAGCGTCTCGCGGAACAGATGTATCATGACGCCACCATGCGCAAACGGATCAATGATGGCGCGCGTGGCATGATCATGAGCAGCCTGCCATTCCTGCGTGACCGCATGTCGCGGTTTATTTACTCGGTCGTTAATGGATGGGACGCGGAAAGCCTGAGCGACCGTCTGGAACTGCGTGTAGGTAAGGATCTGCAGTATATCCGCCTGAATGGCACGCTGGTCGGGTTTCTGGCCGGGTGCGGGCTGTCCGTGCTATTACAGCTGATATTCGGAACCGGTATCGGATAGGGCGGGGCTGCATGCAACGATTGGACTTGACGACGCGTGGCTGGTAGCCCATCTGAAACTTCAGGAAACAGTACTGTTTCGGTCCAATTATGCAGGCGGGCCGGAACAGGCGGGAGAGCGGAATGCTGAAACTGTCGAAACTGACCGATTATGCCGTCGTGGCTCTGGTCCGGCTGGGACAGAAGGAAGAGGTCACGACCTCGCCTGTCCTGTCGCGTTCGACCGGCATTCCCGAACCCACCGTGGCCAAGGTGCTCAAGATTCTCGCGACACAGGGCATCGTGACATCACAGCGCGGCGCACGCGGCGGCTACAGGCTGGCCCACCCGTTGGAGGAAATCTCGATCGCGACCGTGATCCAGGCGATCGATGGTCCCATATCGCTGACGACATGCGTGGATGGCGGGGATTGTGATGCCCGGTCCACCTGTGGCCTGGGCGGTCAGTGGGACATGGTCAACGCCGCCATCCGCAACGCCCTGTCCGCCATTACGCTGGCGGACATGAAAAACCACACAGTCACTGACAGACTGGGCGGCCTGCGCACGCCGTCCATGCCCGGCGGGCCCGCGGCCACGGCCTGAAACAGGGGGAGGAAAGACACATGCCGGCAGTAGCCGAAACCCGCAAGACGGTCGAAACCCTGGGTCAGAACACCTATAAATGGGGGTTCGAGACCGATATCGAAATGGATATCGCCCCCAAGGGCCTGAACGAGGACACGATCCGCCTGATCTCCAGCCGCAAGAAGGAGCCGGAATGGCTGCTGGAATGGCGGCTGAAGGCCTACCGTTCATGGCTGGAGATGCGCGAACCCACATGGGCCAAGGTCCATCATCCGCCCATCGACTATCAGGACGTGCATTACTATGCCGCCCCGCGCAAGAAGCCCGGGCCGAAGTCGCTGGAAGAGGTCGATCCCGAATTGCTGCGCACCTATGAAAAGCTGGGCATCCCCCTGCACGAGCAGGCGATGCTGGCAGGCGTGGAAGTGCCCGAAGGCCAGGAAGCGCGCGCACCCGTCGCGGTTGACGCCGTGTTTGACAGCGTGTCCGTCGCCACCACCTTCCGCAAGACATTGCAGGAAGCGGGCGTGATCTTCTGCCCCATTTCCGAAGCGGTGCAGGAATATCCCGAACTGGTGCGCAAATACCTGGGCAGCGTCGTGCCGGTGACGGATAATTTCTACGCCGCGCTGAATGCCGCCGTGTTTACCGATGGTTCCTTCGTGTTCGTGCCAAAAGGCGTGCGCTGCCCGATGGAACTGTCCACCTATTTCCGCATCAATGCGCGTAATACCGGGCAGTTTGAACGCACGCTGATCGTGGTGGAAGATGGTGCGTCCGTCTCCTACCTTGAAGGCTGCACGGCGCCCATGCGTGATGAAAACCAGCTTCATGCCGCCGTGGTCGAACTGGTGGCGATGGAAGATGCGTCGATCAAGTATTCCACCGTGCAGAACTGGTATCCCGGTGATGAAAACGGCAGGGGCGGCATCTACAACTTCGTGACCAAGCGCGGCGCATGCCGTGGCGCGCGGTCCAAGATTTCATGGACGCAGGTGGAAACCGGGTCGGCCATTACGTGGAAATACCCGTCATGCATCCTGCAGGGTGAGGGATCGGTGGGGGAATTCTATTCCGTCGCGGTAACCAACAACCACCAGCAGGCCGATACCGGCACCAAGATGATCCATATCGGCCGCAACACGCGTTCGACCATCATCGCCAAGACCATCAGCGCGGGCCAGTCCGACAGCACCTATCGCGGGCTGGTGCGCATGATGCCCAAGGCATCGGGCAGCCGTAACTTCACACAGTGCGACAGCCTGCTGATCGGGGATCGTTGCGGGGCGCATACCGTGCCCTATATCGAAAGCCGCAACATGTCCGCACGCGTGGAACATGAGGCGACGACATCCAAGATATCGGAAGACCAGCTGTTCTACTGCCGCCAGCGCGGCCTGTCGGAAGAAGACGCGGTGGGCCTGATCGTAAACGGGTTCTGCAAGGACGTTCTGAAGGAACTGCCGATGGAATTCGCGGTGGAAGCGCAGAAGCTTCTGCAGATCAGCCTAGAAGGCAGCGTGGGCTAACAGGGATTCAAAGACGTGAGCAAGCAATTCGTAAGCATCAATGGCCTGTGCGCCCGCATTTCGGACGGGGAGACCCACAAGGAAATCCTGCGTGGGGTCGATCTGGAAATCCCGGCGGGTGAAGTCCACGCCATCATGGGACCGAACGGTTCGGGCAAGTCCACCCTGTCCTACGTGCTGGCCGGACGCGAGGATTATGAGGTGACCGGCGGGTCGGCCACCTTCAAGGGGCAGGATCTGCTGGCGCTGGAACCCGAGGAACGTGCGGCCCTTGGCCTGTTCCTGGCGTTCCAGACTCCGGTCGAGCTGCCGGGCGTGAACAACGCCAATTTCCTGCGCACCGCCGTCAATGCCGTGCGCCGTGCGCGTGGGGTGGATGAACTGGATGCCGTGGCTTTCCTGAAGGCCGTGCGCAAGGAGACGAAGCACCTGTCCATGTCGGACGAGATGCTCAAGCGTAACGTCAATGTCGGCTTTTCGGGTGGCGAGAAGAAGCGCAATGAGGTGCTACAGATGCGCATGCTCCAGCCGTCCTTCGCCATCCTGGACGAAACGGATAGCGGACTGGACATCGATGCCCTGCGCATCGTGGCTGAAGGCGTGAACTCCCTGCGTTCGCCCGATTTCTCGGCGCTGGTCATTACCCATCACCAGCGCCTGCTGGATTATATCGTGCCCGACCGCATCCATGTGATGGCGAAGGGCCGCATCATCCACAGCGGTGGCCCCGAACTGGCCAAGCAGCTTGAGGCGCAGGGTTATGCCCAGTTCCTGTCGGAGGCGGCGTGAACGCCATCACACCGGTCGGGGTCAATGCCTCCGCCTTTCTCGACCGGGGTGACGTAACGGGCAATGCGCAACGGCAGAAGGCCGCCGATTTCCTGCGCCATGTCGGCCTGCCACGCGTGGGTGTGGAGGCGTGGAAATACACCTCCCTGCGCGCACTGGCCGATGTGCCGTTCACCACGGCGCCGCACGCGGCGGATGACGCGGCCGCCGATACCCTGCTGGCGGAAATCGAGACCATTTCCGGCCTTGGCGCCGGGGCAAGTCGTGTTGTGTTTGTGAACGGGTATTTCGATGCCGGTCGTTCACGTCTGCCCAAGGGTGTCCGGGTCTCGACGCTGGCCGCGGGCACGCTGCCTGATGACGGGATCGACCCGGCGGGTGATGTCACCACCGCGCTGAACACCATCCTTGCGCGCGACGGTCTGGATCTGGTCGTGCCCGCGGGTGTGGATGGTGGCTGCCTGCTGCTGGTCAGCATTGGCCAGACGGAGGCGGCCGAACCGGTCTCCTTCCACCCGCGCCACCGTATCGTGGTGGAAAAAGGCGGACGCCTGGCGTTGCTGGATGCATCGGTCGGACGGGGACAGTACCTGCACAACCCGCTCTATGACATTGCGGTGGCGGATGGGGGGTACCTGTCGCATGCCCGTATTCAGGCGGAAGGCAAGCAGGCGGTGCATCTGGCGGTCAGCCATGCCCGCGTTGCCGCCGGTGGGGTTTATGACAGCTTTACGCTGACGCTGGGCGCCAGCCTGTCACGGCATGAAGTCCATGCCGCGCTGATGCAGGCGGGGGCCAGCGTGCATGTCAATGGCGCGCAGCTTCTGTCCGGTCACCAGCATGGCGACCTGACCAGCGTGATTACCCATGCCGCCCCGGACTGCGTATCGCGCCAGACGATCAAGAATGTCCTGTCCGACCATGCACGTGGCGTGTTCCAGGGCAAGATCCTTGTCGAGCGTATTGCCCAGAAGACCGATGGCTACCAGATGAACCAGGCGCTGCTGCTGTCCGATGGCGCGGAAATCGACGCCAAGCCGGAACTGGAAATCTACGCCGATGACGTGAAGTGCAGCCATGGCGCCACCGTTGGTGCGCTGGATGATGACCAGCTGTTCTACCTGCGCAGCCGTGGCATCCCGGACGCGGCCGCGCGCTCCATCCTGATCCGCGCCTTCCTGCATGATGTCGTGGACCAGATTGATGACCAGCGCCTGAAGGACAGCCTGAACCTTGCCGTCGAGGCATGGTGGACGCGGGAGGTCGCATGATGGACCAGACTGTAGCCAGCCGCACGGACGTCGTGGGCAGCCTGCGCCGTATCCGGGCCGATTTCCCGATCCTGTCGCAGAAGGTGCATGGCAAGGACCTCGTGTTCCTTGACAGCGCGGCCTCCGCGCAGAAGCCGCGGCAAGTCATTGACGCCATGGCGGACACCATGCGCACCCAGTACGCCAACATCCATCGTGGCCTATACTGGATGAGCGAACGCACGACGGAAGCCTATGAAGCCGTGCGTGATCAGGTGGCAGCCTTCCTTGGCGCGCAGGCGCGCGAAGAAATCGTTTTCACCCGCAACAGCACCGAGGCCATAAACCTTGTCGCCCATTCCTTCGGCTCCCTGCTGAAGCCGGGGCAGGTGGTGCTGGTGTCCGAAATGGAACACCACGCCAATCTGGTCCCCTGGCAGATGCTGCGGGACCGCACGGGCGTTGAACTGCGCGTGACCCCCATTACCGATGATGGGGCGCTGGACATGGATGCCCTGGCGCGCAACCTGTCCGACGGGCAGGTGGCGCTGGTGGCGATCACCCACATGTCCAATGTGCTGGGCACGATCACGGATGCCCGCGCCATTGCCGACATGGCGCATGCTGCGGGTGCGAAGGTGCTGTTTGATGGCAGCCAGCTTGCCGTCCATCGTCGTGTGGACGTGCGCGCGCTGGATGCGGATTTCTATGTGGTGACCGGGCACAAGCTGTATGGCCCGACCGGTATCGGCGTGCTGTGGGCGCGACGCGAGATCCTTGATGCCATGCCGCCTTTCCTTGGCGGTGGCGACATGATTTCCACCGTGTCGTTCGAGCGTTCGACATGGGCCAGTGTCCCGCATAAATTCGAGGCCGGGACCCCCGCCATCATCGAGACCATTGGATTGGGCGCCGCCCTTGCCTATATCGAATCCATAGGGTTTGACGCGATCGGCGCGCATGAGGAAGCCCTGACAGCCCATGCGCTGAAAGTGTTGGGCAATGTCAGCGGGCTGAAGGTGATCGGGACCGCGCCGGATCGTGGCGGGGTGATTTCGTTCACCATGGACGATGTCCACCCGCATGATATCGCCACCCTGCTGGACCGCAATGGCATTGCGGTCCGGGCGGGACATCACTGCGCTGAACCGCTCATGCGCAGGCTGGGGGTTTCGGCCACCGCACGGGCCAGCTTCGGCATATACACCACGCCGGAGGAAATCGACTTCCTGGCCGCCACGCTGGAACAGATACGCGGCTTTTTTGTCTGATGGCGTGACAGTCATGGCGCAGGATGATCTGTATCGCACCGTGGTGCTGGAACGGGCCAGAACGCCGCGTTACGCAGGCCCGCTGGCGGGTGCGCAGTTGCAGGGGGAAGGCTCGAACCCCCTGTGCGGTGACCGGGTGAAGTTGCAGGCCGGTGTCGATGCACAGGGCCGGGTTACGGCATTACGGCATGAAACGCGGGGCTGTGCGATCTGTGCCGCGTCCGCGGATCTCATGGCGGAACGGGTGGCCGGGCAGGATCGTGCACGGATCAGCCAGATGCATGCGGAACTTGTGACGGCCGTTGAAACAGGTATAGCCCCTGAGGGCTTGGGTGACCTTTCGGTTTTCGCGCCATTGCACCGGCATCGTTCGCGTATCCGCTGCGCGATGCTGCCATGGTCGGCGCTGATCGGGATGCTCAATGATGATAAAGACAGGTGAAGGTCTCATGGACGAGAAAAATCAGGTAGAGCCTGCCATCGGCATGGCAGAGGGAGCCGGGCATTTCTCCCTTGAGGCCGAGGGTAAGACCGACCCCGGGGCTGAACCCGTATCAACATGGACACCGGACGGGGAAAAGCCGAATGATGCCCCCGCCAGTGCCAGCATACCGGACGAGGAAACGGTCATTGCCGCGATCGCCACGGTGTATGACCCGGAAATTCCGGTCAATATCTATGAACTTGGCCTGATTTACGCCATCGACCTGCATGAGGATGGATCGGTCAAGGTCGAGATGACGCTGACCGCCCCCAACTGTCCCAGCGCGCAGGAACTGCCGGTGCAGGTCAAGGAAGCGGTGGAAAAGATCGATACGGTCACCACTGCCACGGTGGAAATCGTGTGGGAACCGCCATGGGATATGTCGCGCATGAGTGAAGATGCGCGCCTTGCCCTGAACATGTTCTGAACCCAGCAAGGGGAACGTCCCATGACTGAACATAACGCCACAACCACCACTGCCACCCCGCGCCGGGCTTTGCCGCCGCTTATGACCCTGACGGACCGGGCGGCGCAGCGGCTGGAAAAACTGTACCAGACCAATCACGCCGGGCACCTGCTGCGCATTGCCGTTTCGACCAAGGGCTGTTCAGGCCATGCCTATGACATGAGCTTTGTCGAACAGGCTGGTCCAGGTGACGAAGTGGTGGTGGACAAGGGTATGACCCTGCTGGTGGACCGCAAGGCAACATTGTTCCTGATCGGATCGGTGATGGATTACGAGGTCAAGCAGCTTGAATCCGGCTTCACCTTCAGCAATCCCAATGAAAAGGGGCGTTGTGGCTGCGGGGAAAGCTTCCACGTCTGATGTATTGATGAAAAACAGAAGTTTTCTGGGTGCCGCCTTTTTTCAGAAAGGCGGCCTTCTTTGAAGCCTTTTGAAAAAAGCTTCACCAAAAAACTTTCCTGTTCTTAGCGCCGGTTACGGCGGTTTGCCCCCGGCAGAGTCAGCACGCAGACGGATTCGACTTCCGCTGACCACAGGAACTGGTCAACAACCGTCACGCTATCCAGCCGGTAACCCGCCTGTTGCAGGGGCGTCAGGTCCCGCTGCAGTGCTACGGGATTGCAACTGACATAGATGACACATGCCGGTCTGCCCGCCACGATCTGGGCGATCTGCGCACCAGCCCCGGCATGGGGCGGATCCAGCACGATGGCTGCCGCCTTTGCCAGATCGGTCGCCATGACCGGCTGGCGGTTCAGGTCACGCAGCGCGGGCAGGACGCGTGTGCCGCCACTGGCCTGTTTCAGGCAGGCCAGGGCCGCGCGATCACCTTCATAGGCATGAACCTTGGCCTGTTCAGCCAGCGCGAAGGACAGCGTGCCACATCCTGCGTATAATTCGATAATGCCTGCCTTCAGTCCCTTGCGCGGCAGGCCCGCGATCACGGCGGCCTTGATAAAGGCTTCACCCGCCCGCGCGGGCTGCAGGAAGGCGCCCGGCGGGGGCACGACACGCACGTCATCAAAATGATGGAAAACAGGCCCGGTCAGGGCCAGTGTTTCTGGCGGGCGACCCTGCAGTGAAATGCGCGGGATGCCATGCGCCTTGCCAAACTGCGCCAGAATGCGACGGTCATTGGCGTCTGGCGTGCCATCCATCGTAATCAGCAGGTCGGGACCGCTATCCAGCAGGTTGATCTGAAGATCACCACCCGCATGCACGGCCGGAAGCGAATGCAGCATGGCGCGCAGGGGTGTCAGCAGGGCGAAAAGCGTGGGATCGAGCAGTGTGCATTCGCTCATGTCAACCACATCGCCACGGCGGCGATGCAGCCCCAGCACGATCTGTTTCCCGACGCGGCGGAAGGTCAGATCAACCCGGCGCCTGCCATGCGGGCCGACCTGATGGGTCTGCGGCGTGGGAATGGCGTCAAACCCAACATGTTGCAGGGACTCGACCACGCGGCCTGTCTTCCAGTCCAGCAGGGCAGGCAGCGCCATGTCCTGAATGCGGCAGCCACCACAGTCGCCAAACAGGTGACAGGGGGCAGGTACGCGGTCGACCCCCGGTGTCACCACACGATCAAGCGTCCCGCGCGTACCGTCATGCGTTGCCAGCACGATTTCATCACCCGGAACCGTGCCGGGTACGAATACCCGGCCATCTGGGGTCTGGGCTATGCCATCCCCATCATTGCCGAGCGCCACCACCCGGATGGTATGCGCCACTGCGTTTTCCATTCCCTGTTATCGCCAGAAGGGCAGACTGCTTATTCGTCCGCCGGAATGACGGATTTTTCCCGGCGCGGCAGTTGCATGAAGGCCGGGACGTCATTGCCGAAGCCGGTAACAGGCTGATCGGGCGCGGACGGCAGCAATCCGGAGTCGCGACGCGGCGATGGCGCTGCGGACGAACCGCCTGCCACCCCACCGTTCGACCTGCGCGATTTGCGCGGAGCCGGGGGTTTTTCCTCAGCCGTGGCGGGTGCCGCAGGCTGTTCGGGCTTGGCTGTTGCAGCATTGCTTTTGCGGGCGGGCTTGCGGCGACCATTGCCGGTGCGGGGCTCTTCCGACCATTCCAGCGTTTCCATGCCAGGGATTTCGATTCGGGGAATTGGCTTGCCTGTCAGTTTCTCGATGGCCTGCACCAGCGCCTCTTCATCCGGCGTGGCCAGGGTATAGGCGTGGCCAGTGCGGCCCGCGCGGCCGGTACGGCCGATTCGGTGGACATAATCCTCGGCATGGAACGGCACGTCAAAATTGAACACATGCGACAGGCCGCCAATGTCGATCCCGCGTGCTGCAATGTCGGAGCAGACAAGGATCTTCAGTTCGCCGTTCTTGAACGCTTCAAGTGTCGAGAAACGCAGCGACTGCGCCAGGTCACCATGCAGGGCGCCTGCGGAGAAACCGTGTTTGATCAAGGATTTGCACAGTACATCGACATCACGCTTGCGGTTGCAGAACACAATGGCGTTCTGCATGTCCGCCGTGCGCAGGAGCTTGCGCAGCGCACGGCGCTTTTCCTTGGCGTCGACAATGGCCAGTCCCGTCACGATGGTTGATGCGACGGAGGAGGGACGGCTGACCGTGATTTCCTTCGGGTTGCTCAGGAACATGTCCGCCAGCCTGCGGATTTCCGGCGCCATGGTGGCGGAGAAGAACAGCGTCTGGCGCAGCGGCGACAGCATGTTCACGATCTTCTCGATATCGGGAATGAAGCCCATGTCCAGCATGCGGTCCGCTTCATCGATCACCAGCAGCCGGGTCTGGGTCAGCAGCAGGCCGCCGCGTTCAAACAGGTCGATCAGCCGCCCGGGGGTGGCGATCAGCACGTCAACGCCACGGTTCAGCACTTCCTTCTGTTCGGCCATGCTTTCGCCGCCGATCAGCAGCGCATGGGTCAGCTTGAGGTGCTTGCCGTAATTGACGAAATTTTCCGCGACCTGCAGCGCGAGTTCACGCGTGGGTTCAAGGATGAGCGAACGCGGCATCCGTGCCCGTGCCCGTGAGCCGGACAGGACTTCCAGCATGGGCAGGGTGAAGGACGCGGTCTTGCCGGTCCCGGTCTGGGCCACGCCCAGAACGTCGCGCCCCATCAGCACATACGGAATGGCCTGCGCCTGGATGGGGGTGGGATGACGGTATCCCATCTCATCAATCGCCTGCTGGATGGGTTCGGACAGGCCGAGTTCGGAAAACAGGGGCTGTGCTTCCTGTTCCGCAGCATCTTCCGGTGCGGGGGTGTCAGTAGGGGGGGCCCCGTCCGTGCTGGTGACGGGGCCCCCCCTACTG
>NZ_VWPI01000067.1 GCF_015155755.1 Komagataeibacter sp. FXV3 | reverse complement strand
CGGGGGCTGGGGCCACCGCCTTCTTTGCGGATCGGGCCGGGGCGGAGGGCGTTTTTTTGGCGCTCAAATTACTCTCGAACGTATCAGCAGATGAATATGGCCCCGTCCGATTGCCACCGTGTCGCGCTGTATCAGGCTGCCGTCCCTGATGTACCTGCAGCAATGCAGGGAAGGGGAGTGCGGCATGTCCGGGTCAGATACCCTGCTGTGCCACATTCCCTGTGCCTACCCATATTTGCAACGGAAATCAAGGGGACGTGAGGATTGTCCCCGCAATTTCAGAACGGATGGGCCAGGCAGCCACAGATGATGGTCAGCACGCCGATGCCGGTATTGAGCATGACCAGCGAACGGATCGAGTCGAACGTGCCCTGCTGCGGGCGCAGCGCGCGGCGCGCCTTCTGGTAGGGACCGAAATAGATGCGGGCGAAAATGCCGGCCATGATCAGCCCGAACAGCTGCATGAGGTTGATCGGCCATGGCACCACCGCAAACCCGCCATCGTGATAAATCAGGAGCCAGCCCGTAATCAGCACCGTCGGCATGGTATGCCATACGATACGGAAAAAACGGTTGAGCGTCTGCAGGTGGACGGAGGCGCGCTGCGTTCCATCCAGCAGGTTGAGGCTGGGCTTGAGCACGAAGGCCGCATAGATCATGCCGCCAACCCAGGCCGCCATGCCGGTTATGTGGAGTGCGAGCACAAGGCTCCAGACTATGGAATAGGACATGACGCCTCCTTGCGGGGGATGAATGGGTAAAGAAAGCAGTCCCTGCCACGGGGGCAGGATGCGGAATGCTTGTTTCCCCATTCCTGTATCATGCGCAAGGCCAGTCATGCAGCCAAAGTTGCCAGAAGGGAAATGACATCATGACCATGGATGACACAGCACGGACGGCCGCACGCCACCTGCTGCTGCCCACGCCTGATGAAATGGGGCGGATCGATGCCGCGGCCGCCCGCCACGTGCCGGTGGCCGTGCTGATGGAAAACGCGGGCCGGGCCGTCGCCCGCGCCATCCGGCGGCACATGCGCCCGTGCCGCGTGCTGGTGCTGTGCGGTCCCGGCAATAACGGCGGTGACGGTTACGTGACCGCGCGCCGACTGGCGGAAGAAGGCTGGCCGGTATCGGTTGCTGAAATGGCACCGCCCCATCCCGGTGGGGATGCCGCCGCGGCCGCCGCGCTGTGGCAGGGGCCGGTCGTGGCGTTCACGCCCGAAAGTGCCGCCCGTTTCGACCTGGTGGTCGATGCGGTGTTCGGCGCGGGGCTGAGCCGCGATATCGGCCAGGACGTGGCGGATGTGCTCAATGCCGCCCCCCGTCTGGTTGCCATTGACATGCCGACGGGCGTGGACGGGGCGACGGGTGCTGTCCGGGGATATGCGCCACAGGTCGAGATGACGGTCACATTCTGCCGGCTCAAGCCCGGGCACCTGCTGCTGCCGGGGCATACGCTGTGTGGCCGGACCGTGCTGGCGGATATCGGCATCGGGGAAGGCGCGGTGGCGTCGGTGCCGATTCGGACATGGCATAACGAACCGGGGCTGTGGCGCACGCCCGCGTGCGGGCCGACGAGCTATAAATACAGCCGCGGTGTTGTCAGCATATGTGGCGGGCGTGAAATGCCGGGTGCGGCGCGCCTGTCGGCGGCGGGCGCGCGGGCGGCGGGCGCGGGTCTCGTGCGGCTGGCGGTGGGCGACAGCGCGGAGGTGTACCGCATGACCGCGCCGCCGGGGCTGATTGTGGATTCCGGCGCGCTGGATGACCTGCTGCGCGATACGCGGCGTCACGTCTGGGTCTGCGGGCCGGGCCTGTCGGTGGCGGAAGTCGCGGCGACCTTCCCGGCGCTGGTGCATGCGGGGCGGGACGTGATTGCCGATGCCGGGGCGTTCACCATGGCGGCGGGGCAGCCCGACCGGTTGAAAGGGGCTGCCATCATCACCCCGCATATAGGCGAGTTTTCGCGCGTGTTCGGCAAGCCGGGGCCGGATCGCGTGGCGGCGGCACGACATGCGGCGGCGCGGACGGGGGCCGTGACCGTCATGAAGGGGCCGGACACCATCATCGCCAGTCCCGACGGGCGTGTCGCGATCAACAGCCACGCCACCCCCATGCTGGGCACGGCGGGGTCGGGCGATACGCTGACGGGAATCATCGCGGCCCTGCTGGCGGCGGGCATGCCACGCTGGGATGCGGCGTGTGCAGGGGTGTGGATGCATGGTGATGCGGCGCTGCATGCCGGCGAATGGCCGGTAGCCGAGGATTTTGACCGCCATCTGGGTGCGGCAAGGGCACGCGCGGAAGCGGAGGCAAAAAAAGTTTTCGGCTGAAAACGCCATTCGGGCCGCGTGGGATATTGCCCCATGGCCAATGGTGCGCTAAAGCCCCGCGCTTACAGCCTGGGCACAGTGCGGGCGTGGTGGAATTGGCAGACACGCCAGATTTAGGTTCTGGTGACGCAAGTCGTGGGGGTTCAAGTCCCTCCGCCCGTACCAAGATCCCGGCAAGTCGCGTTATGCGAGCAGACGTGGTGGCCTGACCGGCCTATTGCGTTCTTTGACACGTTCTGACCGAGAGGATGGCCTGGCAGATGCAGGTTACTGAAACGCTTTCCGATGGCCTGAAGCGCGGGTTTACCGTTACGGTGCCTGCCACGGAAATCGAGAGCAAGCGCACCGCGCGCCTGAAAGAAGTTGGACAGTCCATGAAGCTGCCGGGCTTCCGCCCCGGAAAGGTGCCGATGAGCATCCTGCAGCAGCGTTTTGGTGAATCTGTTCAGGGCGAGGTCCTGGAGCAGGTTGTAAGCGACGCGACCCGCACCCTGCTGGATGAGCGCGGCCTGCGCCCGGCCATGCAGCCCAAGGTTGACCTGGTTTCCGGCAGCGAGCCGGGCAGCAAGGAAGACCTGAAGTTCACGGTCGAGTTCGAGGTCCTGCCCGAAATCACCATCCCCGACCTGTCGGACCTGTCGCTCGTGCGTCTCAAGTCCGAAGTGAACGCCGAGACCGTGGACAAGGCCCTGACGGAAATCGCCAGCCGCCAGCGTGAGTTCGAAAAGGTCGAGGAAGATCGCCCCGCCGCCAATGGCGACGTGGCCGTGGTTGACTTCGTGGGCAAGATCGACGGTACGGCGTTCGAAGGCGGTTCCGCTGATGATGTCAGCGTCGAACTGGGTGGCGCAGGCTTCATCCCCGGCTTTGCCGAGCAGATCGAGGGCATGAAGGTCGGTGACGAAAAGGTGATCACCGTGACCTTCCCCGCCGATTACGGCGCGGAACACCTGGCGGGCAAGGAAGCCAGCTTCGACATCAAGCTCAAGGAACTCCGCCGTCCGGTCGAGGCCAAGATTGATGACGAACTGGCCAAGAAGCTTGGCTTCGACGGGCTGGAGCAGGTGCGTGAACTGATCTCCAAGCAGGTTGGTCAGGAATACGAACAGCTGTCCCGCCTGCGCCTGAAGCGTGAACTGCTGGACAAGCTGGCGGAAAAGACCGATTTCGAAGCCCCTCCGGGCATGGTCGATGCCGAGTTCACCCAGATCTGGAACCGCATCGAGGAAGACCGCAAGGCCGGTCGCCTGGATGAGGAAGACAAGGACAAGGACGAGGACACGCTGCGCGCCGACTATCGCAAGATTGCCGAACGCCGCGTGAAGCTGGGTCTTCTGCTGGCGGAAATCGGTCGTGTGAACAACATCACCGTGACGCAGGAAGAAATCGTGCATGCGGTGCGCGCCGAAGCCGCGCGCTACCCCGGTCAGGAACAGGCCGTGTTCGAGTATTTCTCCAAGAACCCGCAGGCCGTTGACGGCCTGCGTGGCCCGATCTTCGAAAACAAGGTCATCGACTATATCGTCGAGCTTGCGAAGGTCGAGGACAAGGAAGTGACGCCGGAAGAACTGGCTGAAATGCCGGAAGCTGACGTCTGATCCGCTTTCGCGGCATAGGTGGCGCATGCGGCGCGCGGAAGGGGACTTCCGTGCGCCGTATGTGTTTGCGGACAGGTGAATACGCACAGTTTGTCACCCCCGTTCATGGCAAAATGACAGGGGTGGGGTGGTATCTGGCGTGTTTGTCTCTATTTTGTCATAAGTAACCGGGAAGGGTCCGGCTGCGTCCGCGTTGTCCGCGCATCTCTTGCCGGTGATCGCGCGCAGGGCGGATCCTTGCTTTTCAGGACGGGAATATGGCTATGAGGGATCGGGATCCCGTAGAGATCTTCAATAACGCTCTGGTGCCCATGGTGGTGGAGCAGACCTCCCGCGGGGAACGGGCATTCGACATCTATTCCCGCCTTCTGCAGGAACGGATCATCTTTCTGACCGGACCGGTCTATGATCAGGTTTCCGCCCTTGTGTCGGCGCAGCTGCTTTATCTGGAAAGCGTGAACCCGAGCAAGGAAATCTCGTTCTACATCAACAGCCCCGGCGGCGTGGTGTCGGCGGGACTGGCGATTTACGACACCATGCAGTACATCCGCTGCCCCGTCAGCACGGTGTGCATCGGGCAGGCGGCGTCCATGGGGTCGCTGCTGCTGGCCGGTGGGGAAAAGGGACGGCGATTCGCCCTGCCGAATTCCCGCGTCATGGTGCACCAGCCTTCGGGCGGCGCGCAGGGACAGGCCAGCGATATCGAGATCCAGGCACAGGAAATCCTGACCATCCGCAAGCGCCTGAACGAGATCTACAAGGAGCATACCGGCCGCACGCTTGAGGAAATCGAGCAGAAGCTGGAACGCGACAGCTACATGTCGGCGGAAGAAGCGCAGGCATTCGGTATTGTCGATGAAGTGGTCCGTCGTAACGTTGCATCAAAACCTGCGGAGTAATCTGCACAAGGAAGCGCGCGCGCAGGTGCGCTTCCTGCCCCTGTGGGTGAAAATCACCTGCGGCGTGCCGTGCCCCCGTGGCCCGGTCGCAAGGTATGGAGAAGTTCCCCCGCGTGGGAATAGGAGCGGTTATGAATAACAAATCCGGCGATTCCAAAAATACGCTTTACTGCTCGTTCTGTGGCAAGTCGCAGCACGAGGTCCGCAAACTGATCGCCGGTCCCACCGTGTTCATTTGCGATGAATGCGTCGAATTGTGCATGGATATCATCCGTGAGGAACACAAGACGCATCTGGTCAAATCACGCGATGGCGTGCCGACACCACGGGAAATCTGCAAGATTCTGGATGATTATGTCATCGGGCAGGGCCACGCGAAAAAGGTGCTGTCGGTTGCGGTGCATAACCACTACAAACGCTTGGCCCATGCCCAGAAGAACAATGATGTCGAGATTGCGAAGTCCAACATCATGCTGATCGGGCCGACGGGTTCGGGCAAGACGCTGCTGGCGCAGACGCTGGCCCGCATTCTTGACGTGCCCTTCACCATGGCCGACGCCACGACCCTGACCGAAGCCGGTTACGTGGGTGAGGATGTGGAGAACATCATCCTCAAGCTGCTGCAGGCGGCGGATTACAACGTGGAAAAGGCACAGCGCGGCATCGTCTATATCGATGAGATCGACAAGATCTCGCGCAAGTCGGACAACCCTTCGATTACCCGCGATGTCAGCGGTGAAGGCGTGCAGCAGGCGCTGCTGAAGATCATGGAAGGCACCGTCGCTTCCGTGCCGCCGCAGGGCGGACGCAAGCACCCGCAGCAGGAATTCCTGCAGGTCGACACCACCAACATGCTGTTCATCTGCGGTGGCGCGTTCGCGGGGCTGGACAAGATCATCAGCGCGCGTGGCAAGGGTTCGGGCATCGGCTTCGGCGCCGATGTGCAGTCCCCTGACGAACGTCGCATGGGCGCGGTGCTGCGTGACGTGGAGCCTGAGGACCTGCTGAAATTCGGCCTGATACCTGAATTCATCGGTCGTCTGCCCGTGGTTGCGACGCTTGAGGACCTTGATGAGGCTGCCCTGATCGAGATCCTGACCAAGCCCAAGAACGCGCTGGTCAAGCAGTATGCCCGCCTGTTCCAGATGGAAGACGTGCAGCTTACCTTTACCGAGGACGCATTGCGCCAGGTGGCCCAGCGCGCCATTGCGCGGCGGACCGGTGCGCGTGGCCTGCGCGCCATTCTGGAAAGCATCCTGCTGTCGACCATGTTCGAACTGCCCGGCCTGAAGAACGTCGAGGAAGTCGTGGTCAACAAGGAAGTGGCCGAAGGCAAGGCACAGCCTGTCTATGTGTATGGGAAGAACCAGCCGGCCGAACAGTCTGCCTGACGGCAGGGCCGGTTTACGCCGAAATGCCATCGCCGGACTTGTGGTGATGGCGCGTCGTGACAACATGAAGTGAAGTTGTCGCATATGCGGCGCAACGGATGGGCAGGCCGCAATGTTTGGGTGCCCGTCCGGGATCGTCCATCAGGAGGTCAAAAAATAACATGTCTGAAACTGACAGGCTGAATCCCGTCCCCGACGGGACGGAAACGACGGACAACAACATGGTAGCCAATCCGCCCCCCGCCCAGCGTGAGACGGAAGAAACGACCAGCGCACATGATACGATTGCGGTGCTGCCGCTGCGGGATATTGTCGTTTTCCCGCACATGATCGTGCCGCTGTTCGTGGGACGCGAAAAATCAGTGCGGGCGCTGGAAGCGGTGACGCGCAGCGACAAGCAGATCCTGCTGGTCGCGCAGAAGAACGCGGCACAGGATGACCCGACGCCAGACGATATCTATCGCTACGGCACCGTGTCCACCATCCTGCAACTGCTCAAGCTACCCGATGGCACGGTGAAGGTGCTGGTCGAAGGGGGACGTCGCGCCCACATCACCGCCCTGCATGAGGTCGATGGCCATTTCGAGGCCGAGATCGAGGACGTGCCGGAACAGGAAACCGACGGCAAGGAAGCCGAGGCCATTGGTCGCACGCTGATTGGCCTGTTCGAGCAGTACATCAAGCTGAACAAGAAGATCGCGCCAGAGGTGCTGGTCTCCCTCAACCAGATTGATGACCTGTCGAAGCTGGCGGATACCATTGCCAGCCATCTGAACCTGAAGATTCCCGAAAAGCAGGAAATCCTCGAAATTCAGGACGTGAATGCGCGTCTGGAACGGGTTTTCGCGCATATGGAAGCCGAAATCGGCGTGCTGCAGGTGGAAAAGCGCATCCGCAACCGCGTGAAGCGGCAGATGGAAAAGACACAGCGCGAGTACTACCTGAACGAGCAGCTGAAGGCGATCCAGAAGGAACTGGGTGAAGGCGAGGACGGCAAGGACGAGACCGCCGAGCTTGAGGAAAAGATCGCCAAGACCAAGCTGAGCAAGGAAGCGCGCGAAAAGGCGGTGGCCGAGCTGAAAAAGCTGCGGAGCATGAGCCCGATGTCTGCCGAATCGACGGTGGTGCGCAACTACCTCGACTGGATCCTTGGCATTCCATGGAAGAAGCGTTCCAAGGTGCGCCATGACCTGTCCGAGGCCCAGAAGGTTCTCGATACCGACCATTACGGTCTGGAGAAGGTCAAGGAACGCATCATCGAATATCTGGCGGTGCAGAGTCGCGCGCAGAAGCTGAAGGGGCCGATCCTGTGCCTGGTGGGACCGCCGGGCGTGGGCAAGACCTCGCTGGCCAAATCCATCGCGAAGGCGACAGGGCGGCAGTACGTCCGCATGTCGCTGGGTGGCATGCGTGACGAGGCCGAGATCCGTGGTCATCGCCGGACCTATATCGGTTCCATGCCGGGCAAGATCATTCAGGGAATGAAGAAGGCCAAGACTTCGAATCCGCTGTTCCTGCTGGATGAAATCGACAAGCTGGGTGCGGACTGGCGTGGCGATCCGTCCTCCGCGCTGCTTGAGGTGCTGGATCCGGAGCAGAATTCGACCTTTGGCGATCACTATCTGGAAGTCGATTACGACCTGTCGGATGTGATGTTCATCACCACGGCCAACAGCCTGAACATGCCCCAGCCACTGCTGGACCGCATGGAGATCATCCGTCTGTCCGGTTACACGGAAGACGAGAAGGTCGAGATCGCCAAGCGCCACCTGCTGTCCAAGCAGACGGAGGCGAACAACCTGAAGCCGGGCGAATGGTCGGTGTCGGATGATGCACTGCGCGAACTGATCCGCAGTTACACGCGTGAAGCGGGCGTGCGTAACCTGGAACGTGAAATCGCGACCCTGGCACGCAAGGCCGTGACCGAAATCGTGACGGGCAAGGCCAAGACCGTGGCGATCACGGCCGATAACCTTGAAAAATATGCTGGCGTGAAACGCTTCCGCCATGGCGAGACCGAGTCGGAAGACATGGTCGGAGTCGTGACCGGGCTGGCATGGACCGAGGTGGGTGGGGAAATCCTGACCATCGAAAGTGTGATGGTGCCCGGTAAGGGCAACATCAAGCTGACCGGCAAGCTGGGCGATGTGATGAAGGAAAGTGTCGCCGCCGCCCTGTCCTATGTCCGCAGCCGCGCCGTGACGTTCGGTATCAGCCCGGATCTGTTTGAAAAGCGTGACCTGCACGTGCATGTGCCCGAAGGGGCCACGCCCAAGGACGGTCCGTCCGCCGGTATTGCCATGGCGACATCCATCGTCAGCGTGATGACGGGTATCCCGGTGCGTCGCGATGTGGGCATGACGGGCGAAATCACGCTGCGTGGTCGTGTCCTGCCCATTGGCGGGCTTAAGGAAAAGCTGCTGGCGGCCCATCGTGCGGGGCTGACCACCATCTTCATTCCCAAGGACAACGAGAAGGACCTGGTGGACATTCCAGAAGTCGTGACCAGTGCCATGACCATACTGCCGGTCTCGCATGTGGATGAGGTGATCGGGCAGGCGCTGGTGCACAAGCCGGAGCCGATCGAATGGACGGAACCGGTGGCATCGGGCACCAAGGAAGGCACGGCTACCCCTGCATTGACGCATTAAGCAGGGTTGCGTGGTCGCAAAATTGTCATGATGGAGGGGAATGACGGATTTTCTCTGTCGTTCCCCGAATTCTGTCGGTTGACGTGAGAAAAAACAGCGGCATAGTGCGTGCAGAAATGCGGCGCGACTTTTAAATGATTGCGTAGGCGCACAGTACAAAGAAAGGCGTAAAATGGAGAAGCCACTTAACAAGCAGGAACTCGTCGCTGCGGTAGCCGAGGAAGCCGATCTGGCCAAGGCAAAGGCTGGCGAAGTGGTTGATGCGGTTTTCGGTGCGATCGAAAAGGCGCTTGCAAGCAAGCAGGAAGTCCGTCTGGTTGGTTTTGGTACGTTCGTGACCGCCACCCGCAAGGCGGCCAAGGGGCGCAACCCCCGCACGGGTGAGCCGCTGGACATTCCGGCTTCCACGTCCGTGCGTTTCAAGCCGGGCAAGAACCTGAAGGAAGCTGTCAGCAAGTAAGGCTGACTGTTTTTTCAGGAAAAAAAGAAGGGGCAATCCATTTTTTGGGTTGCCCCTTTTTTTGCAATCGCTTAGTAGGGTCGCGGGCGATTAGCTTAGCGGTAGAGCATCTCGTTTACACCGAGAGGGTCGGCGGTTCGATCCCGTCATCGCCCACCATATTTCCCATGCTTTTATATAAGCAGGGATATGCACCACGCGGGTGTAGCTCAGTTGGTTAGAGCGCCGGCCTGTCACGCCGGAGGTCGCGGGTTCGAGCCCCGTCACTCGCGCCATTACGGCACAATCCATATGTTTCCGTACCACGCCAGATGCAGCCGCACTGGCGTTTTTTTGTGCCCATATTTTTACACGGGAAAATGAAAACAATAATTCGTGCCATATAAGTAACGGTCACGTAATATTGACGGAAATGGTCCGGTATACATCCTCACAGTAATGTTCACCCAAGAACACGGTTAAGTAACTGTTCCCCCCAGCATGTTGGGTCTAGCATCCCCGAAGCCATACATAAGTCGATCAAGACAGCCGATGGCGCATTAACAGGTTGGGAACACGGAAGATGCATTCCGTTATCGCTGATTATTTGCCCGTACTCATATTCGGGTGCATTGCGGTGGTGATCGCAGGCGCGATGCTTGGCAGTTCACTGCTGTTTGGCCACCAGAAACCCTATGCCGAGAAAACGTCCGCATACGAATGTGGTTTCGAGGCATTTGATAATGCACGTCATCGTTTTGACGTGCGGTTCTACCTGGTGGCGATCCTGTTCATCATTTTCGATCTGGAGGTCGCGTTCCTGTTCCCGTGGGCGGTCAGTCTGTCACGGATCGGGTGGTTCGGTTTCGCGTCCATGATGGGCTTCCTGGGCATTCTGGTGGTCGGCTTCATTTATGAATGGAGCAAGGGCGCGCTGGACTGGGATTGAGCATGACAAGGGGGAGGCGCGCCAATGGGTAGCAACGATACATCCGGGCCGGACCGGCCTGCCGACAGTATTGCATGGAACCGGGAAATGCTGCCGCCGGGGCCGCAGCAGGACGCGGTGATCAAGGGCATTACCGGTGAAATCACCGAAAAGGGTTTTGTGGTCGCAAGCCTGGACAAGCTGGTGAACTGGGGCCGGACCGGCAGCCTGTGGCCCATGTCCTTCGGGCTGGCATGCTGTGCGGTGGAAATGATCCACGCCTACATGCCGCGCTATGATCTGGACCGCATGGGCATCATCCCGCGCGGATCGCCACGCCAGTCGGACGTGATGATCGTGGCGGGCACGCTGACCAACAAGATGGCGCCCGCCCTGCGCCGGGTTTACGACCAGATGGCCGAGCCACGCTGGGTCATTTCCATGGGGTCATGCGCCAATGGCGGCGGGTATTACCATTATTCCTATTCGGTGGTGCGGGGCTGTGACCGTATCGTGCCGGTGGATGTGTACGTGCCCGGCTGTCCCCCCACGGCGGAGGCGCTGATCTACGGCATTCTGCAACTGCAGAAGAAAATCCGCAGGACAGGGACAATCCGCCGTGGCTGATCCCGCAAGCATCCCCCCCGTGGCCGTGCCGCGCGCCGTGTCGGGCCCGCTGGGCGCCATTGCCTTCCGCCTGTCCACAGCCGTGCCGGGCATCATGTCCGCCGGGATCGAGAAGGGTGAACTGGTGGTGCGCGCCACGCGCCATCGGCTGCTCGAACTCATGACCATGCTGCGTGATGACCCGCGTTACGCCTGCCAGCAGGTGATGGACATATGCGGCGTGGATTTTCCTGAACGGGCCGAGCGGTTTGATGTGGTCTACAACCTGCTGTCGGTTACCCATAACCACCGCATCCGCGTGATCGTGACAACGGACGAGACATCGCCCGTGCCATCAGTCCACCAGCTATGGCCCGCGGCCACGTGGTGGGAACGCGAATGCTACGACCTGTTTGGCGTGCTGTTTACCGATCAGCCCGACCTGCGGCGCATCCTGACCGATTACGGGTTTGAAGGGCATCCGCTGCGCAAGGACTTCCCCCTGACCGGTTATGTCGAACTGCATTACGACGAGGAACGCCGTCAGGTGGTCTATGGGCCGGTCGACCTGGTGCAGGATTTCCGCAATTTCGATTTCGAATCCCCATGGGAAGGCATCCTGACGCTGCCGGGCGATGAAAAGGCACATGCCGACCGCCAGGACATGAAACGACAGGGATAGGCGACAGATGAGCGACGTAACCCTTCGTAGTGATACGGACATTCCCGACAGCATGCTGCCGGAGGACCATGATGGTGAGGTCAAGCGCCATGTGGTGGAAATTGATTCCCATGCGCTGAACTTCGGTCCCCAGCATCCTTCCGCCCACGGTGTGTTGCGGCTGGTTCTGGAAATGGAGGGCGAGGTCGTCGCCCGCGCCATTCCCCATGTCGGCCTGCTGCATCGTGGCACGGAAAAGCTGATCGAATACAAGACGTATCCCAAGGCGCTGCCGTATTTCGACCGCCTCGATTACGTCTCGCCCATGTGTGAGGAGCAGGCCTTCGCGCTGGCGGTGGAAAAGCTGCTGAATATCGAGGCCCCGGAACGCGCCAAATGGATCCGGGTCATGTTTGCCGAGATCACGCGCATCCTGAACCATATCCTCAACCTGACCTCCTTCGGGCTGGACTGCGGCGCGCTGACACCCGCGCTGTGGGGATATGAGGAACGCGAAAAGCTGATCGAGTTCTATGAAGCCGCATCCGGCGCGCGCTTCCATGCCAATTACGTTCGCCCCGGTGGCGTGGCGCGCGATCTGCCTGCGGGACTGGAGGAACGTATTGCCGACTGGGCGCGGACCTTCCCCAGATGGATTGATGACCTTGAATCACTGCTGACCAGTAACCGCATCTGGAAACAGCGCACGGTGGGCATCGGTGTTTTCACCACCGAACAGGCGCTGGCCTGGGGTTTCAGCGGCCCGTGCCTGCGGGCATCGGGCGTGCCATGGGACCTGCGCCGCAGCCAGCCTTACGACAATTACGACAAGGTTGAATTCAACGTGCCCGTGGGCCGTCAGGGCGACTGTTATGATCGCTACCTGATACGCGTCGCCGAAATGCGCGAGAGCGTGAAGATCATCAACCAGTGCCTGGAACAGATCCGCCCCGGCCCGGTCAAGATACGCGACCACAAGATCACGCCCCCGCCGCGCCGCGAAATGAAGCGGTCGATGGAAGCGCTGATCCATCACTTCAAGCTGTTTACCGAAGGCTACCACGTACCACCGGGTGCGACCTACACCGTGACCGAAACGCCCAAGGGGGAATTCGGGGTGTATCTGGTGGCTGATGGCAGCAACCGGCCGTATCGCTGCAAGATCCGGCCCACGGGTTTTTCCCATCTCCAGGCAATCGACGAGATGTCGCGCCGGCACATGCTGGCGGATGCCGTGGCCATTATCGGGTCGCTCGATCTGGTATTTGGCGAGATTGACAGGTGACCGACATGTCCGTCCAGCCCAACGCGCCTGAGGGCGTGGAACCCACCCATTTTGAATTCGACCACGAGAGCGAACAGCAGATTGCGACCGTTCTTGCCAAATATCCGCCCGAGCGGAAGGCAAGCGGCGTGCTGCCGCTGCTGTATGTGGTGCAGAAGCAGATGGGCCGCCAGACCGGCAGCGCGTGGATCCCCCGCGTGGCCATGGATGTCGTGGCCGAACGTCTGGAAATGGCCCCGATCCGGGTATACGAGGTCGCGACCTTCTACCTCATGTTCAACACCAAGCCGATCGGCCGGTACCACCTGCAGGTCTGCACCACCACGTCGTGCTGGCTGCGTGGGTCGGATGACGTGACGGCGGCGTGCAAGGCGGCGACGGGCATCAAGGCGTTTGGCGAGACCAGCGCCGACGGCCTGTTCACCCTGACCGAGGTCGAATGCCTGGGTGCGTGCGCCAATGCCCCGATCCTGCAGGTTGATGATGATTACTACGAAGATCTGGACGGCCCGCGTACCGAGGAACTGATTGCCGCACTCAGGCGCGGTGAACGTCCCAGGCCCGGCCCCACCATCGACCGCCTGAACGCCGCCCCCGCCGGTGGGCGCAAGGTGCTGGTGGATGACGTGGCGCGCAAGCCGCAGGGGCAGGGGTAGAGAACATGTTGCAGGACAAGGACCGTATCTTCACCAACCTGTATGGCCAGAACGACTGGACGCTGGCCGGTGCCCGCGCACGCGGTGACTGGGACGGCACGGCCGACATACTGGCGCGCGGGCGTGACGCCATCATCAGCGAGATGAAGGCATCCGGCCTGCGCGGGCGCGGTGGCGCGGGTTTCCCCACCGGCGTCAAATGGTCGTTCATGCCCAGGAAGAATGACGGGCGGCCGCATTACCTCGTCATCAATGGTGACGAGTCAGAACCCGGCACCTGCAAGGACCGCGAGATCCTGCGCCATGACCCGCACAAGCTGGTGGAAAGCGCGCTGATCGCTTCCTTCGCCATGGGGGCGCATGCGGCCTACATCTACATCCGTGGCGAGTTCTATAACGAGGCCATGCACCTGCAGCACGCCATTGACGAGGCGTATGCGGCGGGCCTGATCGGAAAGAATGCCTGCGGGTCGGGCTGGGATTTCGACTTCTACATCCACCGTGGCGCGGGTGCGTATATATGCGGTGAGGAAACCGCCCTGCTGGAAAGCCTGGAGGGCAAGAAGGGCCAGCCGCGCATGAAGCCGCCTTTCCCGGCGGCGATGGGCCTGTATGGCTGCCCCACCACGGTCAACAACGTGGAAAGCATTGCCGTTTCCGCCACCATCCTGCGCCGGGGGGCGGCATGGTTTTCGGGACTGGGGCGGCCCAATAACGCGGGCACCAAGCTCATGGCCATATCGGGTCACGTCAACACGCCCTGCGTGTTTGAAGAAGAGCTGGGTGTCCCGATGAAGGAACTGATCGAAAAGCACGGCGGTGGCGTGCGCGGCGGGTGGGACAACCTGCTGGCGGTCATTCCCGGCGGCTGTTCGGTGCCCATGCTGCCGCGTGACGTGTGCGATACCGTGCTGATGGATTACGACAGCCTGCGCGCCGAAGGTTCGGGCCTTGGCACCGGCTGCATGATCGTGATGGACAGATCCACCGACATCATCGCCGCGATCGCCCGGTTCTCGAAATTCTTCAAACATGAAAGCTGCGGCCAGTGCACCCCATGCCGCGAGGGCACGGGATGGATGATGCGCATCATGGAACGCATGGTCGAAGGTCGCGCCGAAATCGAGGAAATCGACATGCTGGAACAGGTCACCCGGCAGGTGGAAGGGCACACCATCTGCGCGCTGGGTGATGCGGCGGCGTGGCCGATACAGGGGCTGATCCGCAGGTTCCGGCCCGTCATGGAAGAACGCATCCATGCCTACAAGGCCGCCCATGGCGGCACGCGGCCCGTGCAGGTGCCCGTGGGCCTGGTTGAAGCTGCGGAGTAGGAACAGTGGTAAAAGTAACCGTTGACGGTATTCCGGTGGAAGTCGCGGCAGGTTCCTCCGCGCTGCAGGCGTGTGAGGCGGCGGGCAAGGAAATCCCGCGTTTCTGTTATCATGAACGCCTGTCGGTGGCGGGCAACTGCCGGATGTGCCTGGTTGAAGTGGCGGGCGGGCGCAAGCCGGTCGCCTCATGCGGCTTCCCCATAGGGGAGGGGATGCAGATCTTCACCGATACCGAGGTCGTGCGCCGCGCCCGCCGCGCGGTGATGGAATTCCTGCTGATCAATCATCCGCTGGACTGTCCCATCTGTGACCAGGGCGGTGAATGCGACCTGCAGGATCAGGCCTTCGGTTATGGCGCGGACCATTCCCGCTACCGTGAAAACAAGCGCGCGGTAACCGACAAGTATCTTGGCCCATTGGTCAAGACGGTCATGACGCGCTGCATCCAGTGCACGCGCTGCATCCGCTTTTCGACCGAAATCGCGGGCGTGCCCGAACTGGGCGGCATTTCACGTGGCGAAAACCTCGAGATCACCAATTATGTTGAAAAGGCCCTGACATCCGAACTGTCGGGCAACCTGATCGACATCTGTCCCGTGGGCGCGCTGACATCGCAGCCTTATGCGTTCACCGCCCGTTCATGGGAACTCAAGCGCACGGATTCCATCGATGTGTGTGACGCGGTGGGAACCAATATCGTCATGCATGCACGTGGGGCGGCGGTGCTGCGCATCGTGCCGCGCATCAATGACGAAGTGAACGAGGAATGGCTGTCGGACAAGGGACGGTTCGTGGTCGATGGCTTCCGCCGCCGCCGCCTTGACCGGCCATGGGTGCGGGTGGATGGCAGGTTGCAGCCCGCAAGCTGGCAGGATGCCTTTTCCACCATCGCGATGCGTCTGAAGAACGTGCCGGGCGAACGCATTGGCGCGATTGCAGGCGACATGTGCGATGCCGAAAGCATGATGGCGCTGAAGGACCTGATGGAAACGCTGGGGTCGGGCAATATCGACTGTCGGCAGGACGGGGCGAAATACGACACGTCACGCCGTGACTTCTACACATTCAATACGGGCATTACCGGCATAGAGGACGCGGACGCGCTGCTGATCGTGGGATCTGTCCCGCGGCAGGAAGCGCCCGTGCTGAATGCGCGCATCCGCAAGCGCTTCCTTGCCGCCGGGCGCGGTGGCTTTCCCATCGCCATGATCGGCGCGCCCAATGCCGACCCGACCTATGCGGCCGAGGTGCTGGGCGCAGGCCCCGACACGCTGGCGGACCTGGCGGATGGTAAACTGCCTTTTGCCGATGCACTGAAAAACGCGAAAAAACCCATGATCATTGTCGGCCACGGCGCGCTGACGCGTCCCGACGGGCAGGCGATTGCAAAGGCATGCTGGGACCTAGCGACGCAGGTGGGGGCCATGACGCCCGACTGGCATGGCTTCAACGTGCTGCACACGGCGGCCAGTCGTGTCGCGGGGCTGGATCTTGGTCTTGTGCCCGCGCCGAAGGGCCGTGACGTGGCGGGCATGCTGGATGGCGGGGTGGACGTGCTGTGGCTGCTGGGCGCGGATGAATTCGCGACCGACCGCATCGGGCCGGAAACCTTTGTCGTCTATCAGGGCCACCATGGCGACGCGGGCGCGGCGCGGGCGGATGTCATCCTGCCCGGCACGCTGTATGCCGAAAAGCCCGGCACCTACACCAATACCGAAGGGCGGGTGCAGGAAGCGTTCCGCGCTGTCATGCCGCCGGGGGATGCGCGGGAAGACTGGCGCATCCTGCGCGCCTTTTCCGAAGTGGTGGGGCGCAAGCTGCCCTATGACACAATCGAGGCCCTGCGTGCGCGCATGATGCGGGCCAGCCCGGTATTCGGGGCGCAGTGGGCGCGTCATGCCACGGCCGACACCACGCCGCCACAGGCGGGTGCCGTGGCCATGTCCAGTGACCCGTTCCACCCGGTCATTGCCGATTATTACCTGACCCATGCCGTGTGCCGCGCCAGTCCCACCATGGAAACCTGTTCGGGGATTTACGTGCACCCTGCAAACCAGGCGGCGGAGTAGGATCATGGCGGATTTCTTCTTTCACACCATGCCGGGCCAGCTTGTGCTGATCGTGCTGGAAACGCTGGCGGTGCTGGTGCCGCTGCTGCTGGGGGTTGCGTACCTGACGCTGGCCGAACGCAAGGTGATGGCCGCCATGCAGCTGCGCAAGGGGCCGAACGTGAACGGCCCGTTTGGCGTGCTGCAGGCCTTTGCCGACGCGATCAAGATGCTGACGAAGGAAACGGTGATCCCGTCAGGCGCCAACCGGATGCTGTTCCTGTTCGCGCCGTTCCTGACATTCTCGCTGGCCATGGTGGCGTGGGCGGTGATTCCCACGGGTAACGGGCTGGCCATCGCGAACATCAATGTGGGGGTGCTGTACCTGCTCGCGATTTCATCGCTGGGTGTTTATGGCATCCTGATCGCGGGGTGGGCGTCCAATTCCAAATACGCCTTCCTTGGCGGGCTGCGCTCTGCGGCACAGATGGTCTCTTACGAAGTGTCCATCGGGCTGGTGATCGTGTCGGTGCTGCTGGCGGTGGGCAGCCTCAACCTCAATGACATCGTGCTGGCGCAGCGCAACGTGTGGTTCTGCCTGCCCATGTTCCCGATGTTCATCGTCTTTTTCATCTCGGCGCTGGCCGAGACCAACCGCGCGCCATTCGACCTGCCTGAAGGCGAGAGCGAACTGGTGGCGGGCTTCTTCGTCGAATATTCGGCCCTGGCGTTCGGCCTGTTCTTCCTGGGTGAATACGCGAACATGTTCCTGATGTCGGGCATGGTCAGCATCCTGTTCCTGGGTGGCTGGCTGCCGCCGCTGGGGATCGCGCCCTTTACATGGATACCGGGGCCGCTGTGGCTGATCGCGAAGATCCTGTTCTGCCTGTTTGTCTTCATCTGGGTGCGCGCGACATTTCCCCGCTACCGCTATGACCAGCTCATGCGGCTGGGCTGGAAAGTATTCCTGCCGTTTTCGCTGGCATGGATGGTGCTGAGCGCGGGGTTCCTGATGGTAACGGGCCTTCTGCCCGGAGGAGCAGGCTGATGGGTACATTAAGCAAAGCCGCCCGTTCCATGCTTCTGTCCGAACTGGTGTCGGGCATGAGCGTGACGCTGAAGGCGTTCTTCAAGCCGAAGGCCACGATCAACTACCCTTATGAAAAGGGCGTGCTGTCGCCGCGCTTTCGGGGCGAACACGCGCTGCGTCGTTACCCCAACGGGGAAGAGCGCTGCATCGCATGCAAGCTGTGCGAGGCGACATGCCCGGCGGAAGCCATCACCATCGAGGCCGAACCGCGTGACGACGGATCCCGCCGGACCACGCGCTACGACATCGACATGACCAAGTGCATCTATTGCGGCCTGTGCGAGGAAGCTTGCCCGGTCGATGCGATTGTCGAAGGCCCGAATTATGAGTTCGCGACCGAAACCCGCGAAGAACTGATGTACGACAAGGACAAGCTCCTGGCCAATGGCGACCGCTGGGAAAGCGTTCTCGCCCGCAGGCTCGAACTTGATGCCCCGTACCGCTGACACCGCACGGCGGGCGCGGCCAAGCGCGCCCCCGCCATGCCAGCAGGAGGAAACATCCATGCTGCAGGAAGCTCACCCATGATGACCCAGATTGTCTTCTACGTTTTTGCGGCGGTTCTGGTCCTGTCCGCCACCATGGTGGTGTGCGCGCGCAACCCCGTGCATTCGGTGCTGTTCCTGATCCTTGCGTTCTTCAACGCGGCGGGGCTGTTCCTGATTGCGGGGGCCGAATTCCTCGCGATGACACTGGTGATCGTCTATGTCGGCGCGGTCGCGGTCCTGTTCCTGTTCGTGGTGATGATGCTGGATGTCAATTTCGCGCGGATGCGTGAAGGCGTGCAGCGTTACGCGCCCATTGGCGGCATGGTTGGCGGCGTGCTGCTGGTTGAACTGATCATGGCGTTCACCCACTGGCGTGTCGCCTCCAACATCGACCAGATCGGGCACCTTGTCCCGTCGTCACCCACGCGCACCAATACGGCGGCGCTCGGTGACGTGCTTTATACCCATTACATCTTCCTGTTCCAGTCCTGCGCGCTGGTGCTGCTGGTGGCGATGATCGGCGCGATCGTGCTGACGCTGCGTGACCGGCCCACCGGACGCCGCCAGAACATCGACCGCCAGCACGACCGCACGGCCGCCGACAGCCTGGAAATGCTTCAGGTCCCGCTGGGTGTGGGCGTTGCGGCACAGGGCGGTTTCCTGCGCCCGCATACATCATACGACGTGGCGGCGGTGCCGGGTACCTATGGCACGCAGGCGTGGCGCGAACAGGAAACGGAAGAAGAAACACAGACCGCGCTGGTGGTCATTGCCCCCGCGACAGGCACGAAAGGACAGGACAATGCATAGCGCGATTGAGGGGATCGGCCTTGCGCCCTACCTGAGCATTGGCGCGATCCTGCTGGTTCTGGGCGTGTTCGGCATTTTCGTGAACCGCAAGAACGTCATCATCATCCTGATGTCGATCGAACTGATCCTGCTTTCGGCCAATATCAATTTCGTGGCGTTTTCGGCTGCCACCGGCGACCTGTCGGGACAGGTGATGACCCTGTTCGTGCTGACCATCGCGGCGGCGGAATCCGCCATCGGGCTGGCCATTGTCACGGTCTATTTCCGTAATCGCGGCTCGATCGAAGTCGATGATATCACGATGATGAAGGGGTAAGGGAAATGCAGACGGCATCCTTCCTGTTTGAAGTGGCGGTGTTCGCGCCCCTTATCGGCTTCCTGGTGGCGGGCTGTTTTGGTCACCTGATGGGCGACGGGGCGGCGCGGTTCACCACCATCGGCCTCATGATCTGTTCGGCGCTGGCGGCCATTGGCGTGCTGGGGTTCGAGATGGGCGACGTGGGCACGTTTGTCGTGCCGGTGGCCGACTGGGTCCACGCGGCGGGCTTCCGGGCCGACTGGCAGCTGCGCATGGACATGCTTTCGGTCAGCGTGGTGGCCATGGTCACCGTGGTCTCGCTGCTGGTACATGTGTACAGCGTGGGCTACATGGCGCATGAGGCGCGGCCGGTTTACCGCTTCTTTTCCTACCTGTCGCTGTTTACGTTCGCCATGCTCATGCTGGTGACATCGGACAACCTGCTGCAGCTGTTCTTTGGCTGGGAAGGGGTGGGGCTGGCGAGTTACCTGCTGATTGGCTACTGGTATGACCGTCCGTCCGCCTGTGCCGCCGCGATCAAGGCGTTCGTGGTCAACCGTATTGCCGACCTGTTCTTCCTTGTCGGCATTTCGCTGATTTTCATCCGGCTGGGCAGCGTGTCGTATGACGATATTTTCGCCGCCATCCCCTACCATGTGAACGATACGTTCGTGCTGTTCGGCACGCATCCGCTGTATGAAGTCATCGCGACGCTGCTGTTCATCGGGGCGATGGGCAAGTCCGCCCAGCTGTTCCTGCACACATGGCTGCCCGATGCGATGGAGGGACCAACCCCGGTTTCCGCCCTGATCCACGCGGCGACCATGGTGACGGCGGGCATCTTTTTGATGGTGCGCATGTCGCCGCTGGTGGACCTGGCGCCGGTCACCCGCGACCTGATCGTGCTGGTTGGCGGCACCACCAGCTTTTTTGCCGCGACCGTGGGGCTGGTGCAGCCCGACATCAAGCGCACGATTGCCTATTCCACCTGTTCGCAGCTTGGTTACATGTTCGTGGCCGTTGGCGTGGGGGCGTATCAGGCATCCATGTTCCACCTGACCACGCATGCGTTCTTCAAGGCGCTATTGTTCCTTGGCGCGGGCTGCGTGATCCATGCGGTGCATGATGAACAGGACATGTTCCGCATGGGCGGGCTGTGGCGGAAGATTCCCTTCACCTATGCCGCCATGTGGATTGGCAGCCTTGCGCTGGCCGGTATCTTCCCCTTTGCCGGGTACTGGTCGAAGGATGCGATCCTTGAAGCGGCATGGATGTCAGATGGCGGCATGGGCCATTATGGCTGGGTCATGGGATGTGTCACCGCGTTCCTGACCGCGCTGTACAGCTGGCGCCTGATCTTCCTGGTGTTCCATGGCAAGCCGCGTGATGCGCACCTGCATGACGGCGCGCATGAAAGCCCGGCATCCATGATGGTGCCGGTCGGCCTGCTGTCCGTGGGCGCGGTAATTGCGGGTATCGTGCTGGAACCGTTCTATGTCGGCAGCCACCAGGCGGCGTTCTGGAACGGGGCGATTGCCGCCATTCCCGGCCATGACGTGATCGAACGCCTTGAACAGACGCCGGGCTTTATCGCACTGGTGCCGACATTCGCCGCCGTTCTGGGCATTGCCGTGGCTTATGTCTGCTATATCGCAAGCCCCGGCATTCCGGCGTCACTCGCGCGCAGCCTGCGTCCGCTTTACCTGTTCCTGCTGAACAAATGGTATTTCGACGAACTGTATGACGTGGCCATCATCCGCCCCTATCGCGCGATTGCGCGCCTGTTGTGGAAGGGCGTGGACGAGGACGTGGTCGAGGGCATACCCGAAGGGCTGGCCCGCCTGACCGCAGGCAGCGCGGGGCAGGCCGTGCGCATCCAGACCGGGTCCATGGCGGTCTATGCCTTTTCCATGCTGATCGGGCTGGTGGTGCTGCTGACCACCATGCTGTTCTTCCGCTAACCCCAGGCATGTCAGGGCCAATACCAATGAACTGGACACTTGCACTGCCCGAAATCGTGCTGGCCCTGTCGGGGCTGGTCATCCTGCTTGCCGGGGTGATGCAACGGCGCGGGCAGGCCTTTTTTTCCTGTGCGATGATGACGCTGCTGGCCCTGGTGGTCACGGGCATCCTTGTCGTGCTGTCGCCCGATGGCACCGGGTATAACCATATCTTCATCAATGACGGCTTTGCCCGTTTCATGAAGGTGCTGAGCCTGACGGGGGCAGCCCTGTCTGTGGTGCTGAGCGTGGGATATGCGCGGGAAATGGAAATCGACAAGTTCGAATTCCCTGTCCTGATCGCCTTTTCCACGCTGGGCACGATGATCATGGCGTCATCGGGCAACCTCATGACGCTGTTTGTCGGGCTGGAACTGTCCTCGCTGTCCATCTACATCCTGTGCGCCTTTGCCCGTGACCGGGTGACGGCGGCGGAAGCGGGGCTGAAGTATTTCGTGCTGGGGTCGCTGGCGTCGGGGCTGCTGCTGTATGGCATCTCGCTGGCCTACGGTTTTGCCGGGACGATGGAATATGCCGGCCTGCAGCAGGCGGTGCGTGGCAGCGCGGTGCTGCCTGCCGGGCTTATGGTGGGCATCGTGTTCGTGCTGGTGGGGCTGTGCTTCAAGCTGTCCATGGTGCCGTTCCATATGTGGACGCCCGATGTGTACCAGGGCGCGCCCACTTCGGTCACCGCCTATATGGCCGGTGCGCCCAAGATCGCGGCATTCGCCGTGCTGCTGCGCGTCATGGCCGGTCCGTTTGGCAGCATGACGCCGCAATGGCAGCTGCTGATCGAGGTCGTGTCCGCAGCCTCCATGGTATTCGGCTCGCTTGCGGCCATTCCGCAGGGGAACATCAAGCGGCTCATGGCGTATTCCTCCATCGGGCATATGGGCTACGCCATGATCGGCATGGCGGCCGGCACGGCGGAGGGCACGCGCGGCACGCTGGTCTATCTGGTGACTTACCTGTTCATGAATGTCGGCGCGTTCGCAGGCATTGTCGCCATGCGCCGCAAGGGGCGCGCGGTCAGCCGGATCAGTGACCTGTCCGGTCTGGGGCGCACCGATCCGGGCATGGCGCTGGCCATGGCGGTGTTCATGTTCTCCATGGCGGGCGCGCCGCCGCTGGCCGGGTTCTTTGGCAAGCTCATGGTGTTCTATGCCGCGATCAACGCGCATCTTTATGGCCTTGCGGCAATTGGTATCGTCAGCAGCGTGATCGGGGCGTATTACTATATCCGGATCGTCAAGATCATGTTTTTCGATGCCGCCGCCCCGGCGCTGGACCGCTCGCCTGTTTCCGTCTCGTTCGTATCGGTGGGAATGGGGCTGGTGACCACGTTCTTCGTGGTGGGGCTTGGTCCCGTTGCGACAGCAGCACAGGCGGCGGCGAGCGCATTGTTCAGGTAACGCATGACCCAGCCCGCCCTTTATCCTTCCGTTATCACGATCCCCCGTGACAATGGCCCCGCATGGCGGATGGAGGTACATGAAAGGCTGGGATCGACATCCGATCTGTGCAAGGCGCGGCTTGAGGCGGGCGAGGGGGCGGATGGTGTCGCCATCCTCGCGCTGGAACAGACGGCGGGGCGTGGCAGCCGGGGGCGTGCATGGTGTGATCCCGGTGGCAACCTTGCCCTGTCGGTCATGCTGGTGGGGCAGGGGGCTGCGGTGCCGGTGGGGCTGTGGCCGTTCATTGCCGGGCTTGCGCTGCATGACGCCGTGGCGGCCTACGTGCCCGCCGGTCATGCGCTGGAACTGAAATGGCCCAATGACCTGCTGCTTGATGGGTGCAAGATGGCCGGTATCCTGATCGAGAGCGGGATCGGGGCCGGGGTGTCATGGCAGGTGATCGGTATCGGGGCCAACCTGCTGGGCAGGCCCGATATCGCAGGCCGCACGCTGGCCTGCCTGGCGGACTGCCGGGACGATGTACCGGCAGCGCCCGAGGTGGCGCACAGGCTCCTGCACCATCTGGGCCTGTGGCTGTCGCGTTACGAAGCACATGGATTTTCCACCATCCGCACCGCATGGCTGGAACGGGGACACGCAATCGGTACCCCCATACGGGTTACGGCAGGAAACCAGCAGTTTACCGGCACGTTTGCAGGGTTGGAAGATGACGGCATCCTGTTGCTGCGCACACCTGATGGGGTGCGTCGCGTGGTGACGGGCGAGGTGCTGCTGGCCCCCGTGGAACGAGAATAATCGGTCCCGGCAAAGGAAAGAGATTTAAGTTGGCGGGATTACATGATAATCCCATGCATGATTTTATGGCGAAAGGTGTCGAGCACCGCCCACCCGACGGGGAAAGGCGATGGATGGCTCCACCCACGCCAGCAGGGCAGGCGGACCGGCGACATGCTGGCAGCCAGACAGGATCTTGGCCCCGACCGGGCTGACAACAGGGCACGAACAACGGCACGGAACGGGCGTTCCGCGGCCATTTTTCAAACACATCTGAAACCATGGTAACTGACACAGGATTTATTGATGAATGATATGACAGGCGTTTCATTCCTTCCGTTAGGCGGGACAGGCGAAATCGGCATGAACCTCAACCTGTACCGACAGGGTGAGGCATGGCTGGCGGTGGATTGCGGCATCGGCTTCAGCGGCAATGACACGCCGGAGGCGGAAATCATCCTGCCTGACCCTGTCTTCATTGCCGAACGCAAGGATGCGCTGGCCGGGCTGGTTGTCACCCACGCGCATGAAGACCATCTGGGCGCCATTGCCCATCTGTGGCCGCAGCTTGGCTGCCCGGTCTATGTCACCCCGTTTGCCGCCGCCGTGCTGCGCCGCAAGCTGGGGGAAGCCGGGCTGCTGCAACAGGTGCCCATCCATGTGATCGCCCCGGGCAGCGCCTTTACGGTCGGGCCGTTTGATCTGCGCTTCGTCTCGGTCACGCATTCGGTGCCGGAATCACAGTCGCTGGTGCTGCGCACGCCGCAGGGCATCATTGTCCATACCGGTGACTGGAAGATCGATCCCGACCCGCAGGTGGGGCCGCCGACCGACCTTGAAACCTTTGCCGAACTGGGGCGCGAGGGCGTGCTGGCCATGGTGTGCGACAGCACCAATGTCCGCACCGAAGGGCCATCCGCGTCCGAAGCCGATGTACGGCGCGAGATGACGCGCCTCATCGCCTCGCTTGAGGGGCGGATCGCGGTGACCTGCTTCGCCAGTAACGTCGCCCGCGTGGAAACGCTGGCCATGGCGGCAAAGGCCGCGGGCCGTCGCGTGGCCGTGGTCGGGCGCAGCCTGCGCAACCTGGAGGTCGCGGCGCGTGAATGTGGCTACCTGTCGGATGTGCCGCACTTCCTGTCGGAACAGGACGCCAATTCCATCCCTGACAACCAGATCCTGCTGATCGTGACCGGCAGTCAGGGCGAACCCCGTTCCGCCCTGTCGCGCATCGCGGCCGACACCCACCCCAACATCGCGCTGGGTGAGGGCGATACGGTCATCTACAGCAGCCGCATGATTCCCGGTAACGAACAGGCCGTGATACAGGTGCAGGATAGCCTGACTCGCCGCGGCGTGCACGTGATTACCGACAAGGACCATCTGGTGCACGTATCGGGCCATGCCACGGGTGGTGACGTGCGTAAGCTGTATGACCTCGTGCGCCCGCGTTTCCTGATCCCGGTGCATGGCGAATGGCGTCACCTGACCGCCAATGCCGCCATTGCGCAGGAACTGAATATCGAACCCGTGCTGCTGGAAGATGGCGATATCCTCGACATCCGCGCCGATGGGGTCGAAATTGGCGATACTGCTCCCACCGGGCGGCTGGTGCTGGATGGCGGGCGTATCCTGCCCATGAATGGCGGCGTGCTGTCGGCGCGGCGGCGGATGCTGTTCAACGGCATGGTGCTGGGCAGTTTCGCGGTGGATGACGAGGGCTACCTGATCGGGGACCCGAAGGTCAGCGCGCCCGGCCTGCTGGATGCCGAAGATCCCGAAACGCAGCGCGTGACCGAGGAATTCGGTAATGCGCTGGACGAAATCCCCGATGAACTGCGTGAAAACGACGCGACCTTCCGCGAAGCGGCCAAGACCGCCCTGCGCCGTGCGCTGGGCCGCAAGCTGCAGAAGCGTCCGCTGGTGGATGTGCACCTGCTGCGGGTGTAGTTGATAAAAGTTTCTGGGTGCCGCTTTTTTTAAAAGGCGGCGTTTCCTTAAGCTTTTTGAAAACAGCTTCCCCGAAAACTTTTTTAATTACCTTCGGGGCGTTTCACAGACCGCAAATGATTATGGCAGGGAACGGATGGACCGTTTCCTGCCATTATTTTTTTGGTACGTTTTCCCTAAACCCGGCGTCTCGTGTGCAACCAGATTTGCCTGCGCAGCTTAGCCCCGGCACGGGCTTGCCGCCATGCCCCCTCACGTGGATGTTTACGCACTTACGGCCTTTGCGCATCACGCTTCGGTGTGGCGCGGGGGGATATCACGCACATGCCCCATTCCACGGGCGTTGTGATTGGTCTAGGGTCCGCTGCATTATCGGTTCTCATACTTCAAGGTTCATACGGATATGCGTCTGTCCCGCAGTTTTCTGCCGACCCTCAAGGAAAATCCGGCCGAGGCCCAGATCACGTCACACCGGCTCATGCTGCGTGCGGGCATGATTCGCCAGACGGCGGCAGGCATCTATGCCTGGCTGCCAGCCGGCCTGCGGGTGCTGCGCCATATCGCGAATATCGTGCGCCAAGAACAGGACGCCGTGGGCGCGCAGGAACTGCTGATGCCCACCATGCAATCCGCCGACCTGTGGAAGCGTTCGGGCCGGTATGACGCCTATGGGCCGGAAATGCTGCGCATCCGTGACCGGCATGAACGCGACATGCTGTTTGGGCCGACCAACGAGGAAATGATTACCGACCTGTTCGGTCAGGCGGTCAAATCCTACAAGGAACTGCCGCAGGTGCTGTACCAGATCCAGTGGAAGTTCCGTGACGAGGTCCGCCCCCGCTTTGGCGTGATGCGCGGGCGCGAGTTCTACATGAAGGACGCCTACAGCTTCGATCTTGACCACGATTCCGCGGTCGATACCTATCGCCGCATGATGCTGGCCTATCTGCGCACGTTCCAGCGCCTGGGCGTGCGTGCGATCCCGATGCGCGCCGATACCGGGCCGATCGGTGGCGAACTGAGCCACGAATTCCTGATCCTGGCCCCCACGGGGGAAAGCGGCGTGTTCTTTGACAGCGCGCTGGAGGACCAGGACTGGCTGGGCGAAAATGTTGACCTTAACGACCGCGCGTCGCTTGAAAAGTTCTTTACCGGCATGACGTCGTTCTATGCCGCGACGGACGAGATGCATGATGCGGAGGCATGGGCAAAGGTGCCAGCCGAGCGCCAGCGCGAGGGGCGTGGCATCGAGGTCGGGCATATCTTCAACTTCGGGCGCAAATATACCCAGTCCATGGATATCGCCGTAAGCGGTCCCGACGGTGCGCCGCTATATCCGGAAATGGGGTCGTATGGCATTGGCGTCTCGCGCCTTGTCGCCGCGATCATCGAAGCCAGCCATGATGACAACGGCATTATCTGGCCTGCATCCGTAGCCCCTTTCCGGGCCGCCATCATCAACCTGAAGAATGGTGATGCGCAGTGCGACGCCATCTGTGAAAAGCTGTATGCGGCAGCGCCTGATGACCTGCTGTACGATGACCGTGCCGAACGTGCGGGCGCAAAGTTTGCCGATGCCGATTTGCTGGGCCATCCATGGCAGCTGATCGTGGGCCCGCGCGGGGCGAAGGATGGCAAGGTGGAAGTGAAAAACCGTCATACCGGTGAACGCACCGAGGAAACGGTCGAGGCCGCCCTGACCCTTATCGCGAAAATACGCGGCTGATGTTTGGTCCCTTCGAGCGGATGGTCGCCGGGCGTTACCTGCATGCCCGGCGGGGGGAACGGTTCGTTTCCGTCATCGCGATCTTCTCGCTTGTGGGGATCGCGCTGGGTGTCGCCACGCTGATCATCGTCATGTCGGTCATGAACGGGTTCAAGGCTGACCTGCTGGGCCGTATCCTCGGGCTGAATGGCGATCTCAGCGTATTCGGCGTGACACGTACCATCAGCGATTATGATGACGTGGCCGGGCGCGTGCGTAAGGTGCCGGGCGTTGTGACGGCAGCACCTCTGGTGGAATCGCAGGTGCTGCTCAATTCCGGCAGCTACAATGCGGGCGGGCTGGTGCGCGGCATGACGCGGGCCGACCTGCAGGCGCTGCATGAGGTCAGCGATAACCTTGTCGCCGGTTCCATGGACGATTTTGGTGGTGATGACACCATCATCGTCGGCACCACGCTGGCGGAACGCGCGGGGCTGACGGTGGGCGGCAGGCTGACGCTGGTCTCGCCGCAGGGGGCGGCAACCGCATTCGGCACCATGCCGCGCGTGCGCGCCTATCGCGTAGTGGGCATATTCGATGCCGGGGTGAATGACTATAATGCCAGCTACGTGTTCCTGCCGCTGCATGCGGCACAGGTATATTTCCAGCTACCGGGACAGGTGACGCAGGTGCAGGTCATGACCCGGGACGCGGAAAACGTCGGCCCCATCCGTCAGGCGATCGAGAAGGTCATGGATGGCAATGTGCGCGTCATGGACTGGACGCAGAGCAACAATGCCTTTTTCGGCGCGGTGCAGGTGGAACAGAACGTGATGTTCCTGATCCTGACGCTGATTATCCTTGTCGCCGCCTTCAACGTGATTTCGTCGCTGATCATGATGGTCAAGGACAAGAGTGCCGATATCGCTGTGCTGCGCACGCTGGGGGCGACGCGCGGGGCGATCATGCGCATCTTCCTCATGTGCGGGGCGTCGGTGGGGGTGACGGGCACGTTTGTGGGAACCGGGCTTGGCATCGTGTTCTGCCTGAATATCGAACATATCCGCCAGCTTCTGCAGCGCATTACCGGCACCAACCTGTTCAATCCCGAGGTCTATTACCTTGAACACCTGCCCGCCAGGCTGATCTGGTCGCAGGTGATCGAGGTGATCGTGATGGCGCTGGTGCTGTCGCTGCTGGCGACGCTGTATCCGTCATGGAGGGCGGCAAAAACCGACCCGGTGGAGGCCCTGCGCCATGAGTGACGCCCTAGACAATGCCCCGTCGCTGCGCATGGATGGCGTGGCGCGCCGTTACATCAGTGGTGAGGAAACGCTGGATGTGCTGCGTGGCGTGGACCTGACGCTGCACCCCGGTGAGATCGTGGCCCTTGTCGCCCCTTCGGGCACCGGCAAGTCCACGCTGTTGCATCTGGCGGGCCTGCTGGAAAAGCCGGATGCGGGTTGCGTCATGGTGGCGGGGCAGGACGCGGGCGCGCTGACGGATGCGCAGCGTACCCAGATCCGGCGCGACCGGATCGGGTTCGTGTACCAGTTCCATCACCTGCTGGCCGAATTCAGCGCGCGTGAAAACGTCATGCTGCCGCAGATGATCGCGGGTGTCGCGCGCAAGGCGGCGCGTGCACGGGCGGACGAACTGCTGTCCATTTTCGGGCTGGGGCACCGGCTGGATCATCTGCCGGGCAAGCTGTCGGGGGGGGAGAAGCAGCGCGTGGCCATTGCCCGCGCGCTGGCCAACCGCCCGCATGTCCTGCTGGCGGATGAACCGACGGGCAATCTGGACGTGCATACGTCTGACGCAGTGTTTGACGCGCTACTGGAAACCGTGCGGGCCCATGGGGTCGCTGCCCTGATCGCAACCCATAACATGGACCTTGCCCGCCGTATGGACCGCATCGTGACCCTGCGTGACGGGCTGGTTGTGCCGGTGGTACCCGCCACCTGAAAAAACGCCAGAAAGTTTTTGGTGAAGCTTTTTTCAAAAAGATTCAGGGAACGCTGCCTTTTTGAAAAAAGGGAACACCCAAAAACTTTTGTTATTTTTCAGGGATAACAGGCTGGCCCTGCGCGCGGGGCGTGCGAATCAGATGCGGTGTGGGGTAGGATAGGCCCATGTCCCATGCCGATTTTGTCCACCTGCGTGTCCACTCCGCCTATTCCCTCAGCCAGGGGGCCATCCGCGTGCCCGAACTGGTGGCGCTGGCCCACGACATGCGCATGCCCGCCGTCGCCATTACCGATACGGGCAACATGTTCGGCGCGCTGGAATTTTCGCAGTATTGCGGAAAAAAGGGCGTGCAGCCCATTATCGGCTGCCAGATCGGCCTGCCGTCGCGCAGCGACAAGCCCGGCAGCCCGGCCGAACCCGTGGTGCTGCTGGCGCGCAATGCGGAAGGGCTGGCCAACCTGCAGTTCCTGTCCTCGGCGGGGTTCCTGCAGCATGAAACGGATGAACCGACCGTCACCCTCGATGTGCTGTGCGAACGCGCGGGCGGGCTGTTCCTGCTGACGGGGGGCAGCCGGGGACCGCTGTTCCACATGCTGGCCGAAGGGCAGGAAAGGGAGGCAGCACGCCTCATGGACCGCCTGCACGAAGCCTATGGCAGCCACATGGCGGTGGAACTGCACCGCCATGGGCAGGCGGCGGAACGCGCGGTGGAGCCGGGCATGATCGCCATGGCCGACCGCATGGGCCTGCCGCTGGTGGCGACCAATGAATGTTTCTTCCCCAGGCCGGACATGTACGAGGCGCATGACGCGCTGCTGTGTATCGCGCAGGGCCGTACCATGGCCGAACGCGACCGCTGGCGGGTGACACCCGAACACTGGTTCAAACCGCCGGAGGTCATGCGTGAACTGTTCGCCGACCTGCCCGAAGCCTGCGACAACACGCTGGACATCGCGCGCTGCTGCGCCATTGCGGTCGAAACGCGCAAGCCCCTGCTGCCGGTCTGCCCCAAGGTGGAAGAAGGCCAGACCGAAGAACAGACATTGCGGCACATGGCCGTGACCGGCCTGAAAAACCGCCTGTCGCGCATGACTGTCGATGACGACACGCGGACGAAATACGAAGAACGCCTGGCATTCGAACTCGATATCATCGCACAGATGGGTTTCCCCGGTTATTTCATGATCGTGGCCGACTTCATCCAGTGGGCCAAGGCGCATGACATACCCGTGGGGCCGGGCCGTGGTTCGGGTGCCGGGTCGCTTGCGGCATGGGCGCTGACCATTACCGATATCGACCCCATTCCCTTCAACCTGCTGTTCGAACGGTTCCTCAACCCCGAACGCGTGTCGATGCCCGATTTCGATATCGATTTCTGTCAGGACCGGCGTGACGAGGTCATCCGTTACGTCCGCAGCGAATACGGCCCCGACCGCGTGGCCCAGATCATCACGTTCGGTAAACTGCAGGCGCGTGCGGCGGTGCGTGACGTGGGGCGCGTGCTGGGCCTGCCATTCGGCATGGTCAACCGCGTGGCGGAACTGATCCCCAACAATCCCGCGCAGCCCGTGACCCTGAAACAGGCGATCGAGGGGGAGCCGCGCCTGCAGGAAATGCGCGACGAGGACGAGGCCATCGCCCGCCTGCTGGAAATCGGCCAGCAACTGGAAGGCCTGTTCCGCCATGCCAGTACGCATGCGGCAGGCGTTGTGATTGGTGACCGCGAACTGGTGGAACTGGTGCCGCTGTATCGCGATCCCAAAAGCGACATGCTGGTCACGCAGTACAACATGAAGTTCGTGGAGCAGGCGGGACTGGTCAAATTCGACTTCCTCGGCCTGACCACGCTGACCATCCTGCAACGCGCGGTGCAGTTCCTGCACGGCATGGGGGTCGAGGTCGACCTGTCGGCCCTGCCGCTGGATGACGGACTGACCTACGACATGCTGGCGCGCGGCGATACGGGCGGCGTGTTCCAGTTCGAAGGTGCCGGCATGCGCGACGTGCTCAAGCAGATGCGCCCGACCCGGCTGGAAGACCTGATCGCCGCCGTGGCGCTGTACCGTCCCGGCCCCATGGCCAACATTCCCGATTACTGCAGGCGCAAGCATGGGGAGGCATGGGAACCCCCGCACGAGGAAATCCGCGATATCCTGGAAGAGACCTACGGCATCATGGTCTATCAGGAACAGGTCATGCAGATCGCCCAGAAGATGGCGGGCTACAGCCTGGGGGGCGCCGACCTGCTGCGGCGCGCCATGGGCAAGAAGATCCGCGCGGAAATGGACCGCCAGCGCGAGATCTTTACCGAAGGGGCGATGAAGCGCGGGATCGAGCGCGAAAAGGCTGCCGAGGTGTTCGACCTCATGGCCAAGTTTGCCGATTACGGGTTCAACAAATCCCATGCCGCCGCCTACGCGCTGGTATCGTACCAGACGGCGTGGATGAAGGCGAACCATCCCGTCGCCTTTATCGCCGCATGCATGTCGCTTGCGCGTGAAAAGACCGACAAGCTGGCGGGCCTGCGGCAGGAAGCCGACCGGTTGGGCATTCCCATCCTGCCGCCCGACATCAATGCATCCGGCGCGGACTTCACGGTGGAAAAACTGCCCGATGGCAAGGGCTATGGCATCCGCTACGCGCTGGCCGCGGTCAAGAAGGTGGGGCTGAGCGCCATGCAGTCGCTGGTGGCGGTGCGCGGCGACAGGCCCTTTACCGACCTTGAGGACCTGGCCGCCCGCCTTGACCCGCGGCAGGTCAACAAGATGCAGCTGGAAAACCTGGCCCGCGCGGGGGCGTTCGACACCATCCTGCCCAACCGCGCGCAGGCCTGTGGCGGGGCGGAAACCGTGATGCGGCGCGCGCAGGCCAATGCGCAGGAAGCCGCCAGCGGGCAGATCGGCCTGTTTGGCGGTGGTGGCGCCATACCCGCCCAGCGTGAGCCGCTGCGCCTGCCGCGCTGCGCGGACTGGCCCGAATTCGAACGGCTGAACATGGAAGCCGACGCCATTGGCTTCCACCTGACGGGACACCCGCTGGATTCCTACGGCCCGCTCATGCGCAGGCTGGGGGCGGTCAGGGCCACGGGGCTGGAGGCGGCGGCACAGGCGGGCATTGGCCGCGTCAAGATCGCGGGCTGTGTGGTGGACCGCAAGGAACGCCCCACGCGCACGGGGAACAAGATGGCGTGGGTGCGGCTGTCCGATGCGTCGGGCGGGTGTGAAATCACCTTCTTTTCCGAAGTGCTGTCGCGGTCGCGTGAAATCCTGGTGGCGGGCAATGCCGTTGTCGTCACTGCCGACCTGAAGCTGGAGGGCGAGGCACTGCGCATCACGGCGTCCGACGTGATGGAACTGGAACAGGCGGCGGCGGAAGCCGCGGCGGAACTGCGTATCTGGTTCGACCGGGCGGACGCGCTGGAACCGATCCGCGACGTGCTGCTGGGCAATGGCAACGGGCGGGGGCGGGTGATCCTGCTGCCATCGGTCGCGGAAACGCGCGATGTTGAACTGACGCTGTCCGAACGTTACCGCGTGACCCCACGCGTAGCGCAGATGATCAAGGCCATCGAGGGCGTGGGCAAGGTGGAACAGTTCTGACCCCATGGCCCGGCGGGCAGGGATCGCCATGAACCTTGCATGTGCCGGGCCGGGGTGTCATACGCAACCCCTGCCAGTTTTTTTCATTGTCCCTGTCGACGCAATGCCGGATACAGAATGGACCAGACCAATCCCGCTACCACCCTGTCGCACCAGCATGTCACCTTTCCAGACGGATTGCAGCTGGACTGTGGCTTCCACCTTGCACCGGTGGATGTGGCGTACCGCGCCTATGGCACCCTGTCGCCCGCGCGTGACAACGCGATCCTGGTCTGCCACGCGCTGACGGGTGATCAGTACGTGGCCGACCCCCATCCCCTGACCGGCAAGCCCGGATGGTGGGGACGCATGGTCGGGCCGGGGCTGCCGATTGATACCGACCGTTTCTTTGTCATCTGCGTCAATGTGCTGGGCGGGTGCATGGGCACGACCGGCCCGCGCAGCCTGCGGGTGCGTGAAGACGGGACGGAGGAGCCGTGGGGCACCGATTTCCCCGCCATCACCATTCGTGACATGGTGCGCGCGCAGCACCTGCTGGTTGAACATATGGGCATCAGGCGCCTGCTGGCGGTTGTCGGCGGGTCCATGGGTGGCATGCAGGTGCTGGAATGGTGCGCGACCTATCCCGATCAGGTGTTCGCGGCCATGCCGATCGCGACATCCCCTTTCCATTCCGCGCAGAACATCGCCTTTAACGAAGTCAGCCGCCAGGCCATATTCGCCGACCCGCAATGGCATGGTGGCCGGTACTGGGAATGTAACGAGATCCCGGCCCGTGGGCTGGCGGTCGCGCGCATGATGGCGCACATCACATACCTGTCCGAAGCGGCGCTGACACGCAAATTCGGCCGCCGCGTGCGGGCGACCCCCGGACGCGGGGCGGTGGGGGCGCCGGGCGCGCTGTTTGGCGAGATGTTTGAGGTGGAAAGCTACCTGCGCCATCAGGGATCGACCTTCGTGCGGCGGTTTGACGCCAATTCCTACCTGACGATCACGCGGGCGATGGATTATTTCGATCTCGGCGCCGAGCATGATGGCGATATGTCGCGCCCGTTCCGGGGCACGCCCACGCGGTTCTGCATCATATCGTTTTCGTCTGACTGGCTGTTCCCTACGTCACAGGCGCGGCTTTTGGCCCGTGCGCTCAACCAGGTCGCGGCAAACGTATCCTTTGTCGAGATCGACAGTGACAAGGGGCATGATGCCTTCCTGCTGGATGAACCTGATTTTGACCGGACCATCCGTGGCTTCCTGTGCGGGGCGGCGGAACATGCGGGGATTGGCTGACCATGCGGCTTGACCAGCGCCTGATCGCGGGCATGATCCGTCCCCGGACCCGCGTACTGGATGTGGGCAGTGGCGATGGCGCGCTGCTGGACTACCTGTTCCGCAACAGCGGGTGTGACGCGCGCGGGATCGAGATCGACATGCGTGAGGTCACCCGTTCCGTCGCCCACGGCCTGCCGGTCATGCATGGGGATGCGGACCATGATCTGGTCCATTACCCCGACAATGCGTTTGATTACGTGGTGCTGCAGCGCACCCTGCAGGCGGTCGAACGCCCGCGGGAGGTACTGCGCCAGATGCTGCGCATCGGGCGGTATGCCATCGTGTCATTCCCCAATTTCGGCCACTGGCGGCTGCGCATGCAGCTTCTGCTGCGCGGGCGCATGCCCATGACCAGCGTATGGAGCACGCCGTGGTACGACACGCCCAATATCCACCCGTGCACGATCCTCGACTTTTTGACGCTGTGTCGCGATGAGGGTTATGTTGTCCAGCAGTGGATGGCCGTTGATGAAGACGGCGAGCGCGCACCATGGCGGCGTTCGATCCGGCTGGCCAACCTGTTCGGGGAACAGGCGCTGTTCCTGTTACGGCGCAAGGACGCCCCCCGTTAACAAAGTCGCCATGGTGGGAGACGTGACATTGGATACCCTTGAAGCCATCCGGACCCGGCGCGCCATACGGGCCTATGACCCGGATCACAAGATCAGCCCGGCGGATCTGCACAAACTGCTTGCGGCCGCACGCCATGCGCCCTCTGCCTTCAATATCCAGCACTGCCGTTTCGTGGTGGTGCGCGACCCGGCCCTGCGCCGCGCGCTGCGCAAGGTGGCGTGGGACCAGCCGGATGTGACCGATGCCTCCGCGCTGGTCGTGATCTGCGCCGACCGCGATGCGTGGAAAAAAGACCCGGCCCGCTATTTCGATGGCGCGCCCGAGGACGTGAAGCAGCGCATGGCGGAACTGATCCGCAGCTATTACGAAGGCCGAGAATGGGTCCAGCAGGACGAGACCATGCGCAGCGCGGGCCTTGCGGCGCAGACGCTCATGCTGGCCGCCACCGCCATGGGCTACCAGTCCTGCCCCATGGACGGGTTCGATTATGACGCGGTGGGGCGCCTGATCAACCTGCCGGCGGACCATGTGGTGGCGATGTTTGTCGTCATTGGCAAGGGCGTGGAACAGGCCGCGCCGCGCGTGGGCAAGCTGCCCGATGGCGAAGTCATCCTGACCGACCGTTTTCCCCCGTCGTGAACCGGGCCGCCCGTGACGGGCGGGCATAAGGCGGGGGCTGCATGAAAAAGCTTGCGGTTCCCCCCGTAACAATATACAGCCTCAGGCTTGGGAACGGACCGCGCCTGTTCCTTGTGCTGGTTTGATTGCACGTGTCCTTGACGCGGGGGACACGAACAGAAGCAGACTGGACCGGCCTTTATTCCTTACATGATATCCTTGCGACGACAGACCGAGTGCCCCCGTGCATATAAGGGCCGGTGTCGGGTATGTCTGTCAGTTCGCCATCCGGGCATGCAGGTTCCTGCACGCCCCACGGCCCTGTTTTTTTGCGCCAGGAGGCGCCATTCATGACAACGTTTGCCGATCTTCATCTTGCAGAGCCGCTGCTGCGGGCACTGGACGAGGAAGGCTACGCCACGCCCACCCCCATTCAGGCCGGCGCCATTCCCTATCTGCTGGAAGGGCGTGACCTGCTGGGGCTGGCACAGACCGGAACGGGCAAGACCGCGGCCTTCGCGCTGCCAATCCTTGACCGTCTTTTCCGTGAAAAAGGCCGTGCCCACCCAAAGGGCGCGCGCGCGCTGGTACTGGCGCCGACCCGCGAACTGGCATCCCAGATCGGGGAAAGCTTCGCATCCTATGCCCGCCACATGCGCTTCAGCCACGCTGTCGTGTTTGGTGGCGTGGGGCAGGGACGCCAGATCGAGGCCCTGCGCCGCGGCGTGGACGTGCTGGTTGCCGCCCCCGGCCGCCTGCTGGACCTGATGGGGCAGGGGCATGTCGACCTGTCCGGGCTTGAGGTCCTGGTACTGGACGAAGCCGACCGCATGCTGGACATGGGCTTCGTGCGCGATATCCGCAAGATTGTCGCCGCCCTGCCGACCGATCGCCAGACACTGCTGTTCTCGGCCACCATGCCCAAGACCATTTCGGATCTGGCGCACGGCCTGCTGCGTGACCCCGCCACCGTGCAGGTCACGCCGCCGTCCAGCACGGTGGACCGTATCCGCCAGGCGGTGATGTTTGTCGATACCGGCAACAAGCGCGAGGCGCTGAAGCTGCTGGTGGACTCGCCCAAGGTCGAACGCGCCGTGGTGTTCACGCTGATGAAGCATGAAGCCAACAAGGTCGCGGCCTTCCTGAGCGAACACGGCATCACGGCTGAAGCCATTCATGGCAACAAGTCGCAGGGCGCGCGTGAACGCGCCATGTCGGGTTTCCGTTCCGGCAACGTGAAGGTGCTGGTGGCGACCGACATCGCGGCCCGTGGTATTGACGTGGATGACGTGACCCACGTGTTCAACTACGACCTGCCCAACGTTCCCGAAAGCTATGTCCACCGCATTGGCCGCACGGCGCGCGCCGGGCGTGAAGGCTGGGCCGTTTCCCTGTGTGATGCGGAACAGCGCGCATGGCTGCGTGATATTGAAAAGAATATCGGCAAGAAGATCCCGGTTGTGTCCGAACATCCTTACCATTCGGAATCAGCCGAGAATTCCACCATGCGTCCGCCCGTGCTGGGTGGCGGTGGTCGCGGCCGTGGGGGCGGCGGTGGCCGTTCCGGCGGCGGGCGTCCCGGTGGTGGTGGTCGTCCCGCCGGTGGCGGTCGTCCGCCCGGTGGTGGCCGTGGCGGTCGTCCCGGTGGCGGTGGCCGTTCCGGTGGCGCGGGTCGCCGCGCGGTCTGACACCACACGTATGACAGAATGAACAAGGCATCCGGTCCGATGGATCGGGTGCCTTTTTTCGTCTGTCGCAGACTGTCCGTTCATATGTAAAACAGGATATTTTACATAATAAATCATATTGCATTATTTATTATGTAAAATGTATTCATGTTTTTTGTCGGGTCGTTATTGTATGCGGCGCACGATACCTGTTTTTTTAACTGACACCTGAAAATAAATCCGTATTCCACATAATGCCTTGCGGTCCCGACGGCACGTCATTTAATGTGCCTTCCCATTAAGGAAATCACAGGAAAGAGATACCTTTTAAGCGGAACTTTTTGCCATAAGGAATAAATCGTGCCTGGCGCGGGGCGCAATAATGGTCAGTAAAATGTCCTGGCGCGTCTGTTGCATGCATGCGTATCAGCAGGTTTTTATTCAGGTCGGTCTGGTTGCAAAATATGCTAAGGGAATTGTGGCTGAAGTGGGGCGGCAAAGCGTTCATGGCCACGCCGCGCAGGACGAAGTGGCTTGTCTGCTTCCTGCTGACGGGTGGGGCGTTTCTCTGCCTGTCTGTTGGCGACGTTACCCTTGCGCCCGCACAGCAGGCCTATATTTCCATTGGCACGATCAGCCTGTTCTTCTTCCTTAACCGCAAGAAGGGACGGCACGTTACCTGCATCCTCATGATGCTGTCCCTGTTCGTGTCCTTCCGTTACCTGATCTGGCGGCTGGGCAGCACGGTGCAGTTCACCGGTCCGCTGCAGATTGTCATGTCGATCGCCCTGCTTCTGGCTGAGGGATACGCGCTGTCCACCCTGTGCCTGAGCTATTTCCAGATGTCATGGCCCCTGGGCCGCAAGCCGCACAACCTTCCGGACAACACCGATGAGTGGCCGGTGGTGGATGTCTATGTCCCATCCTATAACGAGGATCTGGAACTGGTGCGTTCGACCGTACTGGGGGCGATGGACCTGCACTGGCCCGCAGATAAGCTGAATGTCTATATCCTGGATGACGGGCGGCGGAAGTCCTTTTACGATTTTGCAAGGGAATCCGGCGCGGGTTACATCATCCGTTCAGAGAACAACCACGCCAAGGCCGGCAACCTCAATCACGCGATGAAGATCACCAAGGGGGAGTTCGTGGTCATTTTCGATTGTGACCATGTGCCCACCCGGTCCTTCCTGCTCAAGACCATTGGCTGGATGGTGGCGGATCCCAAGCTGGCGCTGCTGCAGACGCCGCACCATTTCTATTCCCCCGATCCGTTCCAGCGCAACCTTGCCGCGGGCTATGACGTACCGCCTGAAGGCAACATGTTCTATGGGCTGGTGCAGGATGGCAATGATTTCTGGGATGCGACATTCTTCTGCGGTTCATGTGCCGCCATCCGCCGTTCGGCGCTGCTGAGTGTCGGCGGCTTCGCGACCGAAACGGTTACGGAAGATGCCCATACCGCGCTGAAGATGCAGCGCAAGGGGTGGGGGACGGCCTATCTGTGCCAGCCATTGGCCGGTGGACTGGCCACCGAACGGCTGATCCTGCATATCGGCCAGCGCGTGCGCTGGGCGCGTGGCATGCTGCAGATCATGCGGCTGGACAACCCCCTGATGGGCGGTGGCCTGCGGTGGGAACAGCGGCTGTGCTACCTGTCGGCCATGTCGCACTTCCTGTTTGCCATCCCACGGGTAACCTTCCTTGTCTCACCGCTGGGGTTCCTGTTTTTCGGGCAGAACATCATCGCGGCATCCCCCTTTGCCATCATGGTCTATGCGCTGCCGCATATTTTCCATTCCATCATGACCCTGTCCCGGATCGAGGGGCGGTGGCGCTATTCCTTCTGGAGCGAGATTTACGAGACCTCGCTCGCGCTGTTCCTTATCCGCATCACCATCGTCACCCTGCTGCAGCCGCACAAGGGCAAGTTCAACGTGACGGACAAGGGCGGGCTTCTGGCGCGCGGGTATTTCGATTTCAGCGCGGTGTACCCCAACGCCATCATGGCGCTGATCCTGTTTGCGGGAATGGTGCGCGGCATACTGGGCATGATTTTCCAGTACCATCAGAAACTGGCGTTCCAGTCCTTCTTGCTCAACACGTTATGGATCACCATCAGCCTGATCGTGGTGCTGGCGTCCATCGCGGTGGGGCGCGAGACGCGACAGATCCGGCACAAGCCCCGCGTGCGGGCCAAGCTGCCTGTCGAGGTCTGTTTTGCCGATGGCGCGGCATATCATGCCCATACGACGGATATTTCGCTGGGTGGGGCGGGGGTAACCCTCAACCTGTCGACACAGCTTGAGACCCCGATGGACATCATCCTGCGGTACAGCAAGCCCGATGACGGGATCGAGGTGGCGGTGCCTGCCACCATTCTCGGGCAGCGTGGTTCGTGGCTGCATCTGCAATGGAAAAATGAAACGCTGGAGCAGGAACGCCAGATTGTCAGCTTTGTATTCGGTCGAAGCGATGCATGGCATAACTGGGCCGATTTCAAGGATGACCGACCGTTGAACAGCATATATCAGGTCATAAAAAGCATAGGCGGCCTTCTGTCCCCGCCTTACCTGTGGGATCTCAGCCCGGCGCAGGAATCTGAAGAAAGTGATGAAAGCGTGCACAAGGAAGAAACGCTGGAAAAAAAGAGCCTTGTGGTGCCGCCTGTCCATCGGGGCATTGGCTATGGCGTGACCATGATGGCGGCAGGGATGGGCATGTTGCTGTCGGTGATGACGCCCGCACGGGCGCAGGAGCCCGTCTCCCCCCCGCCCGTGCCGCCGGCAGCCGTGGCACCTGTCGCCGCGCCGCCTGTATCCCCACCGGTTTACAGTACGACGGGCGTGTCGCGCCTGACCCCGCTGGGCGATACCAACAGTGGCGATATCCCGCCCGTGGGCAGTGTGGCGGACCCCAGGCTGGCGGACCGGGTGGCCGATACCGAAATTACGCGCACCATTCCGTTTCATGACCTTGGCCTTGAAAACGGCCCCCTGACCCTGCGTGGTTTTTCACCATTGCAGGGTATTGACGTGGTGGTGCCGGCCAACCGCGTGGTGACCCATGCAACGCTGAAACTGTCAGGGGCGATTTCGCCCTCGCTGCTGCCCGAAGCCACGGCGCTGACCGTCACCCTGAATGAACAGTATGTCGGCACGATCCGCATCGATCCCACGCACCCGACCTTCGGTCCGATGGAAATCGAGGTCGATCCGCTTTATTTCACGGGTGACAACAAGCTCAATTTCCATTTTGCCGGTGAATACAGGCGTGACTGCAACGACCTGTACAATGACGTGCTGTGGGCCCAGATATCGGATCAGTCCAGCATTACCCTGACCACGGCGCGGATCGTGCCCGAACGTGACCTGAGTCGGTTGCCGGTACCCTTTTTCGATCCCAATCTGAAGGTGGCCATGCGGGTGCCGGTGGTCATGCCCGCGTCATCACCGGGGGAGGACATCATGCGCGCGGGGGGGCTTGTCGCCTCATGGTTCGGCAAGCTGGCTGACTCGCGCCTGCTATCTTTTCCCGTGTCGCGCAGCATGCCGGCATCGGGCAATGCCATTGAAATCGGGCAGAATATTCCTGTTGATGACCAGGGACACATGCCTGCTGGCCCGACGCTGCTGGAAATCGCCAATCCCAATGACAGGTGGGGCACCGTCCTGATCGTAACCGGGCGCACGCCGCACGAGGTTGAGGTCGCGGCCCGTGCGCTGGTGTTTTCGCCCGATACGCTGGGCAACATGTCATCTGCCGTGGTGCAGGATGTTACCCTGCGCCCCCGCGCGCCATATGATGCACCAGCTTTCATCCCGACGGATCGCCCGGTGCGCTTTGGTGAACTGGTGACAGCGGGCGACCTGCAGGCTGGCGGGTTTGCGCCCGGTACGCTGCATGTGCCGTTTCACCTGCCGCCCGACCTGTATACGTGGCATGGCCTGCCTTTCCTGATGGATCTGTGGGTGCGCACGCCGGATAACCCGGTGGTGGATATCAGCGCGTCCCGTCTGGATGTCAGTCTCAACAACTCCTACCTGCAAAGCTATTCGCTGCTGGGCAACAGCCTGTGGCGCATGTGGTCGGAACGGATGGTTACCCAGCATGCAGGCGCGGTGGGGCACGTCACGGCGCTACCGTCATGGCTTCTGTTTGGGCAAAATGACCTGCAGTTCAACTTTGATACCCGTCCGGTGGACCGTGGAGCCTGTCGCCGTACGCCCGATAACCTGCGTCTGGGGATTGATTCGGATTCCGTGCTGGATTTCCGGCGCGGGGTGCATTTCGCGACCCTGCCCAACCTCTCCTATTTTTCTGAAATCGGGTTTCCGTTTTCGCGCATGGCCGACCTTGGGGAAACCACGGTGGTTTTGCCGCCCACGCCGGATACCGACACGATCGGGGCCTATCTTGACCTGATGGGCTTCATGGGATCGGTGACATGGTATCCCGCCGCAGGGGTGCATTTTGCCACGACGGCGGATATCGCGCAGAATCCGCCTTCGGGCGATATCATCCTGCTGGCGCCAGTGGGGCAGATGGGGGCGGCAACTTCCCTGCTGTCACGTTCGGCATACCAGATTGACGATGGCCATATCCATGTCGGTCAGGATATGGGGCTGCAGGGTATCTGGTACATGTTCCAGGACCGTGACGGCAGCGGACTGCGCAATGGGGTGACCGCCAACCTGAATGCCCCGGTGCGCAACGCCGCGATGATGATCGGGGCGGAATCCCCCTATGCAAGCCATCGTTCTGTTCTGGCGCTGCTGGGGGATGATGGCGCGCATATCCATGACCTGGTCACCAGCCTGCATGACCGCAAGGCCCTGTCCAGCCTGCAGGGTGACCTGGTGCTGAAGAACGGTGACAAATTCACGACCTATCGCACATCGCCCACCTATACGGTGGGCAGGTTGCCGCTGTGGATGTGGGTGGACTGGTTCCTGTCGCGGCACCCGATCCTGATGTACCTGTGTGGTGTGACGGGCGCGATCATGCTGGGAACTGGCGCATGGCTGTGGCTGCGGGCCCGGGCGCGCCGACGGGTGCGTGAACAGGCCGAGGCCGATGAAGCGGTACGCATGGCGGAACATGCATCTGAAGACTGATCGGGCGGGGCGCAGGCAACGTATGTGCCTGCGCCCGTGTCGTCCGCAGCCTGTGGTACGGATCATGGGGCAGTGCAGGGACGGCGGACCCATGGTTCGCGGCGCAGGAAAGGGGGGAGGGATCTGGCATCCGTATGATGGAACAGGCCATTCCCGTATGGAATATCACTACTGTCACGTCATCGTTTGATGGGTGCGCGGCATTGTGACGGCATCATATTTTCAGGGAATGTGGCGGAGAGGGTGGGATTCGAACCCACGGTACGCTCACACGCACGGCGGTTTTCAAGACCGCTGCCTTCAACCGCTCGGCCACCTCTCCATATCGTCTGTTTAGCTAGGTATTCCGCCGCCGTCTAGATGTTACCATGCACAAAAACCGCTGCATTCATGTGGTTACTGTGCCGTCTTTTGTGCCGACATGCATTACCCGGTCCAGTTCATCCGCCGTAAGGGCCGACAGGTAGATTTCAGTTGTCTTGACCGATGTGTGTCCCAGATGGCGGCTCAAACGGTAGATGTCGCCGCCTGCCTTGAGCCAACGGATAGCGAAGGCATGGCGGAGGTCATGGATACGAAAGCGGGTGAAGGAGATGCTCTCGACTTCGCATCGCGCCATCACCCGGCGCATGACCTGTCCATAGTTTGAGGCCGCATTTCGATAAGGCTTTCCATACCGGTTCGGGAACAGGCAACCGGTAAGAGGTGCTTGCTCCAGCAACGCGGTTGCGTCTCCACCTGGCGTGACCCATGCGATCGTGCGTGGCCGACTCGTCTTGGTGCGGAGCAGTCGGATCTGTTGGCGTTCATGGTCCACGTTATCTCCCGTCAGGCTGACAGCTTCATTTTCCCGCATGCCCGTCTGTTCCAGAAGATCGAGAATCGCGGCCATGCCGGGTGGACAGGCGGCCCTGAACCGCGCCACCGAATCCGGGCAGGGCGGCGTAATCGGATCGCGCCGTTCGCGGATGATCGTGCGGTCAAAGGACAGGGCCGGGTTGCTGGTGATCCAGCCCCACGCCACGCAGGCCGACAGCAGGCGGGAAAGGGCAGTCAGGTCTCGGCGAATCGTAGCATTGGTCACGCTGCCTGACCGGCTGGATACGAAATTGGAAATCAGGCGCGTGGTGATGTCGCGCACACGAACGCCCTTGAATGTATCTTCCAGACTGCGGATTGAGATGGTGTAGCGTCGCATGGTCTGGGGCTTGACCGAGGTTGCCAGCACTTCGGTAATCCAGCGGATGACGGCTTCTTCAAAAAGCTGATCGCTGTCCCCGGTTACGGCCTCGCGCTCGAGTTCCGTTTTCCACTGCTTGAGCCTGCGCCGGGCTTCCCGCGGGTCAGCCGTGCGTAGGCTGCTTCTATGCTCGCGGCCGGCAATCTGGAGCCGCCCCCAATACGTTTTGCCTCGAAGGTAGATGTTGGCGTTGGTGCGGCCTGACAAACCCGGGCCTCCTGATTGTTGATCCATGCGTGGATCTTGATGGGATCGAATGTCCAGATCCGGCCGAACTTGGCCGCACCGGGTATCTGCCCGGCTGCGGCCAGCTTCTGGATCTGGCGGGTGGAAAGGGTGGTGACCCGGGCGACATCGGCCAGACGCACCCGCTGCGTGATCTGGGGGATGGTGTCCATGCTGCTATCGCCCCGCGATTTCCGTAGCGATGAGTGCTGCGAGGTATTGCCGTTCCTCGATGGTAGCGTTCGGGTTCAGCACGGCCCAGGTCCGGGCCAGCATACAGAGCGATCGCGAGGTTGTTGGTTCGGTCAAAGGGATGTTGCGCGCCTTGCGGTCATAGGCATGCGGCTCAGGGTTGAATCGGGGGAGGCGGGGAACTTCATCACCCATGCTGAGGTCAGTCACGATGTTTTCTCCTTCTGGAGCACGAAGGGCGGCAGGCCCTCGCGCGTGCGCCATGCGTTGATATGGGCCAGCGTGTCCCGGCAGGCGGGTGGCAGCCGGTTGGTGCGGGCCCATGCCGCGATTTCCTGTACGGTCGCGCGGATATGGCCTGCAGTTGCTGCCTGCTGGTGATGGAGCATCTGCAGGGCCGCGATGCTGAACGCGCCATCGCGCGTGCGGAGGGTGAGGGGCAGCCGGGCCGGAGTGGCTTCCTGCTGTGCGGCCTGCTTGCGTCGGGCTGCCTCGCGCAGGCTTTCAGCATCGGGGTGTGGGTCGTCCTCCTGCAGCACGCGGATCAGGCGCTGACGGATGGAGGTGCCATGCACCCCGAACACCCTGCCGATATCCGTCCAGGACCGTGCTTCAGTTCGCATAGAACGGATCAGGGCATCGTCCTGCGGGGTATAGCGCCGGTCGGTTTTGCGGGCAGCCATTACGCATGTCCCGGCGTGTGATGAATGTTGGCGATCGGCCGCAGTTCATTGCGGCGGAAGGCGGCGCCATCGGCGATCTGCTGCATGAACCCGACGATTTCTTTATCCGAGTAGCCCTGCTGCGTGTAGCTGCGGGCCATGCTTAGCAGGTGGCCCTGCAGGCGCAGGCAGAATGCGGCTTCGTTATCCGCTGCCCCCAGTTCCGCAATCAGCGCACCCATGCCGCGGGGCGTGATCGAGATGTTGTCGAGATCATCGCTCATGACGAGGCTCCCATGGCCAGCGTGTCGCGGGCGAGGGCGGCTAGCATGTTCTGGGCACAATCCAGCCGTTCGGAGGGTTCGAGCAGGTCAGGGGCAAACAGGGACAGGGCATGCGCTCGGGCGGTATTGCCTGCCGGGGTATGGGCTTCCAGCGCAGTGATCCGTTCCATCAGCGCTCGGCTTTCTTCCTCAAATGGGGCGCATGCGAGTGTGGCAGCATCCTCTTCCTGCCGAGTTTTAGCCTCAGTCCAGAGCCTGTTGCTTCGGGCCTCAAGCACACAAAAGCGATTGCAGTCATTGATCAGGGCAACGTCTGGGCTGACGCCGGACTGCGGAGCAACGGAAGCCAGATGGCGGGTAAGGGCAACCAGATTGTCGGGATCGCCTTCCATCTCACGGCCTGAGCGCAGACCACCGTCGTCCTCGATGATCGCCTGAGCCATGGCGGCAAAACCCTGTAGCGTGGTGGGTTTGCAGAGCATGAGATCGTTGATCTTGTGACCTCGTTCCCCAAACAGTTTATCCATTGCTTCATTGCTGGCTTTGGTATTTGGGGCCTGGGCATATGCTGCTTCAACATGCCGCCCGAACGCCGTGGCTGCCGTTGCCTTCGCTATGATCGACGCATCCCGGCCGGTAGGCGATGGCAGATGCCCATCCAGAATGGCTGAGACCAGCATGCGGGGGATGTTTTCCAGTGCAGGGCACTCGTCCCCTTCGGCAATGGAATCCTCAAGCGTGCGCGTGATCCGTGCCAGGTTGACTACATCTTCCGCCGACTGGACGGTCTGGGCTTGTGTGGCGTCCACATTGGCCCAATAGTCCATAAGGACCTGCGGGCCATTATCGACAGGCCATTCGTCAGCAGGAAAATCCCTGATTTCGATAAACTGCCGTTCCATCGTATCGGCCAGATCGCGTAGGGCCGATGGCGTGACTTCCGCTGGCGTGCCGAGGATGCGCTGGATTTCATAAAAAGGGTCCACCGGCGCCAGCGCATCGACATTGATACCGAGGGCAATGAGATGCTTCAGCGTGCCGCAGACGCCGCGCTGTAACTGCGCCGTATATTTGTCGATATCCTCCCGGCTGAGGTTGAAGCCCTCCAGCATTCCCAAAGGGTCAATCATGGCGCTCAGAATGGCAGCCACGTCATGCAGGTTGTTGGGCTGCTTCGTGGACATAAGGTCGACGAGAGAATCGCGCTCCCTGTCATAGCGGCTAAAGGAGGCTCCCCTGCAACCTTCTGTCTTTTCCAGTTCATCGAGAATATGACGCACCGTGGCCAACCGTCGTCCGATCTGGGTCGGCGTGGCAAAAGCAGGCAGATCGGCGGCAACCGGGGCCGCAGCCTGCTCCAGAACCCGGTCAATCTGGTCCTCCACAACAAAGGCGGGCGCAGGCGTCTGGACGCACTTCGGGCGTGAGAGGGTTTCGGACATTTTTCGATTTCCTTGGATACTTGTGTCAGGCTGGTAATGGCAGCCGATGGGGATTGATTACTTGTTCAGGGTGGACGGTCAGGGGAACGGGGTAGGGACCGATCCGCCCTGCACATCCTCGATAATCATGATCCGACGCTGGACTGGCGACGGTGTGGGCTTGGTGCCGTTCACGGCATCCAGCACCGCGTTCTCGGCTACGCTGAGCAGTTCCCGCGGCGGCCGGGGCAGTCCCGCCTTCATCCATGCCCATGCACCGGCTGACTTGCCCCACTGGCGCGAAGCCTGCCGGCACGCGCCGATGCGGGCGTTCAGTTCGGTCGGTTCCATGGTGGCCAGCGTATTGCGGGGCAGGTCCGGCTGCCGGGGCGCGCGGAAGTAGCCGGTGACCAGTTCGCGCTGCACCGTCCATGCCAGATCGTCCGTGAAGGACTTCACCAGCATCAGGTAACCGCTTTCGGTCAGCAGGGTCAGGCCATTGGGGGCGGTAAACCCAAGCTCTCTGGCTTCGTCCGGATTTCGGACGAAGTAATCTTCCCCCTCAACAAAGCGGCGCTTGTTTTCATTGAAGCGCTTGCGGGCCGTGTCTTTGGGGCGGCCATGCAGATCGTCAATCATAGCCAGCGTGACGACGCGCTGGCCCAGATATTCCAGAATGGAGACCGGTCGGCCATTGATCGTGACGTTGCTCATACCGCACCCCCTTCACGTAGGGCAGGGAACAATGACAGCAGCCGTTCACGCGCCTTGCCACCATAGAACATTTCATGTTCCACGGAATTGTCGTTCAGCGTTTCCGCCATGTCCTGCGCGATCTCGTACACCCGACGGTCGTCCAGGTTGAGGGCGAGCAGTTCCAGCACGTTTTCCCACATCAGGCACAGCTTGCTGCACTGGTCATCGGCCAGCGCAATCAGCTTCTCGCGCGACAGGTGCTGGATGGCCTCGCCAAAGTCGATTTCAGCGTGGGACAGGGGAGCGGATGTTTGGTTCGCCAGATTGGGAGAACCAATGTCCGCATCCGTCCGTTTTGCGGACGCATGCTGGAGCACAAGGGATTTCCTTGCCGCCGTCCGCTTCGCCCTTTCATCGCTGCGTGTCTTTTCAAGAATGGTGACCAGTTCACTGGCCATGGTCCGGACCCGGCCTGCCGCGCGATCTTCAAGCCACCGCTTGAGATCCGGCGGCAGGCGGAAGTGCACTCGCGCACCCTCGATCCGTCCGTGTCGTCCTGACATATAAGCCTCTCCCGACTCAAAATGAGTGTCTCACCAGCGTCTGGAGGTATATCGGCCACGGGATTTCCGTGGGGTCAGCCGCTCCGTCAGCAGGTAGTGGGCTTAAAGTCTCCTAAAGAGACGCCTTGCGTCAAGGGAAAAGTCTCCAAAAGAGACAAATATCACTCATGTCGAATTCACTTCCCTTTTGATGGAAGGAACACAATATGAACATACTCAGAGGAGAAACCGATGGCCGCTACCGAACGAATCATCTTCCAGCCGTATATCTGGGGAAAGCCCAAACGGGGTGCTGCCCAGCTTGAGCCAGGCACGCCCATCGTGTGCCGGTCGGTAGAGGAAGGCAGGCGCAGGACTGATAAGGTCGCCGCTCGCGGCACGTCTATGGCCGGAGCAATCTTGGTCCGCATGGAAGTGGACGAGGATGCTGGGGACTACGGTGAGCCGGAGATCCTTGAGAGCGTGGGGGATGTGCCGGAGATGGAGGATTAGGCATAAAAAACCCCGCCGGAGCGGGGCGGGGGATTATTCTATTTCTCTGCGGACAATCTTACCAAGGGCCTTCGGAACCGATCCCGGCGGCAATTGCGGCGCTTTTGTTTGCAAATAATTAGTAAACTTTCCGCCCATTATATACACGTTCTTCAGCCAAATGCGGTAATCACCCAACGCTCCCATAGGATAGCATTTAGCCGTCTGAGGATTGGAGCGAGCTTGTGGGTGGCTGTCTGGGTAACGGTGAGGAAAGCTATTTGGAGCACCATATTTTAAATGGAGATCCTTGTCTTTCCAGTGTTTAGACCATGCAATGCCTATCGAAATATCTGGAACGGTTTTAGGGCCAACAGGTATTCCTGCCATAATCATTTCGTATATTAAAGTATTTGCTTCATTGAAAATGCAAAAATACCCATCAGGGGCAGACTGGTAATTTAAGGCAATACGTTCATGCCACGCTACCATATTTACGTTTTCCGCTGCATTTGGATTGTATCCAACACGGCGGTATATTTCTTCGGTCAGTTTACTGCCAGCAAGTTTTCTAAAATTGCTCTGGGCTTCTGGTTGGCAGTTAGGACCCGCCCCAAATGCATAGTATTGCAGAACGGCCAAACACACATGGACGGGATAGCAAAAATGCACTTTCCCCGCATGAGGAACTTCAATATGCGGCAGATCTGGAGGTGTCTCACCATCTTCTGACAAAAGTTCTCGAATGGCAGCAATCCGAGGCTTGTAAGGTAACTCGTTCTATTGAGAGCTGATTGTCCCGATATGGGCATTCTTGACACCGCAGAGAAGAGCCAGTCCTCGCTGGTTTAGATAGGGTGTTCCATCAGAAAGAACGCCCATTCCCAGCGTGTCTTCCTCTGCTTCCATGGCAGAAAATAGCATCGGTTGGCGCCGTTTTTCATTGATTCTCTCTTTGCTAGAATTCTGCGATAGTATATTGATTTTCTTAGTCAATTTGATGATTCCCTCTAAATCGAAATGAAATTATTTGCTTAAAAAATATGCAAATTATGCGACTATTGCCGCATAACCCATATCCAAATTCCGTATATCAACCACGCGGTCGGTTCTGCTATCGTTCCGTGAGAACGAAAGAGAAACAATGAACGGGAACGCGGCTAAAGACCTATGGACACCGGGGAATGGATCAGGCTGCATTGGTATCAATTCGGGCTTTGAGGAGCGCCATCAGGCCCAAGCGCTCTTCCTCGTTCATCGCGCGCCATATCTTGAGAAGGATCCGCTCAAAGTCATCATGAGCAGCATCCTCGGCACTCTGGATCGCAGGAACCGGAAAGCCCGCAAGGTAGTCCAGGGAAACATCGTAATACTGCGCTAAGGCGGTGATCGTCTTGATGCTTCCATCCTTTTTTCCGGCCTCGATGTCGGAAAGATAAGAACGGCTGATCCCCACGGCCTCACCAACGTCAATCTGGTTGAGACCCTTTTCCTCGCGGATATGCCGTAGCCGTGTGCCAATGGTGTCACTCATTGGGACATCATTTCATCATTTCCAAATTAATGTGCCGCCCTAAGAGACGTTTTTGCTTGACCTGCATGGTCTCCATAAGAGACATATTGGGTATGAAACCAGCAGAACTCATCTCCCGAGCCGGTGGGGCATGTAAACTGTCCCGTGCCCTCGGGATGAAAACGCATTCCGCCGTGCTGAAGTGGAAGGCGATCCCCGTCTGTCACCTGATGTTGATTTTCACTGAGAACTGACCCGGGTAGGGCGGAAATTTTCATCGAGATTTGACCCATGCCTTCACACTCCCCGGCAGCATCTGCTGGGGGTTTGAGGAGTGATTGACATGGAGCTTCTGAGT
>NZ_VWPI01000066.1 GCF_015155755.1 Komagataeibacter sp. FXV3 | reverse complement strand
CCATACTTCCAGATCCGATCGCCAGTCGGTGTTCATCGCCAGCTCCCACTACAGCGGGTCTTCCATGAATCACTGATCGCACCCGTTGGGAATCCTTATCCCAAATTTTCTGCCAAAGTAGTGCTAGCCCTTTATGAGCAGCCCCAATTATACTGGATGCCAATCAGATAGATGCCGACGAGCCAGATCCCTGAATTTACTTCGTTCTTCCTGGCTTGGCCCATTTGAAACCGGCGCGGGGCTTTCATCCCAATTGCGAAAGGGGAAACGTTGAGCAAATAGTTGCTGCGCAAACTGCTCAATCTCTTTCTCGCTACAGAGTAAAGCAACAGCCTCTCGTCTATTTGCCCATTTCTATATTAATTATTATTTCTGCAATATATAGGGAGTTGTCGGTATTATACAGGCCGCATTTTCGTGCTTCTTCTCGCAAAAAGGACAGTGCATTTTTTATATTATTTGCTTTTTGTGTAAATTCATCATCGCGCTCGTTATGCTGCATACTTTTTCTCAAAACTGTAGTTGCTAAGAACCGCCTTGGTAACGTTTAGTTTTGCACGGGATTTATCAAGAACAGCCTGCGAGACGGGTACAACTGCAGAAGCCACATCATGGCCTGATGGCAGTGTCATGCGGTTATGAATATGGGCTTCAACACCCGCGCCGGGAACAATCCGCTTCAGGACACCCCAGGCTGTCAGAAATAGGTAGGTATCAATGTTATTGATAATCGAAAATTCGATGCATGCCAGAATGAGTTCGGCAGAAATCTGCCGACGCAGAGAGAATGGCAGGTCACGTTCTACACCAAAACGCGTTATCTCCCACACATTCGCGCAAGAAGGTGCGTTGGTGGAGGGCAGCATATCAGGCCAGAGAGTTTCCAGCATATAAGGCCGGTTGGTTGGTAGTAGCCGGATCATGCCCCGAACAGCGCCCGCATTATCACGCCATACGAGATACACAGCAGCCGGTGTATCAAACTGGTCGTATTCCATGCCTTTGTAAAATGGCACATCCCACTGTTCATGGGTCACAAAATGGCGGTAACGAAACTTGAACTGCTCGGCGAGGGCGTCTCCACACCATTTGGCGTTTTCAACGGTTACGACTTCAATCATTGATCCGCTCTCTTCCTGTTGGATGAACTGATCATTCATGAAAATCGACAGTCAGGTTACCTGTCAGACCTGACAGGTTTTACAGTTCAATCAACCCTGCACAGATAGCCCGCACCACACCCATGATACGATTCGTACATTTCAGCTTCAGCAAGGCATTGTTGATGTGAAGTTAACAGTGCGCTCACTGACGCCAACAATCATCCCGGTTTCCCAAGAGCTTTTGCCCTTGGCTGTCCATCTCAGACATTCTTTTTCACGCGGGGTAAGGATGGGGAGCGACACATCTGCCGGTTCATCCAATTTTTTATAACTTGCGATAAAGAAATTAGATAAGGCGCGCAGATAAAGTTCAATTTCCTGCTCTATGTTTTTATCTGTAAACGCAAAACAAATGGCATAAATTAATCTGTCATGTGTATGGACTGGTATTGTTAGTCCCTTTTTTATGCCAAATTCATATACATCCCTTATTATTTTCTTTTCTGCTTTGTTTATATTTCTTATTTCATGCCAAAAATATGGATGACTCATGAATCTGGATTTTTTTATTATGGGATCAGAGATTATATAATTGTTCTCAATGTAGAAATTGACCCATTCCGTCGGATACCCGACGTGTATAAAATTTTCTTTAGGATCTTCAATCCTGTTCAATTCCACAATGGTTACGTGGACACTCCCAACTGACAGAACGGCACCGAGATAGATGGATAGTAGATCGTGTTTAGTGGCTGCGTTCTCAAGGTCATGTAGTTTCGCCAGAAGGTCAATCGTCAAGCCCACCATCTGTGCTGCGCCTACCTCCAGTGCCATCCAATAGTAAGCCTAAATTATATGATGTATTTATTCTACAGATTTATCATAGCGATTGTCGTCCTCAGACCGGGAGCAGCCTACGCAGCCAAAAATCTTCCCCGTCCATCTTGCCTAGGTGATATCGTTATCTGGCTCAACCGGAGCACTGGCATCTACTGTCCGTTTGCCTTTGAGGCATGCTAGCACTACTTTGGCAGAAAATTTGGGATAAGGATTCCCAACGGGTGCGATCAGTGATTCATGGAAGACCCGCTGTAGTGGGAGCTGGCGATGAACACCGACTGGCGATCGGATCTGGAAGTATGG
>NZ_VWPI01000065.1 GCF_015155755.1 Komagataeibacter sp. FXV3 | reverse complement strand
AAATGACAGCTACAGGTTCCGCGCCAGCACCGCCGCGTCAAAAAACAGAAAGGACAGATCCTCTTCTTGACCGCCCGCCCGACTATGCCTGAAATAGCAGCTGGCTGGGTCAATTCCTGATGAAAAACCCGGGTCAGTTCTCAGTGAAAATCAACACCTGCACCGCCATCAGGAAAAGGTCCGCGCCCTGCAGAACGAGGCCGGAGCATGGATTGGCAAGCAGGAACATTACGTCACCCGTCAGAGCCACGACATGTGGAAGATCCGGGGCAATGGCGGCGAGGAAGATTACCGCGCCTGGCGTGACAGCATTCTGCCCAAGCTGGACCCGCGCACGTTTGACCGGCTGGATGCCGATACCAGCGAGGAACATTACCTGCGTGCGACATGGCAGGCGCTGGCATCCGGTGTGCATGAAAGCGCCAACGGATCGGACTGGCTTTCCGGTTTCAAGGGGCCGGCTAATGCCGCCAAGAGCGCCAGCCAGGAACGCAGCCTGATCTTCAAATCGGCCGATGACTGGCTGGCCTATAACGAGCAGTTCGGGCAGGGCAACGTGCTGGACAGCGTGATGCAGGGCATGGAGCGCGGCGCGCGTAATGCCGCAGTTATGCGCACGCTGGGCACCAATCCGCGGGCCATGTTCGACCATGTGGCCGACCGGGCCATATCTGCCGCCAAGGACCGGAACGACTTCAAGACGGTGGACAAACTGCGGGCTCTGAAGGATGGCGCGCTGGTCGACGTGGTGACGGGCCGGGCCGCCGCACCACAGAACAAGACCATTGCTGCTATTGGAGCCTACCTGCGATCGTATCAGGCCATCACCAAGCTGGGGGGCGTCGTGCTGTCCTCCCTGCCGGATATTGCGGTCACGGCATCCGTGGCCCGCCACAACGGCATCCCGCTGCTGGAAAGCTACATGAACGCGCTGAAAAGCGTGGTGCCCGGTGCACTGAGCAAGGGCACGCGCAACCGGCGCCAGATCGCGCACATGATGGGCGTGGGGATTGATGGCACGCTGGGCGCGATCATGACGCGCTTCCATGGCGAGGACGGCCCGCTGGGCAAGATGGGCCGTACGGTGCAGTTTTTCCACCGCCTGAACGGTCTGCAATACTGGACCGACGCCATGAAGGAAGGGTTCGGCACCATGCTGACCCACAACCTTGGCCGGAACGCGGGCAAGGACTTCGACGCCCTGCACCCCAAGCTGCGCCAGTCCCTGACGCGATACGGCATAGGCGAGGCTGAATGGAACGTCCTGCGCGGCACGGCGAAGGAGGCGGCAGACGGCAACATGCATATCTTGCCGGCTGAACTGGATCACCTGACCGAAGACGACCTGAAACCACTGTTGCGTGACACCATCACCCACGATGAAGCCCGCAACGAACTGCAATCCAAACTGTCCTCCTATATCATCGACCAGGTGCGCGAGGGCATGACCGAAATCGATCCGCGTACGCAGGCCTTCATGCAGGGCAGTTACGCCGCCGCCGACCGAGTGAATCCGGTTCTGGGGCAGGCCATGCGTATGCTCATGCAGTTCAAGTCCTTCCCACTGACGCACATCCGCCGCGTGTGGGGCAGGGAGGTCACACGCGACGGCGCGGACGTGGCGGGCATCGCGCACCTGATCGTGGCGACAACGGTGCTGGGCTACGTGGCCATGAGCCTGAAGGCGATGGCCGTGGGCAAGGAACCGCGCAACCCGGCCGACTGGCGCACGGTTCTGGCCGCCATGCAGCAGGGCGGCGGAGCAGGGATCTATGGTGATTTCCTGTTCGGCGAGCAGAGCCGCATGGGCAATTCGTTTCTCGAAACGCTGGCAGGTCCGACCTTCTCGGACGCCAGCAGCCTGTTCAAGCTGTTCGCCAACAGTCGCGACATGGCGCTGGGGAGCGCCGACGCCCCCAAAGGCAAGACCTTCGAGATGAACCTGTTGCAGGAAGCCCGGCGGGAACTACCCTTCGGCAACCTGTTCTACACCCGCGCTGCCCTCGATTATCTAGTGTTCTACCGCCTGCAGGAAATGATGAACCCCGGATACCTCAGACGCTACGAACTGGGCATCCAGCAGAACCAGGGGCAGAAGTTCTGGCTGTCGCCTACGTGGAATCCTTATAGGGCGGTAGGGCAGTAAAGATCAGGCGTCTTCCAGTTCCCTGACCTTGGCCGCGAACTGGCGCGCAGTATCACCTGCACGATTGTTCATATCTTTCATGCGATACAGAACCATCGCGTAAATCCCCAATTTCTCTACGTTCGGACCATGAATGTGGAACAGATCCTGTGGGAACGTGGGAACATGAAGCAGTTTGCGCAGGTCGTAAAATCGTTCCTCTTGCGGGCTTACCAGATGGATTTCCAGCGGCTTTATGCCATCGGGAATTTTGACAATACGGAGTGCGGCCATCAACTGGTCGTAAACCCAGCGCGGTCCCTGACTGTCAATCATGGGGGTTACAAGAAAGAAGCGCCAGCGCCCTGCTTCCTTGGCCTGATACCATCCAGCGCCAATCGCATCGAAGCCAAGATCGTCAGTCTTGCGGAGCAGTTCGTACCCTGCGTCCCGACGTTCCGTGCTCACGGTAATCGTTGTAACAGCCATGTTACCAACCCCATCGTATCAATAGCCTGCACTGCGCTTTCAGCCACAGCCCGCGGGAAGGCGCTTGGGACATGATACCGCATATTTATGTTCCAGTCCTTGATAATCAACCATGCCCTGGCGTGACGGGAAGGAAGGGCGGATAGCAGATCTTCGTTGAGGCTGTCTTCCAGTCCGCAGATGGCAAGCAGGTCTTCCAGATCATGCGTGTAGAGGTCGCGGCGTTCTGATCGCGTCGGCCACTGGTTCATGCCTGAAACGCGCATGATCCTGCATTTCAGGGCACATTCCACCGCGATGCCGGCATGCTGGTAGGCATTTTTCCATTTGCGCGCGGCAAGCATGGCCTGTGCCGATTCAAGTTCGTCTTTGGCCAAATCTTCCCACTGATCCGCATATTCTGCTTCAGCACTCATCCCTTAATCGTGGCGGCACGGAGGGAGTCGGGTCAACGCACCTCACCGCTGGTCAAAAAGGGAAGCTGGCGCAACGGCCCGATGTGCATTGGTGATCGTGGGATAGCTGGTCACTGCGGCCGCCAGCATTGCCAGCGCCAGAAAGACGATTTTCTTTATCATGACGACCTCCCTTCAGATGAGAGAGAGTCTTAAATGATGCGCGTATCGGATGCGTGTCTGGATAATCTCATTTTGTATCAGGGGAATAAGGAATTTTTTAAGGGGAGAGTGACGCACCGGTGGGGCCAGCCATGAACCCCACAAGCGGTACATCCCGAAAGGGATGCCCTACGGCAGGCTGAATTACACCGTGTCACGGCGCGTCGTGGGAAGGATGGCATTATTCGTGGTGTGGAGGAAGAGAGGGGATGCCTCGCTCGGGGTTCAGGTCCATCAATCGACCGACCTCGGTGATGACGGCATCCAGATCGTCATCATTCCTGATCGGCTTGATATCCATCATTTGCCCTGTTTTCAGTTATGCATTGAGGATCAGTCTAGCGATGCAGTCCGACCGTGCTTCCCCTGCAATGCCAGCTTGGGCGTCCAGGCGCAGCAGAACCCGGCGGGGCAGCGTAACGCTGATATGTTCAGGCGTTTCATCAAGTAGAGCCGGATCAACCTGCGCAAAAGCCCATACCCATTCAGGCCCTGACCACTCCGGGTTGTTCATCAGGACATCAAGGGGCGATGGGGCAGGGATGCTCTCCCCGTCATCGAGAGCACACTCAATCCACAGGGTTATGGCTTCAGGCGCATTGTTCATGGCCTCTTCAAAGGTGTCGCCCGCCGAAAAACAGCCTGGAAGGTCCGGAACGATCACGCCATACGCTGTTGTTTCAGAGCCACGTTCAATTACGATTGGATAACGCATGCATCCCTTGTGGCAGGTTACAGCGGCCTTTCCAACTGCTCCCGCGTCAGCGCCCGGAAATGCGCCTGCTCAGCGGGCGTTGCGTAATCTTCGGATATGACGGAATCAGTTCCGAGTTGGCGCTTTGTCGTAATCGTCTGACCATTCCACTGCCGATGTGGGTAATGCAGCTTGAAGAACTTTTCTGCCAGGCCTTCTACGTCTTTGGGGGAGTAGAATATGGGTGTTTTCACTATAGATTTTATTTTTTCTCATCTTCTTTAGAGAGAGGAGGAGGTTCCTTCTCTACTTTAAATAATCCTCTGAGAACTATTGCGACAAGGCTAATAGCGCTAGCAAAAGTGCCGCCTACAAGAGTTAAAATTATAGATTTATCGAGATGAAAGCCCAATTGAGGATAGGCTTGCATTACAACAACAATCGCACAAAATGATGAGAATGCCCAAAGAAATTTTAGTATTCCATTGGCAAATTCTTCTTTTATTTTTCCTATTCTTTTTATTTCGTCTATATATTCATGGCGTAATTTATGAGCAAATGCAGAGTGACGGGAAAGATCTTCTCTCCCGTCTAAGGCTAATTCCTTTGATGCTGTATCTGGCTCCGGTTCAGTTCCTAATGCAGAAATTATAGAGTCTAAAGACATTATTTTTCTTTATTCTCTTCATTTCTTCTTGATAGATCAGAGTAATATTTCTCAATTATATTATTTGGAATGTAAGCGTCGCCATATTCACGTCTTATCTGATCCCAAGGGCTATTAGTCAGATGCGTTATTGCAGATAATTCGATTCCATCTTTATTGCCATAAATATTCCAGATTGCGTCAATAAGACGTGTCTCTTCCGGCGTAAGGGTGCATTGAATAATGGGGCCACCGTCAGTGTTGCATCCATCATTTTCTCGGATGTAATCACACACCTTTCCTGATCCATATTTTTTCAATTCTCTATATAGATCGGGATAAACGGGACCATATCTCCATGCGCGAGGCTGCTCGTTAATCAGTGGATGGTCTATGCCCATTCCAGCCAATGCCCAACCATGAGCGATATAAGGCAACTTTTGAAGCTGCATGTTAGTCAGCGGCCGTCCTTCGGCTTTGGCCCGACGGAGGAATTCGTTAGCGATCGCCGCAACATTATGATTAGGCATCACATGACCTCCCTGACTAAATGCCTCCACCAAACTCTTTCGATACCGATAGCCTGAAACGCTCTCACGCCCAGGTTGAACCGGCTTCTATCCCATCGTGCGTGGACGAAAACGCACACACAATGTTTGTGCATACAACGTCATTCAGACACCCAAGGATATCCCCTACGTGTGAATTTTGCATCTAAAGACTAAAATGCGCAAGAAAATAGGAAATTATTCCCATGTTTTCATTCTAGGACTATATATGGGTTGGCGACATATCGGTTGCAACCTCACGAATCATATTGCGAGATTTCGGATGTTCCGCACATCGATTAAGGACGGTGCCTCGTCGTTTTAATCTTTCCCTCACGAGTTATTCAGTCAGACGATTATAGCGGGAAAAGAGGCAGGCATTGTGGCGAAGAAGATGCCTGGATGATGGAGCGCGAAATTGATCGCGTGGGAAACGGGGGCACTTCAGGATATGGAAGTCTAGTCTCTTAGAGGGTATTTTCTCCCATACAGGGATGAAGGAATTTTTGAATTATTCATGCAATTTTCAGTCCCCACCTATAAACAGATTGTAATATAAAATTATTCTTTCAGTATTCCTTTTTCTTTCAGAATACTTACTCTAGTTAATCCAATAACTACATGCAGAACTGCCTCGCGGTGGGGGCTATCCATTTTTCGCCAAAGTTCGATCAATGAAGATTCGTCTTGGCTTAATTTATCCGGACTGATTTCTGATAGTGGTCCATTGATGGGCAGGGATTGTTCAAGGCGTTGTATGATCTCTGCGTTCATGGAATGCGAGCGCGCGTCGGCAGCCGCTTTTAAACGGTCCAAAAGTTCCCTCGGCATACGCAGGGTTATGGGCACGCGGCGCTCATCAGTCATGCAAAATACTAACCACAATGGTTGCACTTTTTCAATTGACACCAAAATGGTTGCTCTGCCATATGATGGATGAAACCAATATGGTTGCGCGAGGGAGAAATGACAGAAACAGTAAGCATAACATTCCGAATGGAGCGATCGCTTCTGCACTATCTGCGGGCGCGGGCGGCAAAAAATGATCGGAGTATCAACAAGGAATTTCTGAGCATCGTCCGCAATCTTGCAGAAACAGAAAAGGCGTCGGATTAGTCTGGCAGCACATCCGATGCTGCTGTTCTCATTTATAGTATATAGCTTTGAGGAACGTTATTTTTTTATTTGGGAAACTAGTTTTTGCAAATGGATTTGATTTTTGTGCAATTCCTGAATCTGAGCCTTTATTGTAGCTTGGGTATTAGCTAATTCCACAATAGTAAAAATGTCTTTTTGATCAAAATTTTTAAAAATATCTTCCGATACTTTGATGTTATTATTTATTAATCCACTTTTCACTAACTCTATGCAGTTTAATATTTCCGCATTGATAGATCGCTTATTTTCGCGCGCGCTTGCTTCCACCCACGTCTTTAGGTCGCGGGGGATTCGAAGTCGGAAATGTGCATCATCGTCTGCCATGACGCAAACATGACGCATTTTGCGCTTGACATCAATAACGCACATTGGCACACAAAAGTGGCATGACGCACTTTGCGTCATAAAGGGAAGGGAGAGATGGAACAAGAGCACATGCGATTGCGTCTACCGAGGTATCTCAAAAATTGGATACGAGCATCAGCAGAAAGAAACCATAGAAGCCAGAACGCAGAAGTTCTTTTTTGGCTTTCTCATGCATCTCAAACAGAAAAGGCAGCGGGAGCAAGTTTGGCGACCGATCCCGCTGCTTCTCACGCTGAATAAGGAACAAACAGCAATGTCAATTTCTAACACATTTTATCCCGCAGCTTCCATCAAAAATGCGATCAGTATGTCTAGCCGTGAGATTGCGGACCTGACAGGGAAGCGTCATGACAACGTGGTCCGTGACATTGAAAAAATGCTCAAGGATGTCGGGATGGGTGTCCTCAATTTTGAGGACACTTACACAAACCCACAGAATGGTCAGGAATATCGCTGTTATAAGCTTCCCCGCGACCTGACCTACAATCTCATTCTCGGCTACCGCGCTGACCTTCGCTTGAAGGTAGTCCGCCGCTGGATGGAACTTGAAGCCCAGCAGGCTCCGGCCATCAAGGCCCCAGCCAACATGGTCGAAGCCCTGACGCTGGCCCTTGAACAGCAGAAGGCGCTTGAGGCCAAGGATCAGGAGATTGCGGAACTGGCTCCGCAGGCTGGGGCGCTGCAGAAACTGGCATCTCTCGAAGGCGTCCATAACCTGCGTTCCGCGGCCCAGCAGTGCGGGTGGCCGGAGCGGAAGTTCATCAACCGGCTGATCGAACTCGGCTGGCTTTATATTCACAGCGTCACCGGCCGCAAGTGCGCCTATGCCGACAAGATCAAGGCGGGTCTGATGGAGTCCAAGAACGTCGAGGTCAAGCGGAGCGGCTATGTCGAAGGCGTGGGCCAGCCGATGATTACGCAGAAGGGGCTGGCGAAGATCCGGACAATCATCGGTGACGTGCCGGACGATGACACCACGCTGGCGGCCGGACTGGCCCGGAAGGCAACCCCGCGCCCTTTCGCGCATCGCTCGGGAGCAACGCCGATATGAAGCAGGATATTGCACAGACCGCCGATTCCCAGCCGCAAAAGCCCGACTTTTTTGAAGATGCGCAGCCCCTGACTTCTACCGAGGTCGCGGGTGAACTGGGCAAGGCGCTGGCCGTCTGCACCCGTATCTACCACCATCCAGACAAGGCCAATACCGACAACTGCGAGCGTAGCCTGCGGGCCGCTGCGCACGGCATCATGCAGATGTGGAATGACGTGCAGCGGATCAAGCAGGAGCGCACCCGGCAGTTAGGCCGGTAGGCGCCACGTTCCCTTCCTGCCTGTGCGGGGAGGGGACGCAACCAGACTGTTATGCTGCGACAAGGGGCCGCACATTCAGGTCGGCCTCATGCGTGCGGGCCTGCGCCATGTCCCACGCCACCTGCATGCGCATCAGGGTATCGGCCTTCACGCCGAATGCCTTTTCAAACCGGATTGCCATATCGGCGGACAGGTGGGCGCGACCGTTCAGCAGGGCGCTCAGTGCCTGCCGCGATACCCCGAAATGCTCGGCCAGGTCCTTGATCTTCAGGCCATGAGGCTCAACCAGTTCCGTCCTGATCCAGTCGCCTACGTTTACGGCAAGGGACGGGTGCATCTTAAGTGCCATGATAGTCCTCCATATCCATATCTTCCAGCGCGCCTTGGTCATTGACCCGGAAGGTCAGGCGCCAGTTGCGCGTTATGGTCATGGACCATGTGCCGGCCCGATCACCCGACAGGGCATGCAGGCCGTAATTGGGTGGAACCGAAAGTTCATCCAGTGATGTCGCAGCGTCGATAAAGGCCAGCATTTTGCGCAGGCGGGTGGTATCTCCCACGATTCCCTTGGGGTTACCTGTCTCGAAAAACCGGCGCAGCCCTTTGTGTCTGATGCTTTCGATCTCCATCGAGAGTAAAGTATGGCTTTACGCAGAGGGCGTCAAGTGATGCTTTACGCTGGCGCTGATGGATTGCGGCATGTGGGGTATAAACATGCCTCCCATCCCACACCGTACTAACAAACCACCCATACCCCGAAATCCTGACAATTCAGTTTCGGGGACGGCATGCGCTTCTTTCATCTTCTGGCAGCCGCCAGCCTTCTTGTCACGGTGCAGGCGCATGCCGCACCTACGTCCCCCATGGATCACGGCCTGTTTGACTTCGGCGCGCAGACACCGGGGTCTCAGGGCATAGGCGTTCCGCTTTCCACCACATACGCAGCACTGCCCGCATCGGGCCAGATCGGCGTTCCTTCCTTCTGTTCTGACTGCAGGATCGGCAGTGGTAGTGCTGGCGTGTTGGTGCTGTGGAACGGCACCGCCTGGACGGGCGTGTCCGGTGAGGCGGTATCTCACTGATGGCCGAACCCCGATATGCAACGGCCGAGGAAGTGGCCGTGGTGCGTGAACGCGTGGCCAAGGTCGAGGGCGGCCACGATAACCTTCGCGATGGCTTGGCCACACTTTCCCAGCAGTTCTCCGACCTGCGGCGCGACTTGACCCGGTCGGTAAGTGATAACGCTGCCCAGACCCGGCGCGAAGTCATGGCCCGTGTGGATGCCATGTCCGATACGGCGGCCGAGCGCGATACCGAAATATCCGGCCGTCTGTCCAGCATTGAGGGCGGCCTGAAACTGACGTCATGGGTGACCATGACCTTCATCGTGCTGGCGACCGGCCTGCTGGGCTGGGGGCAGATTGGCGATGCGGCGTGGTCGTTGTGCAAGCGCGCGTTCGGATACGGGCCATGAGCACATACGTTCCCCGCGGCATCCGCAACAACAATCCCGGCAACCTTGATTTTGTGGGACAGCCCGGCGCGCATCTGGAAACCGGCGTGGCGGAACCGCGCTTTGCCGCTTTCCCTACCCTGACGGATGGTATCCGCGCCCTGCGTGACCAGTTGCTGCGCTACGCAGAAAGGGGCCTGACTACGGTCGCAAGCATCATATCGGTCTATGCGCCACCCACCGAGAACGCAACCAGCGCCTACATTACCAGCCTGTGTCGCCACATGGGCGTGCAGGCCGATACTGTTATCGACCTGCGCGAACCGGCCACCATGCGGGGGCTGATTGAAGGCATCACGACCATAGAGAACGGGCCGGGGCATCTCAGCCCGGACCAGATCGACCGGGCGCTTGAGGGAGACGGCAAATGAACACAGCCGCAAAATTCGGCGGCATCGGGGCTTTCGTCCTGTTGCTGCTCAATGAGGTGCCGGAACAGTACACGCTTTACGCCGCCGTGTTCGTGTTCGCCTGCTCGGCGGCATCCGCGACGATCCCGCCGCCCCACGCAGGAAGTCGGTGGGCCGTGGCCTATCAGGTCATGACCGCCATCGGCCTGAACATCGGCTGGGCAGAAAACCACTTCAAGCCGGGGCAGTCGGGCGTGCGCGTGCCGCTGGCGGACAAGCCCGCTGCCAAGCAGGCCGTGTCCTCGGCCGGCATTCCGGTCCTGAACAAAAAGGGCAAACCCGAGCAGGCGGCCAATGGGAACACCTAACCCCATCCGGCGGCCGGATCGGTTTGACGCTGGTAAATACTGGACCCAGCGCGAGACAGCCATGGCCATTTCTCAGGCTACAGCCCCCCTCACGTCGCTGCTGGATGATCTGGAAGGCACTGTGTCGGGGCATACCAGCAGTCTGGATGCTCTGAATAACAAGACTGCCGACCTATCTACGGATGGAAGCACATATTCTGGGGAAGTGACCGGAGCCATAACCGGCGTGTTCGATGGAACCGTCCAGATCGGGACACCACCCGCTTCGGCAACAGCCACCGGCACGCCGGGCCAGATCATCTTTGCCGCAACCGGCATCTATCTCTGCACCGCCACGAATAGCTGGGTGTGCTTCACGCCCGGTGCATGGCCGACATCCTAAGGAACCGACATGACCAAACGACCCCGCCTGGCGGCCTGTGCCGCCATCCTCTCTCTGGCCACCCTCGGAGCCTGTGCATCCGACAAGCAGGTGAACCTGCAGAAGGCCGCATACGACACCATGAGCGCCTACCATGTAGCCGCCACCGGTGCCGAAGCCTATCTGGCCAGCGGCAACGTGAATGCCACCGTCAAGTCCGAGATCAAGGCGGCTGCCGATACTGCCCTGACCCCGCTTACCACGCTGGATAACGCGATCACCGCGGGCGACAGTCTTACAACCACAACCGTTTCCACCGCCGAAAGCGCACTGGCTGGGCTACAGTCTGCGCTGGCTGATGCGCAGGCGACCACGACCACGGGGAGCAACTGACATGGATGCAGCAGAACTGAGCGCCATCGTAAGCGGCGCCACCACCGTCATCGGCCTGATCGAGAAATACGGGCCCGAGGCATGGACCACCATCGTGCAGGCGGTCGAACAGACCAAGAGCGGGACGGGGCCGACCGCGGCTGACATCGAGGCGATTTACGCCAAGTGCAAGGCCGACAATGCGGCCATTCAGGCGTCGTGAACTTCTATTCCGGATTGGCCCTCGGCTTCGTGCTGGGGGCAGCCTGCGCGGTGGGCTACCTGCTCATCGCGTTCGCGCGCGACTGCTATCGGCATGGTGGTGAGGAATGATATGGGCGGCGCTTGGCATCATCGGAGCGCAGTCCGTACTGGCGTGGGTGATCTACTTTGTGGAGCGCCGCGACCACCAGCGCTATGTGCGCGATAACCTTGGGCCGCCAGCGCCATGATCTGATCGATGGGTGAACCTTACCGCTCCACCAGTTCCAGGGCATCCTGGACAAGCCGGTTCAGGCTCACACCGCGGGCGGCCGCGATTTCAGCAGCGCGGGCATGGACATCTGGCGACAGGCGAACCTGGAACTTGCCGGAATAGCGCTTCGTGGGCTCGATTCCCTTTTCCTCGCACATCTCCAGAAACACGCGGAGCGAGGTCTCACCTTCCTTGCGCAGTCCCTCCACGCTGTCGGCATAGAAGTCCGCCCCACCATTCAAGCCAAGGAACTCGCCCCGGAACATGCTGATCTCCGGGTCAAACTGGATGACGGCCCGGTGGCCGCCAATTTCCATCACGTTGTTCATGGTGTAACTCCGTTCTGCTCCAGCCATTTCCGCACCGATGCCACCGCACCCTTGTCCGTATCCGGTTTGGGATGAGGGCGGTGAAAGACCCTGATTTCCCCGAACAGGACCACGCCAATGCGCGAACCCTCACGTTCCGACACCTCGGCGCCAAGCGATACAAACAGGGCTTCAATGTCGCTCCATGCGACGTTGCCAGAGACAGGCCGTTTGAAGATCAGTTCGAGGGTACGGCGGTGCTTGGCTTTCATGTAGGAATGATACTAATTTATGGTATCACTTTCAACAAAAAACATGCCGAGCTATGACCGAGAGGCACCCGTAATCTGGCAGGTGACCAGCGTCGATTGCTGTGCCACTTTTTGTGCCGACCTGCTGTGCGGAAAGGCAGAAATAGGGCGTTGCATGCGGAACATGAACGCACATCAATGCATTGATAATAAACGATTTTGGAATTTTATTGGAGAGTGGCGGAGATTTTCAAGACCGCTGCCTTCAACCGCTCGGCCACCTCTCCATATCGTCTGTTTAGCTAGGTATTCCGCCGCCGTCTAGATGTTACCATGCACAAAAACCGCTGCATTTTGCATGACTACGGTATCGTCTTTTTACTGGCAGCAACGTCTGATCCGGTTCATGTGTCATTGAATCTGGGTGTGGTGCAATGTCAGTTCGTTTCCTGCATTGCGCCCGGTTTGGGCGTTCTGGTCAATTCCCGGATGAGGCAGGTCAGGGCAGATGGGACCGTGCTATGTGATCGGACAGGTCTGGTCGGTCGTAAAGACCGATGTTACGCGCACCTCGTGGTAATTGGTCCGTTGCGTCACTGATTTATGTCCGGTTCAGATTGTCTGTCGGTAATCCGGGTGAGGAAAGGCCATGTACGCATGAATACCAGTCAGGGCCAAATAGTCGCATGTATGATTTGTGTGATTGTAGCAGCCAGATGGATGGTTGTACCGGATCGGTTAGCATGCATCCCGGTACTGACAATATCCGGGTTAGAGGTCTGCTGTTATGCCCCACGCTGGAATATGCATGAGGGACGACAGACGATCTCACATGACACTGGATATAAGCTGTCTCCGCATCATGGTACTGGTTGCTGCGCCTGAATGTTTCATGCAGGAAAGCATAAGGCCATCTTAGAGACTGTTTGAAAACAACCAATTGGGGTCTGTTGGGAATTATACTTTTTCAAAGTCACCAAATGTGATTCAAAATCCGTATGGATCGCTTCGTACTGACAGACGCCCAATGGGCGCAAATGGAACCGCTGTGCCTTGGCAAGAAAACAGAT
>NZ_VWPI01000064.1 GCF_015155755.1 Komagataeibacter sp. FXV3 | reverse complement strand
ACTTCTTCTGCAAGCTCAAGGAGTTCAAGCGCATCGCCATGCGAAGCGACAAGACCGACAGATCATTCGCAGCGATGATTTATCTCACCGCTGCAATCATCAATTCGCGTTAATTCCCAACAGACCCTGATAAAAAAATAAAAGTTTTTGGGTATTACTTTTTTTCAAAAAGGCGGCGTTCTTCGAAGCTTTTTGAAAAAAGCTTCACCAAAAACTTCTTTATGATTGCCGGGTATTTCCGGTCCGAATTTTCAAACAGCCCCTTAGAACTTGAGATCGAACTTTCCGCGAATACCACTATCGGTGGAACGTTCACCATACTGACCGATATAGGACACGCCAATATTGACCCGGTTGGTCATTCTTGCCTTCAGGCCAGCGTCCAGCACGGCGGCATTTTCCGACAGGGGAACGCCAGCAACATCAAATGCCGGGCCATTGCCGCGTGCGAAATATTCCTGTGTCGTTGGTGTCAGGTGACCGAAGGTGTGGCGGTAGGCCAGGCTGGCATTCGGTATCAGAACCAGGGAACCCATGCGTATATCGGACGACATACGCAAACCAAAGGTCGAATAGGTCGTGCCCGTATCCGTCGCACGACCGGCCAGTGCGGCTTTACCGCCATGTTCATTGAAGCCGTTCGTATGCAGGTTGACATAGGCAACATTGCCAAACGGTTCCAATGCCACAGGCCCGACATTGAAGCGGTATCCAAGATCACCGAAACCCTGGGCAGTGCCCCCCAGGTAGCTGCTGTTTTCACGCCCGGAATAACCCGCGAACATGACCTGACGGTTGATGCCCAGCATATTCCATGAATATGTTGCACCCAGTCGCAGGGCCAGATGCCCCCAATGCGTCCCGGCATAGCCGCCAACCGACACATTGTTGCTGTGGCCGGAAGATGAGCGGCTGCCTACATCAAAGCCGGAGTGGCCATAACTGACCAGCCCACCAATGCGCCATGTGTTGAATGCGGTTGTATCCGCCCCCAGCACGAAACCGCCGACACTGTGGTGCATGGAACCGGCATTGCCATCGCCCGAATTGTGGCCCCAGCCACCATAGGCTTCGCCCCACAGGGCCGCGCCTTCGGACTGACAGGTACCATCGGTGCGGCGGCCCTGCATGGTTGCGGTGGACTGGGTGCCAGCACCCGGATCGCACGCAGCCCCACGCAGACGGTCAATCGCGGCATTGCGCACATAAAAACTGTCCTGGATCAGTTCCGTGCGGGCGGATGCATGGATTTCACCAGATGTCGCATTGAATGCCTGCCTTGCCTGTGCGTTATTGCCGACAAGACCGACATCATCCTTCATTGCGCCTGCCGTCATGGTGTCCAGGGCATGCGCCACGGCACTTTCGTTACGGGTATGGGCAACATCGGCAAAGGAGCGGACCTGATCCAGATGCAGGTAGACGTCATTGGCATCCGCACCTTCCGTGACAACATCGAAAGCGGATATCTGCGTATCACCAACCAGCGTGGTGTAATTCCCGTTCAGTCCCTGTGACGCGGTCAGGACCCGGTATGTCCCGGCTTCATCTGATTTGCGGAACCCGTTGGCTATGCCCGCAGTGGATGCCATGACCAACTGCGTGTTCGATCCGATCTGCGCCTGTCCAGCTACGGCTACATGCCCGCCATTCACGATATAGGACGACCCGGCCTGCTGCTGCAGGTTGCCCTGTACCTTGAGGGTGCCTGCCTTGTCGGCGGTGCCTGCCATCAGGGTGGCATTGTCCTCAATAATTGTGCTTCCGACCGTGCCGCTACCATTCAGCATTGTGTTCGACCGGGCAGTTATCGCGGATGAGGCGATGGAGCCATCAACCGTCAGGGTGCCTGCCAGAATATCCGTAGCGCCGGTAAGGGAACTGCCACTATTGCCCGTCAGGATCAGATCGCCGTCACCTGATTTGGTAATGTTGCCACTACCTTTCAGGTTGTTATCTATTGTATAGGTTGAATCAACATTGAAATCCAGGCTGCCGTAATTTTCCATGTTGCCCTTTATGGTGGACCCGGCTGCCATGTAAATGGAAGTATTGTACCCTGTATTATTAAAGATGGCATCGTTTGCGCTGGATATGGTTCCATAATTATATACTGAAATGTTTGACGTCGTCACTGGCCAGCTTGCAATGGCAGCAACACCACCCGTTATGGTGCCATAATTGTATACGGAAACCAGGCTGCCGACCGCGAGCCCAGCGTTATCTCCGTGGACCGTGCCATAATTTTGGAAAGTAAATGCATTGCTGGAGCAGCATATGGTCGCGCCGTTCTGGACAGACGTTATCAATGCCCCCTGTTCATTAATGACCGTTCCGCCGCCGGTAAGGGCCAGGCCCTCGGATACGTTGGTCTCCCCGTTTTTATCTAAACCGGCCGCGCCCTCCGCGCGGATGGTGCCCCAGTTATCGACATAGGCGGCGCCATCAATATCGACACCATCGCCATCCCCCGTGCCGGAACCATTATAGCCGCCTATGATCGTACCATGATTGACGACCTTGCCGGTGCCATCCGATCCGACACCCGACCCGTTTCGCCCGATGATCGTGGCGCCCGCGGCATTATAGACATCGACATAGCCGTCTGTCGTGATGCCGTGGCGTTCGCCTGAAATCAGGCCGCCGCTCTGGTTGATGACCGTGCCGGTGGGGGCTTCCTGAAAATCAATCCCGTCATGCTTGTCCCCGACGGCCCCATCGGAATAGATGGTCCCGGAATTGACAACCGTGGCGTTCGTGCCGGGGCGGATGCCATCATCATTATCCGCTTTTATGACGCCGGTCGCGGTGTTCGTGATGGTTGTCTGATTGGCTGTACCCGTAATGTCGTTCAGGTCAATGGCCTGTCCGTCCGTGGTGCTTTCAATGGAACCGCTATTGGTAATGGATACGGTTCCGGTGGTGGCATTTCCGGCATGGATTGCGTCATCGGAAGACGTGATGCTCGCACCCTGATCGATGGTGACTGACAGATTATCTGGGTTTTTAAGGGAAATTCCCTTGTCGTCAGTCGCGACCACGCTTTCCCCGGATGGTAAGGTAAAGCTGTCATTTCCTGAAATTGTTGTCGCCATTGCCGTGGCGGGCATGCAGACAGGCGCAACCAATATGAAAAACGCATTCAATGAGGTATTCAGGAATTTATTCTTGTTTTCCACAATGGGTTTGCCTAAAGAATTTATGTAAAATGCAGTTCCAGATTATGAAATTTTCATGACAAATGTAAAGACGAGGATAAAACGAAAAATATTTCAAAATATGTATGACTGGGCATCCAGGCATCACCTGCGATCGCTTGCCACCGTTTTTATCGATTACCTGTCGGGAAGGTCATTTTTCCAAACAATCATGACAGGTTACCAGACCGGTTGCAGGTTTTTCCGGGCGGGGATGTCAGAACATGAAAATCGTCTGACCTGACCAGCATGATGTGTCCGTATCCTGACGTCAGGCCATGATGCCGACGGAAGGGGGGAAGGTGGCACATCATGGCCGCCCATATCAGGCATGGTGGCAACATATCCGTGACATGCCGCCTTTACGGGAGCGGTCACTGATGGTGAACCGGATGTAAGGCATGCCCGGTCTAACGGATCAGGTCGGACAGCGCATCCATCTTGTCGGCTACCATTGCGATGGTGGAGCGTATGTCATCCGTCACCGCCTGTGCGGTATCCACTGTTTCGGACAGACGTTCGAGGTCGGCGCGGATCTCGTTCACCAGAACTTTCCGTTCGGTGATGATGCCGTCTTCGTCTTGCATATCCCGTCTCCCGTGTTGCCATGGACCTGTGACAAGGATGCAGGTCTTTTTCCGGTTTTACAAATGCAATACATCTCCTTGTGTCAGAATTCCGTTAATACAGCGTGCATGGCGTGGCCTGTTACGGCTTTGCCCACGGTAAAACTTGCGATACATCCCGCCATCTGGTGCATAAACGGGGAGAGCACGGATTGAAGCAGCAGGTTGAACAGTGGATGTGGCGGATTGCAACCGGCCTTGTCATCCCCATGCCGGTGCTGCTGCTGTATGCGCTGGCGCCTGCTGAAATCGTCATGTCGGTAGTGGCGGTGCTGTTCGTGGGCCACGGTGTCCTGACCCGGCACTGGGCCTGGTTGCGGCAGCCCTGGATATGCGTGGCGGGGCTGCTGTGGGGGCAGATCATCCTGTCCTCCATGGTGATGGGGAACGGTCATGCGATCGTGCAGGCCGCATGTTTCGGTCGGTATTTCCTGTTCATCGCGGCCCTGCAGGCGTGGATCCTGCCCGGTGTGCGCGTGCGTGCCGTGCTGGCACGGGTTTATGGGGGTGTTGCGATCTGGCTGGTGGCGGGATGCTGGCAGCAATACATATGCGGTCGCAACATATGGGGTTATGGCCGGTGGGCGGATGGCGCGCTGCTGGGGCCGCTATGGGCGCCGCGCGTGGGGTCGGGACTGTTCATGACGGCGCTGCCGGGGCTGTTTCCCGCCGCCATACGTCTGTCACGGCGTGATGGTGCGCGGGGGCGGATCATGGCGACCGCGATGTTGCTGGGACTGGTGCTGACCATGGTGCTGGTGGCGCAGCGCATGCCGCTGTTCCTCATGCTGGGGGGGATGGGGATCGTGGGCGTGCTGGTGCCGCGCCTGCGGGGTGGGCTGTTGGCCGTAGGGCTGCTGGGCGCGGGCGGCGTGGCGCTGTCGCCGGTGCTGGCGCCACAGGCGTATCACAAGCTGGTCGTGAATTTCATCACGCATATGCATGCCTTTGCCGACAGCCCCTATGGCATGCTGTTCATCCGCGCGGGTGTGATGATCGGGCAGCACCCGTGGTTCGGGCTGGGGTTTGACGGGTTTCGCCATGCCTGTCCCGATCCGGCCTATTTCCATGGCCTGCCGTGGCTGGACGTGGCCGAGGGACCGCATGGCGGCGCAACCGGGTGCAACCTGCATCCGCACAACTATTACCTGCTGATGGGGACCATGGGGGGCATGCCCGCCATGGGACTGTTCATGGCCTTGGTCGCCTGCCTGCTGGTGCCCGTATGGAAGGATGTCGCCCCCACGCGCGATCCGCAGCGGCTGATGCTGGCGGTTGTCGTGACGCTGGTTTTCTGGCCCGTGGCGTCCACCAGTTCATTGCTGACGCAGCCCACGGCGGGGTGGCTGTCCATGATTGTGGGATGGGCGCTGGCGGCATCCCCCGTTGCATCCCGGTTGCAATACGTGCATGGCGGGGACTAGCCCCGGCAGGCATGGCGCACTACAGTGCCCGCCGTTGAACACACGGATGAACGGCAGCGGGGGGCAACCTGCCGGTTTCCTGCCACGTCCGTTATTCAGTTTAGGGGAGCCTGCGCTATCGTTTTCGTCTGTTGTTCCGAGGGCACGTGTCCGGGGTCAGCCCGTGCGCGGGTTTTTGTACGTGTGATCACCCATGTCCACTTCTGAACGGGACGCACTCAAGCGCATTTTCGGCAATACCGGTTTCCTGATTGCCGGGCGGGCGACAAATGCGATCTGCAGTTTTGTCTATATCGCGTGGGCGGTGCGGGCGCTGGGACTGTCGCAGTTTGGCGTGCTGATGCTGGTCACGACGTTCGGCGCCGCCGTATCGCAGGCCACGCACCTGCTGTCATGGCAGCCGCTACTGCATTACGGTACGGACCCGTTCACCAATGGCCGCCAGGCGCAGTTTTCCCGTGTGCTGGCGTTCTGTATCCGTGCCGACTACATAAGCGGCGGTGTCGGGTGGCTGGTGGGCACGGTGGGGGTTGCGCTGTTTGGTGCCTATATGGGGTGGCCGGCGGCGGATCAGGGGGCGGCCTTTGCTTACATGCTGACCATCGCGTTCATGAACACCAGCTGGTCGGCCGGGGTGTTCCGGCTGTGCAATTCCTTCTGGCTGACCATGCTGACGGACCTGTCCGGCGCGCTGGTGCGTACCGTGGGGTCGGGCATCGGGTTCATGTATCACATGGGGCTGGATTATTACCTGCTGGTATGGAGCATGACGCAGCTGGTCATGTTCATAAGCAGTACCGCGCTGGGCTGGCTGCAACTGCGGCATGCGGGTGCCACGCAGCGTTTCAGCCTGTTCGCCCCGCTGAAGTCGGGTGATGCGCCGGGCATATGGCGCTTTACCCTGTCCACCAGTTGCAACCACCTGCTGGGGTCGGTTTTCAACCAGTTCGGCACATTGCTGGTGGGTGGCATCCTTGGTCCGGCTGATGCGGCGGTCTATCGCGTTTCCCGGCAGATAGGCGAGGGGATCGCCAAGCCCGCGCAACTCATGATGCCCGCGCTGTACCCCGAATTCATCCGCCTGCGTGAAGAGCAGGACTGGTATGGCATGAAGCGCGTGACCATCAAGCTGTTCCTGATGATCGGCGGGTTTTCCATCCTGCTGATGGGGGTGGCGATGGCGGTGGGCAATATCCTGCTGACATGGATGCTGCATGTCCACTGGCATGGCGGGCGTTCGCTTATCATGCTCATGCTGGGCAGTGCGATACTGGGGCTTGGGGTCGTGCCGCTGGAACCGCTGCTGACCGTGATCGGGCAGGTGTCGCAGGTGCTGAAGGGGCGGATCATTGTCACCCTGACCTACCTGCCGCTGGTGTATGGCATGACCATGGCGTGGCATCTGGAAGGGGCTGCGGCGGCGGCCGTCGTGGCGGGGCTGATCATGCTGGGTGTCTGCCTGCGGCCGGTCGTGATGTGGTTCCGCCGTATGGCGCCGGGACGCAGGCCGGTGAACGCGAACGCATCGCCTTCCACCGTGCCGCCCGTACCCGAAAAGGGAACATAGCCCCTGTAAATTTAAAGAAGTTTCTGGTGAAGCTTTTTTCAAAAAGCTTCAGGGAACACCGCCTTTTTTAACAGGGTCTGTTGGGAATTATACTTTTTCAAAGTCACCAAATGTGATTCAAAATCCGTATGGATCGCTTCGTACTGACAGACGCCCAATGGGCGCAAATGGAACCGCTGTGCCTTGGCAAGAAAACAG
>NZ_VWPI01000063.1 GCF_015155755.1 Komagataeibacter sp. FXV3 | reverse complement strand
TTATCCCCGGCCAGCATTACGACACGGTCGGGGTGGCGCCGCTTCTCGAACCGGCTGATTTCGAGGGACTTCTTGCTGACAAGGCGTTCGATGTCCACTGGATCGTGGACACCATACGCGCGCAAGGGGCCCGCGTGGTCATTTCCCAGCGTCGGAACCGCCTCGACAGGCGATCCTTCGATGGGGCCCTGTTCAAGGCGCGCCATCTCATCGAGAACTTCTTCTGCAAGCTCAAGGAGTTCAAGCGCATCGCCATGCGAAGCGACAAGACCGACAGATCATTCGCAGCGATGATTTATCTCACCGCCGCAATCATCAATTCGCGTTAATTCCCAACAGACCCCAAAAGGCGGCACCCGGAAATTTTGTAAATTTTTATCAGCGGACCGTTTTGAAAACGATCTTTGGGCAGGTGGTCAGAAGTTGGCGGTCAGGCTGACATTGAATGACCGCCCCATGCCCGGCAGCGCGCGCAGCATGCCGGTAGCCGCGTTATCGGCCAGCGACCATCCACCCAGCGGCAGCTCGTATTTCTGGTTCAGCACGTTGTCGATGCTGGCATCCAGCGTCACGTAACGCCAGTGATACTGCCCCCCCAGCCCCAGAAGGGCATAGCCGGGGGTGCGGGGTTCATTGCGGACCCAGTCCACGGTGTCCTTGGCTTTCACGAAGGTCATTTCCACCCGGCCGCTCCAGTTCTTCCACCGTTCATTCAGCGATACGCTGCCGTTGGTCGGCATCTGGTGGTACAGCCCCGCGCCATTGGTCAGGTCCTGCCCGCGCACCCAGTTGATGTTGGCCACGATCTCCCCCCGGCCAAAACGGGCGTTCTGCCACAGGCGGTAATTGCCCGAACCGTTGATGCCATAGCTCTGGGCATTGTGGTTGACGAATCCCAGCGTGTAGAACTGGCCGGCCGGTGCGATGCGCTGCGCGTTCACATAATCGTGGGTGTAGGTGTAGTACGGCTGGATCTTCAGGTCCCACCTGTCGCCATCGGGGTCATGCCAGTCTGCGGTGATGGAGGCGGTATTGGCTACCTCGGGCTTCAGGTCGGGATTGCCGACATAGCCGTTGCCGTCGCCAAACCAGTTGATCATGCTGGTGACCATGGCCGACCGCCCCCAGGCATAGCGTTCATACAGGTTGGGGGAGCGTGTCTTGCGCGCATAGCCCCCTTCGATCGTAAGGTCGCGCCGGGGCTTCCAGCGCACCATGGCCGTGACATCGAAATTCACGTCCGTCCGGCCCCGGTCGGTGGCGTTGAACGCGTTGGCCGCGTTGATGTTGGCCATGTTCATGGTCGATGAGTAGCCGGATACCGGTCCCGTATTCATCATGACCAGGTCATTGCGAAAGCCCAGCAGCGTGGTCACGCGCGGGGTCCATGCCGCTTCCCATTCCACGAAATGGCCCAGCCGGTCGCGGTGGCCGTCATTGATGCTGTGATAGGTGCCCGGTCCCATCATCATGCTGTCCGCGACGGGCGGCCACCAGTCATTCAGCCCGGAATGGTCGAACGAACTGCCCAGCCGCAGGGTCTGTCCCTCCGCCAGCGGTATCGTGGCCTTGATGCTGTAGCCCGCCATGCGGGCGTTGGTGTTCATGGGCATGTGGGTGGTCTTGTCACGGTCGGGCAGGAAGTCCATGGCGTGGTCCTCGCGCTGCCAGTAGCCGCGGGCCTCCAGTTCACCCCAGTCAAAGGTGCCAAGATACTTGCCGTTGACGAAGGTGGAACGGTTGTTGGTCATGTCCATGTACTGGTTGGCGAACCCTTCATGCGGCGTGTCCTGCTGCCCGAATGTCAGAGTGAACAGGTGGTTGTCCTTATGCAGGCCAAAGGTCACGGCATGGTTGTAGGTCAGGTAGCTGGTGGAGCGCACGATACCCGCATCCCCGCCGCCACTGTAATCGCCCGCCTGGCTGTAGGATGCGTTGTAGCGCAGGCTGAACATGTCATTGGCCACCGTCAGGCTGCCCGATGCGCCATACCCGCCGCCATTGCTGCGATAGGTGCCGGTGACATGCCCGGTGACGAGTATCTTGCCATGGCGGGCGAACTGCGGGTCCTTGCGTTCCACGTCGATCGTGCCGCCGGTGCTGTCGCCGCCCATGCTGACGGGGGTGATCCCGGCAATGGCGGTGGCGGTGTCCACGCTGTCGGGGTCAATGAAGGACAGGGCGGGGTTCATGTGGTTGGGGCAGCCCGAGGCAATGCGCACGCCATCGACCACGGTTGCCACGCGGTCATCCGCCATGCCGTTGATGACCGGCAGCGACGCAAGGCCACCGGCTGAATAGGTGCTGACACCCATCTGGTTGCGGAACAGGTTGGCCGTGTCGGGGCTGCTCAGGCTGGATGCCGTGCGCGATGCCTGTGATGGGGAACTGGCCGATAGCAGGCGGTCGCCCATGGGGGTGTCCTCGGCCGTGTCCTCGATCGACAGGCCGGGCAGGGTCACGGTGGTTTCGGCCTGCGCCATGACGGGGTACAGGCTGGCGGCCAGCATGTAGCCGCCAGCAGCCGCGGCAATGGGCGCGGCCGTTCTTTTTATGGAAGTCACTTTTCATGTCCTGAACAGGAAACGGGAATGCGCACGCCCGGGCGGGCATGCGACAGCGCATGGGTTCAGGAAACGGAAGGTGGCCCGCGTGACGGCGGCAGGCCGAGTGGAGCGGAAGGGGGCGCACGGGGCTGTCGCGGTTCATGCCGGGCCTGTCGCCATGCCATGGATGGCAGCGGCAGGAATGGCAGGAGCGTCAGCGCAAGGGCGGGCAGGTGCAGGAGCGGGCATAGCGGGCAGCCTTCGCCATGGTCATGGCCCGGATGGGCCGCCATGTCGTGCGGGGCCGCGTGCATGTTACCCATCATGGCATGATGATGGGTGGTGCCATGGACCGTGGTGGCCGCATGTCCCGGCGGGGCGATATCGATCCCCGTCAGCCGCATGATGGTGGCCCGGGGCAGTTCCCCCGGCATGCTGCGGCTTTCAATCAGCAATTGCCCCCACAGCCCCAGGCACGCGCACAGCACCATGACCCAGCGGATCACAGGCATGTCATGCATGAAGGGGTGACGGGCGTGGCCCATGATTGAACAGGCTCTTTGTGGTTGTAAGATAAGACGGTAACAGATTTATGTTCTCGTGGGTGCATTCCTTTTTGTCAAATGGATGCACGCCGCCGTACCGGCTACAATGGGTGGAACCGTGCCGCAACAGCAAGACAGAACAGCAGCCAGACTGCTTGTCCCCGACGGCGTGCGGGCACGTGGGCGCTGGGCGCGCATGGCGGCCGGGTGGGCGGTGCTGCTGGCGGTGCTGGGGCATGGCGTGATTGGCGCATGGCTGCTGCCGGGCGGCACGAAGGTGCCGGCAGCCCCCAGTGAAAAAAACGCCATCCAGGTCTTTTTTGACCGGCCGGAGGTTGCAACGCCCCCCAGACCGGCTACGCCACAGCCACAGCCACAGCCACAGCCACAGCCACAGCCACAGCCACAGCCACAGCCACAGCCACAGCCACAGCCACAGCCACAGCCACAGCCACAGCCACAGCCACAGCCACAGCCACAGCCACAGCCACAG
>NZ_VWPI01000062.1 GCF_015155755.1 Komagataeibacter sp. FXV3 | reverse complement strand
CACAGCCACAGCCACAGCCACAGCCACAGCCACAGCCACAGCCACAGCCACAGCCACAGCCACAGCCACAGCCACAGCCACAGCCACAGCCACAGCCACAGCCACAGCCACAGCCACAGCCACAGGCCCCGGCCATACCCCATGTGCAGGATGGGCAGGAAACGCAGGTCGTGCGCCATCCCCCCGCCAGCACACCCGTTTCACCGGCCCGGGCACCCGCCCATGCAACGGCCCCGCATGCTGTGGCTGCCCCTCCTGCTGCGTCGCCTGCGGGGCGGCAGGCAGATGCCGCCAGTATCCCGGCGGCGTCCGCACATACGCAACAGGCCGCAATGCCCGCGCGGCCTGCATCCGCGGTGCATTGCACACCACCGGCATGGCGCTATCCCCCCATGGCCCGGCACATGCATGAAGAAGGCGGTGCGATGGTGGATCTGGTCCTTGGCAGCCAAGGGCAGGTGGTGCAGGCGACCCTGCGCAGCAGTAGCGGTTATGATGATCTGGACCGCACCGCCATTGCCGCCGCGCGAAACGTACGCTGCACGGCGGACGGGGGCGCGCTGGACGGCACGCATCTCACGCTGCCGGTCATCTTTCACCTGAAGGGGTAAAGGACAGGTGAACCCCGGATTACCGGATGGGGGTCGGGTGGCTGGCACAGGCCCGCATGCTACCGACCCGTGCGGCAACCAGTTGTTCCGCCCGCCCCAGGACCACATCGGCCTGCGCCGTAATGGCGTTCAGGTCATAGGCCGATAAAACCTGCTGTCGCGCCGCCGCCCCCATCCGGGTGCAAAGCGTGGGGTTGTCGTACAACCGCAGCAGCAGGCTGGCGAGGCGTTCGGGGGTCGGGGGGGACAGGAACAGGCCGGTTTCGCCATCCCTTACGACATCAGCCATGGCGCCCACGGGCGTTACGATGGATGGCACGCCCGCCTGCATTGCTTCATGCAGGGCGATGCACAGCCCTTCGAACAGCGATGGCTGTACATAGCCATGCAATCCGGCGCAATATGTAAACGGGTCGGCCTGAAAACCTGACAGTGTTACATTGTCCAGTCCAAGCGCCGTGATCTGCGCCTGTAACTGCGGGGCAAGTGAGCCTTCGCCACCGATATCCAGGTGGATGCGGCATCGCGGCGCATGATCGCGCAGATAGGCCATGGTCTGGATCAGCAGCCCGTAATTTTTCTGGGCTTCCAGCCGGCCCAGCGTGCCCAGGCGGAATACGGCGTCATTCCCCGGTCCGGCCCAAGGCACGGCCTGGGGCATGTGGGCCTGCGCGGTGAACAGGGGCCATGTAATGACATCGCGTTCCGGCACATTCAGCTGCCGCGCCGTGCATTTTGCGACAAAGCGGGAATCCGCCACCCACAGATCCGTCAGCCGGTGCGTGGCGTGCAGGATCCGGCGGTTCCATGGACGCAGATAGGCATTGTGCTGCCAGCTGATCACGGGCCTGCGCAGTATGATGCCTGCCATCTGCCCATACAGGGTTGCGCGTGTCAGCGATGTCCAGATCAGGTCGGGTGCATGCCGCCGCACGGCGGCAAGCGTCGTGCGGAAAGATGCGAATTTGTCAGGATGGGGGGAGAGGACATCATGGACAATCCCCGCGTCTTTCAGCCAGGCCACCGCATTGCCCGCCTTGCGTGCCAGGGCGAGGACATGGACATCATGCCCGCGTCTGCGCATTTGCGCCACGATATCGGGCAGGGGACGCTCGGCACCGCCGCCATTCAGGCTGTTGATGATGTAGACAATACGCATGCAAATGATTTTGACACGCAAAAATAAAAAAATAACGCAGTTTATAATCGATGACACAATTTATGGCCGAATTGAAACAGGAAATGTTATTCCGTTACAAACGGATACTATATGGTCTATTATATATATTATGGCTTTTTAATGACGGATATGTGTAATCCGGTTGTTTCATAACTTTTCTGTGCAGGTCACATGTTCCAGCATTCGTAATGCCGGACCGGAGGTGTGTGATACCGGGGAAGCTAGGTGTCATCATGACGCCAGATGGGCGGGATGCATATAAAAACGCCCCCCATCATGCGACGGGGGGCGTGATCCGTGTGGCTGGATCAGGGGGTATGGACCAGTTTGCGGTTCAGGAATTCCTCGATGCCGAATTCCGAAAGCTCGCGGCCATAACCGGAGTTCTTGATCCCGCCAAAGGGCAGGTCGGGCGCCGTGCCGGTAATGTTGTTGATGAACACCATGCCCGTGTCGATCCGGGCTGCAACGCGGCGGCCGCGTTCCACATCACTGGTCTGGATCGACCCACCCAGGCCGTATGGCGAATCATTGGCCATGGCGATGGCTTCATCATCGCTCCCGACAGAATAGATGATGGCGACGGGACCAAAGATTTCCTCATAGAAAATGGGGTTGTCCTTGGTAACGCTGGTCAGGATCGCGGCCTTCATGAAAAAGCCTTCGCGGTCGATCTTCTTGCCACCCGTAACCAGTTCCGCCCCGTGGGACACGGCCTTTTCCACCTGGGACACGGCGCGTTCCATGGCGGCCTGGCTGCTCATCGGGCCGTGGGTGACGCCCTGTTCCATCGGGTCGCCGTACTGGAATTCGTTCACCGCCACCTTCAGGCGCGCCGTGAAGTCCTCAACCAGTGACTTGTGCACGATCATCCGCTTGGCCGCGGTGCAGACCTGACCGTTATTGGACATGCGCCCACGGATCGCCATGGGCACGGCCTTGTCCAGATCGGCATCATCCAGCACGATGAAGGCATCGGACCCGCCCAGTTCCATCGTGCTCTTCTTCAGCGCGCGCCCGGCCTGCGACGCCACGGCGCTGCCGGCGCGTTCGCTGCCGGTCAGGGCGACACCGCGCACTTCGGGGCGTTCGATCAGCTTTTCCGACTGGTCATTGGTAATGAACAGGTTGGTATAGGCCCCTTCAGGCGCGCCCGCTTCGCGGAACAGTTCCTCGAACGCGACGGCGCATTGCGGCACGCTTGGCGCGTGCTTGACCATCACGACATTGCCCGCCATCAGATTGGGGGCCGCGACGCGGGCCAACTGGTAGTAAGGGAAGTTCCACGGTTCCACGCAATAGATGATGCCCAGCGGTTCGCTGGTGACGGTTGCATGGCCCTGCGACACCGGCAGTTCACGTGGTGCAAGGAAGGTTTCCGCCTTTTGCGCGTAATAGGCCAGGATATCGGCCGAAAGCGCGATTTCCCCAATGGCTTCGGGCAGGATCTTGCCCATTTCAATGGAAATCAGGCGGGCATGCTTTTCCTTGTCCCGGCGCAGGATTTCCGCGGCCTTGAGCATGACGGCCTTGCGCTGTGCAATGGAACGGTGCCGCCAGTCGCTTTCCCACAACGTGTGGGCGGTGGACAGCTTCGCCAGCATTGTCTTGTCATCATGCAGGTCAAAGACCTTTTCCGTCTTGCCGGTGGCCGGATTGATGGTGCGATACGGACTGGTCATGTCGTCAGTGTCCTTATGTGGCTGCCTTGCGGGTCATGTTTTCATAACCGACAAAGGTTTGCGTTGTCTGAACGCATAAACGGGTTGGCAGGCTATGGGATGATCCCGGCTGGCGCGACCCGCTGCGGGAACGCTCTCCCTATCGTGACTATATCCTTGCGTATATTGTCAATGCATGCCGGGGACAGGCCAGGGACCCGCGCAGGGTACGGTTTCTCCCGTATCCAAGGCGGGGAAAGGCGATATGGCCGATGCGGTGCCCGCCTGTCATCACGCGGGTTTGAACAGGACGTGGCCCTGCCGGCAGTACGGGATGCGCTGCCGGTCCGTTCATGTCCCATCACGGCCCCGGGCCGGTTGTGCGCGGTACCGTCTGGTGTACGATGCCGCACGTTTTCAGATATCGCAGGAGGTGAAAGACCATGCACATTGACCTGACAGGCCGCACAGCCATTGTAACGGGATCAACCGGCGGCATCGGGATGGCCATTGCAAAGGGACTGGTCACCAGCGGGGCGCGGGTGGTGGTGAACGGGCGCAAGTCACCTGCGGTGGACCGGGCGGTGCGCGACCTGTCCGCCCTTGGAGCGGGAAAGGCGGAAGGCTTTACCGGCGACCTGGGCACGGCAGCGGGGTGTGCGGCGCTGGTGGCGGCCTATCCCTCCTGCGATATCCTGATCAATAACCTGGGGATTTTTGAACCAAAGGATTTTTTCGATACGCCGGATGAGGACTGGAGCCGTTTTTTTGAGGTCAACGTCATGTCCGGCGTGCGCCTGTCGCGTGCTTACCTGCCGGGCATGAAGGAGCGGAACTGGGGGCGGGTTGTTTTCGTATCTTCGGAATCCGCGCTGAATATCCCGGTCGAGATGATCCACTACGGTTTCAGCAAGACAGCGCAGCTTTCGGTGGCGCGCGGTCTGGCGGAACGGATGGCGGGAACGGGGGTTACGGTGAATTCCGTGCTGCCGGGACCCACACTATCCGAAGGTCTGGCGGACATGCTCAGGCCCGAACAGGAAAAAACAGGCAAGCCGTTGGAAGAAGTGGCGGCGGAATTCGTCATGGCGCACCGCCCTTCATCCATCATCCGCCGTGCGGCAACGGTGGAGGAAGTGGCGAATATGGTGGTCTATCTGTCATCGCCACAGGCTTCCGCCACCACCGGGGCGTCGGTGCGTGTCGATGGCGGGGTGCTCAGCACCATCTGAGGGCTGTAGCCTTTTCTATCCCGATTGTGGTGGCTGTCGCGTAAATCATAAAGAAGTTTTTGGTGAAGCTTTTTTCAAAAAGCTTCGAAGACCGCCGTCTTTAAAAAAAAGACGGCACCCAAAAACTTCCATTTATTTATCAGCCTGTTGGTGGAATCTGGAAAACGGGTCTTAGGCCAGGTTACTGGAACGGGCTGGCGGTATAGGACGGTGACGTCGTATAGCCCGCCGCCGGTACCGGCATGCTGGGCGCTGGATAGCTGGAGGGGTGGGTGTTCGGTGCGACATAGGTCGGGTTGGACAGTTTCTGTTCGGCGACAGAGGAATGCGCCGTAATGTTGCCCGTGCCCGTGCCCGGATTGATGCCGCCCTGGATATGGCCGCGGGCAGGCATGGTCGTTACCGCCGGGGCAGGACGGTCGGGCAGTATCCTGTCGGGATAGACCGCGCCAGTGCTGTCATAATCCGTTGCGTTATAGCGCCCCACGCAGTTCCTGCCGCGCTCGGCCGTATGGACGGCTTCCAGTTCACCCTTCAACTGGCTTGGCTGAATATATCGGGTGCGCGCCATATGCCCCGTATCGGCCGAGGCAAGGGCCTGGGTGTCCGTCTCATCCAGTTGGGCAAGCTGTGCGCAGTTCTGCCGCATGTAAGGTTCCGGGTTCACATATTGCGCATTGATTTCGGCCGGTCTGCTGGCGCATCCCGCAACAGCCAGAATGCCCAGGCACAGGATCGTTTTTTTCATGGTCTTCCTGTCATGTGATCAATGTCATTTCACTGTCTTGAATAAAGAACTGCATTCATGGGCAGTATTTTATGGTTGAATTGTTTGTGTATTCATTAATGAAATGATCGATATGGATGGGATTCCGGCATGATGGAAAAATAAACGATCATCCGAACGATCTGTCGTGACCAGTATTAATGGAAACTTTCCATAATCTGCCCAGATCGCATCCGTGACCATGAATATGCAACGCATCCCCGCCTGACGGGTTGCTGGCCGGATGCTGCTGCGTACCATGTCAAAAACGCAGGTGTCATTTGCCGGGGGGTGTTTTCAGGACAGCCCATAAAACATTCTGCAAATCCAGAATAAGTTTCTGGTGAAGCTGTTTTCAAAAAGCTTCGGGGAAGACTGCTGCATCGGGATATATAAAACCACAGGCCCTGCGGGATTCGAACCAGCGACCCACAGCTTGGCAGGCATCAGTATTTCCTTTTGAAAAAAGGAATATTTTGCATGTGTGCTGTCTGCATGCGTCTCGATCCGTTTGTGCGGGGCGAGGCGTTTGCATTTATCAATGAAAAGAGGATTCTGGCCAAACGTGGAAAAGGAAGGACGCTGTTTATGCACCAGGGCAAGAAGGTTTTCTCACTGCTTCTCCGCTACACCCATGCCTGCGAAATCGAACAATGGGGCTGGGAGATCGGGGAACATACATATGGTGCATCCGGATCTCCAATTGTTATAGAAGCCGAACATGCGACCCTTAAAATCGGGAAATACTGTTCGATTGCGCGTGAGGTGCTCATGATTCTCGGCAATCACCGTCCCGACACGATTACCACTTATCCTTTTAAGGCCCTGTCCAGTTTCTGGCCCGAGGCGACTGATGCGACAGATGATCACTCCACGAAGGGAGATATCGTCATCGGAAGCGATGTATGGATCGGCGCTCGGGCCAACGTCATGTCCGGCGTGACCATTGGATCCGGCGCAATCATTGCCACGGGGTCCGTCGTGACAAAGGACGTGCCACCTTATGCCATCGTCGGTGGCAATCCCGCACGAATTCTCAAATACCGCTTCCCCGAGAAGACGATTGAACGCCTGCTGGCAGTAGCGTGGTGGGAGTGGCCTGATGAAATCGTAAGGGAACGCCTGCCGCTGTTAATGAATGATGATATCGAAGGCTTCCTTCAGGCGTTTGAAGCGGAAGCATCCTAAGCTCAGGATTCATTTCTTGATGTAGAAGAGGAAGCTTGCTGCGATCTGGATTGCGGACATGAACGTATGAACACACCGGTCGTATCGGGTCGCAATACGTCGCCAGCCTTTCAGCTTTGCAAACATGTTTTCGATAAGGTGGCGCTTTTTATACAGGTGCCAGTTGCACGATGGCTTTGATTTCCGGTTCTTCACCGGTGGAATGCAGGCGGTAGTGTTCCGTTCGACAAGAGATCGTCTGATGCGGTTGCTGTCATAACTCCGATCCCCGATGATCTCTTCTGTTCCTTCCGGCAGGTCTGCCAGAAGAACCATCTGCCCCTTTGAAGTCACTGACCTGTCCAGCAGTCAGATACAGGCGGACAGGCCGATCCTGACCATCACACACGGCATGCAGCTTTGAGTTCAGTCCGTCTTTTGTACGTCCGATATGGTGGGGAAAAGCCCCTTTTTGAGCAGGGACGCTATTGTCCTATGTGCCTTGAAGTGTATCGCCTCAATCAGTGGCCACGGGATCGATTATTGCCAACGGATCATCGACACATACTTGCCGCGTCGCACTGAGGTCGCGATTGCGGGCATGCAATTGTGGGAACAGCATCAGGAGCGGGAGACCAGCAAGGTGGTCTCCATCGCTGCTACGCGGGGCCGTCCGGGGTAGGGCGAAACCGCAATGAGCCATAGTGCACTGCAAAATATCTGCAAAAGATGCAAAAATGAAAGCCGCTAAGTCATTGAAAAGTGGCGCGCCCTGCTGGATTCGAACCAGCGACCCACAGCTTAGAAGGCTGTTGCTCTATCCAACTGAGCTAAGGGCGCGTGGCCTGCACTTGTGCCAGATCAGGTCTAGTGCGTCCAGTTCTGGATCCGGTCATAACGGAAATTATCCGCATAGGCCTTGGGGCGACGAATGCGCGGGGTGGGGATTTCGATATCGAAGGCGATCCCTTCGCGCGTGGCATAGGCTACGGCGCTGTCCTGATCGGGAAACTGCAGGCGCAGTTGCGACGGGGTATCGGCGCTGCCGGTCCAGCCCATCAGGGTATCGATATGACGGGGGCGGTTCTGCCCGTAATCCAGTACCCATGTATGGGTTCCGGCCTGACCTGACTGGGTAGAGGGTTTTGACTGCCTGTAAATCCGGGCTCGCATTACGATCCGTACTCCCTGGATATGGTCGGGGCGCCCGGACTCGAACCGGGGGCCTCGTGTACCCAAAACACGCGCGCTACCAGGCTGCGCCACGCCCCGCGACCACGAGCGGGAACCTATGTGGCAACTGCTGTTCTGGCAAGCACATTCTTGCAAAAAAAATACCGCGCCCATCGTCCCTGCGGCAAGCAGTGTGGACGGGCGCGGCGAACAACAAGGCGTGTGATGGGCAGAAAGTGCCCCGATCAGGCCTTTTCGACCGATTTGCTGGCCAGCGGCGGAATGAACAGCGGCGCCGTATCCCACGGGAACAGTACCCATGTGTCCTGCGGGACCTCGACTACGAAAATATCCGTGATCGGGCGGCCGGCGGGCTTGGCGTACAGGCAGGCGAACACTGCCTTGGGCAGCATCTTGCGCACAAGCTGCGCCGTGACCCCCGAATCCACCAGGTCGTCAATGATCAGGAAGCCCTCGCCATCGCCCGCGGCGTCGGCATTCTTGACGACGGAGGGTTCGCCCATCTTTTCCTCGTCATAGGTCACGACGGAAATGGTGTCGATCAGGCGGCAGTCCAGTTCACGGGCGATGATCGCGGCGGGGATCATGCCGCCGCGCGTGATGGCCACGATTCCCCTGAAGGGGCCACGGGTCATCAGCGTGCTGGCCAGTTGGCGGGCATCGCGGTGCAGCTGGTCCCATGTTACGGTTGCGTAGCTTGTAGCCATCAGAAAAGTTTTCCTCCATCGGGGACACGGCCATCGGGTCGGATCAGGACGGCCTCTCCATTACTGTCGGGCATGCCCAGTGTCAGCACCTCGCTGCGCAGGGAACCGACCTGCCGGGGCGGGACATTGATCACCGCGCAGATCTGGCGGCCAACCAGCCGGGCCGGGACATAGCGGTGGTTGACCTGCACCACCGATGACCGGATCCCGATATGGGGGCCGAAATCAATGGTCAGCCGGAAGGTGTGCCGCGGCGTTTCGCGCACGGGGTGTGCATCCACCACCGTCCCGGCCCGGATATCAAGCCAGTCGCGGGTCGGTACGTCCCCCGCCGCGCCGGGCACGGCTGTATGCTCAACAGGGTCTGTCATGGAACAGCTTTTGCCCGTATCGGGGCCGATTTGCAAACAGGTGAACGTAATTTTTAGGGGCAGGACGTAGGATATTTCGCAGCGGTGCTGTTAGGGTGACGGCATCATGTCTTCCGCTCCCGTTCCACCGCCCCCGGTCGCCGTGCCCCTGCACCGTCACCCCGGACTGCCCGCGTTCCTTGCCGCCCGTACGGCTTCGTCCTTTTCCGCCTGCGTGCAGGCCGTCGCGGTGGGGTGGCAGATCTATGCCCTGACCCACAGCACGACGGCGCTGGCACTGGTGGGGCTGGCGCAGTTCCTGCCCATGGCGGGACTTCTGCTGCCGGCGGGGCATGCGGCGGACCACCTCGACCGTCGCATGATCGTGGTGACGTGCCAGTGTATCGAGGCCCTGTCCGCCCTGCTTATGGCCATCGGCGCACTGGGCGGGTGGACCACGCCGTGGATGATCTATGCCATGGTCATGGTGTTCGGCGCCGCCCGCGCGTTCGAAATGCCATGCCAGCAGACTTTCCTGCCGTCGCTCGTGCCCGTGCATGTGTTTCCACGTGCCGCGGCGGTGTCGTCCTCGCTGTTTCAGGCGGCGGCGGTGACGGGGCCGTCGGTGGGCGGGCTGCTGTACGGCGCGGGGGCAGGGGTGTGCTACCTTGTCTGCGCCATTGGCTTCGCCTGTGCGTGTGTTGGTACGTTATGTATCCGCCTGGTCTACACACCCCGGCCACGGGTGCCGCTTTCGCTGGCCACGTTTGTGGAGGTCGCGCACTTCATGCGCGCCCGGCCCGATATGCTGGGCGCGATCTCGCTGGACCTGTTCGCCGTGCTGCTGGGGGGAGCGACCGCCATGCTGCCGGTTTTCGCCAGTGATATCCTGCATGCCGGGCCGCTGGGGCTGGGGCTGTTGCGGGCCGCGCCGGCGATCGGGGCGGTGATGTGTTCCGTCATACTGGTGTGGCGGCCCCTCAACCGCCGGGCGGGGGCACGCATGTTCCTGTCCGTGGCGATCTTTGGCGTGGCGACGGTGGTCTTTGCCCTGTCGCGTTCCATGGCGGTATCCATCATCGCGCTGGCGGTGCTGGGGGCGGCCGATGTGGTCAGCGTGGTGGTGCGCGGCGCGCTGGTGCAGTTGCGCACGCCCGACAGCATGCGCGGGCGGGTTTCGGCGGTGAACATGCTGTTCATCGGGTCATCCAACCAGTTGGGCGAATTCGAAAGCGGGATGGTGGCCAGCCTGATCGGGCCGGTTGGCTCGGTCGCCCTGGGCGGGATCGGCACGCTGGCCATTACCATCGCGTGGATACGGATGTTTCCCGGGCTGTGGCGTCTTGACCGACTGGATGACATTACGCCGGAATGACCGGGGATAAAAGACGATGATCCTGTATTGGCAGGGAAAGGGGGAGGGCTGCCATGGGAAATCAGCAGCCCCTTCGCCCTTCGCCGGGTGACCTGCTGGACCTTCTGAACACGGCCTGCAGATATGACGGCATGGTCGGTCTGGATGATGTGGATACGTCATCCAGTCTGCAGTTGAGACGCGAACGGGAAATATGCCTGCTGACGCCTGGGTACGAAGAAAATGACGATTGCGATGTCAGGACAGTATATTCCGGCACGATAAAGCCCGAAATGATCCCTGTTCTGGAAGATCTGTATGATTCCAGAATGCTAACCAGGAATTTTCATCTGGCGCTGACAATATTCAGGTCGTTTTTTTTGAATGTCCGGGAGGGCGTAATGACGCAGTTATGCTGAACCGCATCCCGGACAATACCCTGTAATCCTTGTATTCATCTCTTGCACGGAGGTTGCGGGTTATGGTCATATGGCCTGCTTTACCTGGATGCCCGCCCGATCCGGTCCCTTGGGGACTGTCTGAAAGGCTATGGAGCAGTGCCCGGAAGGGTGTCTTTATTATTACAGTCACGCGCCATGACGGATGCGTGGGGCAAACAGCCGGAACAACGGGCCGGTCAGCGCGGTTGAAATGACTGCCAGCACCATGAGGGACGCAAAGGCGAAATCCGACAGCATGCCCTGCGCATGCAGGATGGTTGCGGCCACGATTTCCATCAGTCCCTTGCATTGCAGCAGGGCGCCCACCCCCAGTGCCTGCCGCCGCGTCAGTCCGGGCGCGGGCGGAAAGGCATAGACCGATCCCATCTTGGCCAGCACCGAAATGACCACCAGCATCAGCGACGCGAGGACCGAGGGCCACGTCAGCGCATCACCATTGATATGCAGCCCGCTATGGCCAAAGAACATCGGCGCCAGCCAGATCAGGGAAAACCGCCCGACCTGTTCCACCGGCAGGCGCACGACCCAGCGTGGCGGCATGAGCGCACCGGCAAAATACGCCCCGATCAGTTCATGCAGGCCCAGATGCATGCTGGCCCATGATCCTGCCGCCAGATAGACCGGCACCGCCGCCCAGATCACCAGCTGGGGCGGGTTGGGCATGTTGCGTGTCGCCCAGTTGCTGATGATGGCCAGGGCTACAAGCAGGACAACCGCCACCCCCTCCAGTCCGGTCCAGCCATGCAGCGCCGCAGGCCCGCGGGCCGCGAACTGCAGGATGACCAGCCCGATCCACAGCGCCGCGTCATCCACCACCGCCAGCTTGAGTGCAAGCTGCCCGATCGATCGCTGCAGCGGTGGCAGTTCACGCACGATGCCGATCAGCACCGGCAGGGCGCTGACCGCAATGCACAGACCGATGGCCAGTGACCCGATCAGCCGGCCGACATGCGGCGGATGCCATCCATGCAGGGGCAGGAAAAAATAATAGACCAGAAAGGAGCCGATGACGAACGGTCCCCCCAGCGCCACCAGCGCACCACCCAGCAGGCGACCCAGAGGGGGCGGGGGAATGGTATGGGCTGATGCATTGGCATCGGGGGGCTGCCACATTTCCAGCCCGGCGGTAAAGGCCAGCACCAGCACGGCCAGCCAGCCGATATTGTCACCATAAACGGATGGGATGCCGATTTCATGCACCGGCGCATGCATGACCGCCAGCACGATCCCGAGCAGGATTGGCAGGACAACAATCGGAATTGCCCTATGTGCCAGTCGCCATGCCGCCCATGGGAAAATAACAAACAGGGCAGCATCAAGAACAAGCGCCGTAGTGTTCGACAATCTCAAACCTTTCCCATATATAATATGAATAGGTTATATGTAAAAAATTAAAATTGGAACTTTTATTTTTCTTAATGTCCGGAAATATATGCCCTGCTGGTCAGGGCAATCCTGTTTTGTCATTCCGTGCCTGACTATGCCTGTAAAAAGGCAACAGTTCTTGTCGCGACGGCCGGAAGCCCGCCACGATACAGCGCAAGTATATGGAAACGCCGGTATGGTCTGGCGGTTTGATGGCGCGGCAGGCCGGATGCATCACCTTGCTGGCATCATGGCATGGCGTGCGATGATTTCATTACGGCATGCGAAGTATATTTTATATTCGAATGGAAAATACAATATATAAATTGATGAAATGAATTGATTTCCAAATATAACAGATAAGAAAAACCCATAATTTTATATTTTATATGCATATATAGAGAAAATTATTTGATGTCGGTCATGGTTGATCACGCTTGTGTGCGTGACGGTTACAGGCAGCGAAGGCGCCCCCATGGGCGGCTTCTGATTGAAGAGGACCTGCTTCACCATGCCCAAAAATGTCGTAAATCCCGAATTCCTGCCGATTCTGGAAAAAATGCCGTCATTTGATGGCCTGTCCGGACGGTCGCTGCCGGAAGTGCGTGAGATATTCATGACGTCGGTGCGGCTGATCGAAGGGCGTCCCCTGCCGGATGTGGAAACGCAGGAAGAATATGTTCCCGGTCCCGCCGGTGCGCCTGACGTGCGTGTCCTGATCTATCGCCCCCGCGTGCGGCGGCCCAATGCCCCGGCCATTGTCTATATCCATGGCGGTGGACTGGTTTCGGGACATCCGGAAGTGGACGACCCGAAATGCCAGGTGCTGGCCAGCAAGATGGGGTTTGTCATTGTCTCTGTCGATTACCGGCTGGCGCCAGAGGTCAAATATCCCGGCGCGATCGAGGACTGTTACGCCGTCCTGAAATGGGTACATGACAACGCAGCCGGACTGGGCATCAATCGCGACAAGGTGGCCGTGGCAGGTGAAAGTGCGGGTGGTGGGCTGAGTGCGGCCCTGGCGCTGATGGCGCGCGACCGCAAGGAATACAGGCTTGCCTACCAGCTGCTGATCTATCCCATGCTGGATGACCGTACGGCGACCAAGGTCGATCCCGCGCCCGATTTTGGTGAATATGTCTGGACCCGTTCGGCCAACAAATATGCATGGGAAGCGTATCTGGGGGCGAAGGCAGGGGGCGATGACACGCCGGCCTATGCATCTGCCGCGCGGGCGAAGGACCTGTCCGGCCTGCCGCCCACCTTTATCGGGGTGGGGTCGATGGACCTGTTTCTGTGCGAGGATCTGGACTATGCCCGCCGCCTGATGGCCGCAGGTATCCCGACCGAGGTCATGGTCGTGCCGGGCGCATACCATGTGTTCGACATGTTCGTGCCGGATGCGGAACTGTCGCGCCGGTTCATGGATGCCTACTGCGCAGGGCTGAAGCGTACGCTTGGCCTGTAATCCCTGATCCGACCTGACCTGACCCGGCCCTGATGTGATGTCTCGGCCGGGTTTTCATATTCTGCCGTCATTGCTGGCGGGGTGGATGTTTCCGCACACATGGTAAAATTTTCACATGTTCTGAAACAGGGCAGTATGTCAGACTGCATTGCAATGCGGTGGACGCCAGTTGTCGCTTCCACTGCAGGGCTTTCGACAATTCCATGGCCGCGCAATGGGTATGCTGGTACTGGACTGATTATTCCGGCCCAGAAGCAGGATCGGACGCATTTATTTAAAGAATAGGGAATATCGGCGGATAACATCACCAACCGCCTGAAGTGCGGCTGCATCTGTCCGATGACCGTGTCTACCATGGCATGGAACAGACAGTCGGATTAAGGAAATCCAGCCTTGCTGATTTAACACTAATTTTTAAGGAAAGATGGCTCCCGAAGTAGGACTCGAACCTACGACCCAGCGATTAACAGTCGCTTGCTCTACCAACTGAGCTATTCGGGATCAGCGTTGAGCAGCTTATAGCCACACTGGTGGGGGGGCGTAAACCCCCCTTTTGAACTTTTTTTCAAAAAGGGGGAAAATGGAAAACCGGACCGGCTGAAAGCACGGTAATGCCTTTGTGTTGCAGGAGAAATGCCCACCAATGGTCGATGAAAACAGGGAAGGGCGGCCGCCACGCCTGCTGCGGCGTGCGGTCATGCCGCTGCTGGTTGGGGCAGGTTGTGCCGTGGTGGGTGCGCAGTGGCTGCAAAGCCGCCAGCAGGCCCGTATCGTACGGCATGATGATGCGCTGCTGGATGGCGAAGCGCATGACCTGACGCTGTCATGGCCGTTTGCCCAGGCATCGACGCTGTACAATGTGGCGCTGCGGCAGGACTTCTTTTCCCAGTACCGGCTGGATGTGCACCTGCGTTCCGGCGCTGTAACGGGGCGGGACGCCATTGCCGACCTGCGGGCGGGGCGCAGCATGGCGGCCGTGGCCCCCGTGCTGTCGTGGCTGCAGGCGTATCAGGCGGATGCGGACCTGCCCGCGCGGCTGGTCATGGGATTGCAGGCGGGGACATTTCGCCTGCTGGTGCGCAAGCGGCTGCGGATTGCCAAGATCGAGGATCTGGTGGGCCGCAGGATCGCGGTGCTGAATGCGGATATGGCGGACCGCCTGTTCTTTTCCGTCATCCTGCGCCGCAAAGGACTGAACCCGGATACAGCGCCCGACTGGGTGATCCTGCCGCCCGACCAGATTGATGACGCCCTGGCGGCGGGCACGGTGGACGCCGTGGCCCTGCATGACCCGCTGGCGTGGCAGCTGCTGAACAACCGGGCGCTGGATCTGGTGGAACTGGTCAATAGCGTGAAGGGGTTGTACGCGGAACGCACGAATCTTGCGCTGGGTGTCTCGACGGACCTGCTGGCGCAGACGCCGGGTGCCGCCGTGGCCCTTGTGCTGGCGCTGTCGCATGCTGCCCACTGGCTGCCCGGACATATGGCGGAAGCCGCGGCCCTGCTTGATGGCCGGATGGACGGCATGGATCAGGACACGATTTTGCAGATGATGCGCCACGAAGTGCTGGGTGTCAGCCCCGTGGGCAATGACCTGAAAATACAGGTCGCGCGGTATGTGGATGAACTCAAGCTGCTGGGCATCTTTCCCGACAGCCTTGATTCGGCTGGTTACGCCCGCAGCATTTCAGCCGATATCCTGCACCATGGCCAACGGGGCAGCCATGGTGCAGGACAGTCGGGGTGATATGGGAACTAAAAGTTTTTGGGTGTCGTCTTTTTTCAAAAAAGCAAGGTTCTGACGAAGCTTTTTGAAAAAAGCTTCACCAGGAACTTCCTCGTATTTTTTTCAGGCCGGATGCGCGTTGGATTATAGGGACGGGTGAATTTACCAGGTGAACCCAAGGCTCGCCTGCGCGTTCCGGCGCTCGCCATAATAGCACCATTCCTGATTATAGGAGGCATAGCTCAGGCAGTTCGCGACGTAATTCTTGTCAAACAGGTTGCGGGCACTGGCCGCGACGGTCCAGCCATGAAGTGAGGGCGAAAGGTTCGACAGGTCATAGCGTAATGACGCATCGAATACGGCGTATTGCGGCACCCAGACGCTGCCATAGCTGGCCTCGCCACCATAGGATTTGTTCGAATACCGCATGCCACCACCAAAGCCGAGACCTTTTGCTGGCCCCGAAGGCATGGTGTAGAACGCAAACAGCGATGCGTTGCCCGTCCCGGACTGGATCAGGGGCTTGCCCGTCGAATCATCATGGACTTTCTGCACGCTGACCGCGGCCGTGATCATCAGGTTCCTGTAAGGCTCGGCATGGGCTTCGAATTCGAAACCGTCCGAATGCACTTTCCCGCTTTCCGTGCTGTAACCCAGGTTGCCAACGGCAACCAGAACATTGGTCTGTTCAATATGGAAGCCCGCCGCCGTAAACAGCAGCGACGTGCCCGGAAGCTGGTATTTCAGCCCCCCTTCAAGCTGTTTGCCAAGGGACGGATCGGCCTGGCGGAACGTGTGCCCCCCATCGCTGGAAACCGTGCCCGACTGCGGCTGGAACGATGTCGAGTAGCTGATATAGGGCGAAAGGCCGAAATTGAAATGGTAAAGGGCCGAAGCACGCCATGTAATCTGGCGGGGATTTTCATGCGATGATGTATGGTACATGTATTCGTTCTGCTGCGAACGATACCAGTCATTACGCAGGCTACCGGTCACGACCAGACCCTTCCAGCGCATTTCATCCTGCGCGTACATGCCGATCTGGTGTGAATTGGTCTGGTAATGCAGATACGGACTCATGGCGGGAATGGCCATGTTATAGTCCGGGTGCAGGACATTCAGGTCCGGCGCACTACCGTAAAACCCTTCTTCCGATGCGCTCTGCTGCATGTAGTCAAAGCCGAACATCATCGTATGGCGCAGGGGACCAGTGCGGACATGGCCCTTGAACTGGCTGTCGAATGCCAGATTGTGCGTATGTTCGTTCGTGCCAAAGGCGGAACGGCTGAGCATGTCATTACTGGTGTAATAACCGTTGTTGTACACGCTGCGATAGATGGTCTTGATGTCATCGTACCGCCCGCGGCTGGTAAAGCTCCAGTTATCGTTGAAACGGTGGTTGAAAATATAGGTGATCCCGCCCTGTCGGCGGTTGAATTTCTCGAACGATTCATCACCGTCATAAAAATCCCGGGGCAGGTAGCCATATGATGCGGGCCTGAGCGACCCCACCAGCGGTTCGCCGCCATAGGTGCCATTTTCGGGATCGTACTGGTAGTTGCCCAGAATGGTCAGCGTGGTCGGTCCATCACCGCCGAATGTAAAGGACGGGCTGATGGAAAAGCGCCGGCTGCCCGTCCGGCTCATCTGGCTGTGCTGGCCATTGACCGTGCCATACAGCCGGTAGCGCACCATGCCGTCCTTCGTGGCGTAACCACCAACATCGGCATCCATGCGATACAGGTCGAACATGCCGCCCGTCGTGTTGACGCCACCATAGAATTTCTGGTCGGTTGGCAGCTTGCTGGACAGGGCGACAAGGCCGCCGGGGCTGGACTGGCCATATAGCGCGGATGCTGGCCCCTTCAGGATCTCGACCCGTTCCAGCCGTGACGTATCGGTCTGCGCCGTGGCATAGCCCGTGGGACTGTCCTGCAGCTTGAGCCCATCAAGAAAGGTCGGGACCGTAAAGCCGCGCAGGGCGAACTGGTCATAGCGCGTGCCCTCGCCACCGCCACGCAGGTCGGGGGTGATGCCCGCCGTGTAGCGTACGGCCTGATTAAGGCTGAGTACCCCGCGCACGTCCATTTCGTTGCGGCTGACAACCGTGACCGACTGGGCGGTTTCGATCAGCGGCGTATCGGATTTCGTGGCCGAGGACGCGACTGTCGCCGGCCTGCGGGCATGGACTTCCAGCTTTTCCGCCTGCACGGCGTTCGCGTCAGGCTGGGGGGCTGCTTTTTTCACGCGCGACGGCCGCGCACGATGGGTGTGGTCCGATTTTTCAACCAGATCAGCCGCAAGGGCATGCCCTGTCACCAGAAGTGAAAGAGGAAATACATAAAAAACCCTGCTGCGCTGCATGCCTGACCTCATTCCTGACATTTTTCTGCCGTGTGGAAGTGGGGTCGTATAGTAATTGAGAATCATTTGCAATACATATCAAAACGTGTCTGCAAAGTGGCTTTTCGTGCTGGCGCGGTATCCATCCGGGTCAGGCGACGTGCTGACCGGCATCCCGTCTGTCGGAACCGGTCGGACCATGGTTTTTTCTGGTTTTTATTAACGGGTGCAGGATGGTTTCCTGAACACCACATGGACAAGAACAGTAAATAAAAATATATTACCGGGAATTATTTTTGGATTCTTTGGAATGAGAAAATATTTTTCGATTGCACTGGTTTCAATTGCATGCGGCTTCTGGCAGACGGCCGCATGGGCCGGGTCTTGCTATGATCTGCAGCATCAGGAACCATCGGAACTGACCGGAACGCTGGATTATGTCGTGTTTCCCGGGCCACCCAATTATGAAGATGTGCAGAAGGGCGATGCACCTGAACCATCCTATATCCTGAAACTGCATGATCCCATCTGCATTGCAGATGATGTGGATGGGTTTGCTGATCCGGGGAACATTTTTCAGGATGTCCAGTTAACGGCGGAACAACCTGCATTCGAGCAGTTTCGTAACCTTCTGCACCAGATTGTTGCAGTAAAGGTTACGAATCCGATGGCGGCGGAAACGGGTCATTACCATGAACCACTGCTTGTAACCGTCACGTCGATTGCGCCCGCACAGGAAAAGCCCATGGATTTTGATTGATGAGTATGGAACCGCGGCAACGACAATCCGCGCGTTCTATGACGCATTGGGGGACGGGCAGGGGGGCAATGCCTCAGCCATGGTCGTGCCGGAAAAACGCACCCGGCCGGCCTTCGCGCCAGAAAACATGACCCGGTTTTATGGCAGCCTGGCCGATCCCATACGCCTGATCGATATTGCACAGGAAAATGCCAACACGTTTATCGTGAATTATCATTACGCAACGAAATCAAGCGGCTGCAATGGCAGGGTGTGCATTACGACAACCATGCGCGATGGACGTAATTATATCCAGGGCATCCGGGCACTGAACGGCTGCCAGAGGCGTTTCGGCTGTCCCGCCAGCAATGCTCTTCGTGATATGCGGGACAGTCGCCTGCCTGTCCCATCCCGCTGCTGGCGCGGCCATGCTGTCTTCATGTCCGCGCCGTCTGGTGGTGCGGCCTAGCGCACGTCGCGGTAATAGGGCTGCGCCAGTGCCGCAGGGGCCGCCATGACCCGCCGCATGCGGTGCCAGACCACGACCGGCACGATAATGAAGGCCATGGTGCCCAGATACGGCAGCATGTTCAGGAATGCCGGGTCAATCGGCCAGTTATGCGCCTGCCCGACAAAGGACAGGGCGGTGACCAGCCCGAACAGCAGCGCGGACAGCGTGACGATAACCGGGCGGTACCCGGCAAAGATCACCAGTGCCAGCGCAATCCACCCGCGGCCTGCCACCATGCCTTCCGACCATACGGGTACATAGGTCAGCGTCAGGTATCCCCCCGCCAGCCCCGCCATCGCACCGCCAAGGGTGACATACCAGAACCGCATGGCCATGACCGGAATGCCCGCCGCATCCGCCGCCGCCGGGTTTTCCCCCACCGCGCGCATGTTCAGCCCATGGCGGGTGCGGAACATGACAAAATGCACCAGTGCGGGCAGCAGCACGTAAATCGGCACGATCAGGATATTCTGCCCGAACAGGGCAGGGCCAATCACCGGAATGGATGACAGCACCGGGACGGAGACATGGCCGAATGTCGTCGTTACCGGCTGGCCTGCATAATTGTGACCCAGCGCCGTGGACAGGCCCAGCCCCATGAAGGTTGTCGCCAGCCCGCACAGCACCTGGTTGGCCCGCATCACCACGGCGCCAAAGGCGAACACCATGCCGCCCGCAGCCCCGACCAGCCCCGCCACCAGCAGTCCGACCCATGGCGAGGAAACGGAGGATACGGTCATGACCGCCGTCACCGCCCCCAGCGCCATAAGCCCCTCTACGCCAAGGTTGGTCACGCCAACCCGTTCGGCCAGCACTTCACCAAGGGCGGCCAGCGCCAGCACCCCGCCCGCCAGCACGGCGGTGGCCAGCATGCCCGTCAGTAGCGTGATCATGATGCTTTCCCCTTTGGCGTGGTACTGGCCACGGGCCGGTAATGGGCCAGTTCATCGCCAATGGCGATCATGAACAGGATCAGTCCCGTAATGGCCAGGACAACCGACGCCGAAAGCTGCTGTGTCTGCATGACAATGCCGGAATCAAGGATCAGCGCCATAAGCAGGGCGGCGGGAATGACATTCAGGCACGACCCGCGCGCCAGAACGGCGACCACGATCCCCAGGTAACCGAAATTGTTGGCCATGCCGCCCTGCAGCCGGTGGACGGTGCCCGCGACTTCAAACATGCCCGCAAGGCCGGCAAGCGCCCCCGACAGCAGCATGACCGAAATGATGCGCAGCCGAACCGGAATCCCGGCATAGCGCGCGGCTTCGGGGTTGGCGCCGCCAATGCGGATTTCATATCCCCACCGCGTGCGCGACAGCACAAGCGCCAGCCCCACCACGATCACGATGGCCACGGGAAAGCCCCAGTGCACGATGCCCCACATTTCGGGAATGGCGACCGGCAGGCGCTGGGTTGAAACCTGCGCCCCGCTGATCCGGTCGCGCCACGGCCCGGTGGTCAGGTAATAGGTCAGCAGCGATGCGATGAAATTCAGTAGCAGCGTGGTGATGATTTCATTCACCCCGGCATAGGCGCGTGCCAGCGTCGGCACCGTAATCCACGCCATGCCGCCCAGGATGCCGGCAATGGTCATGATCGGCAGCAGCACGACGGCGGGGCCATGCAGCCCCAGGGCGACACCGGTCGCGGCAATGGCGCCAGCATAGAACTGGCCCTCCGCCCCGATATTCCATAGCCCGATCGTGCCACATACCGTCACCGCCGCCCCGGTCAGCAGCAGCGGGCACATGAACAGGGCCAGATCTTCCAGCCCGAAGCGTGAACCAAGGGTGGAGCGCAGGATCAGTTCCGCCAGCGTGACCGGGCTGTGCCCCGACAGCGCCAGCACGCCCGCGATGATGAACAGCGACAGCACGATCGCCGCCAGTCGCAGCACAAGGATGCGCCCCGCCGGTGCGCTGGGCAGGCGCTGGAATGCACGTGCGGCCATTACTGTGTTGCTCCCGGTTGGGTACCGGCGGCATCCCGGCCGCCCATCAGCAGGCCGATGGTGGCCATGTCGGCTGCCTCGGCATCGATTACGGACATGAGCCGCCCATGGAACATGACACCAATCCGGTCCGATACATTCAGCAGATCTTCCAGATCTTCGGATATGAACACCACCGCCACCCCCTGGTCACGCAGGTCGGTCAGATATCCCAGCATGGTGGCGATCGCCCCGATATCCAGCCCGCGCGCGGGGTAGGCCGCGACCAGAACCCGGCTGGCGATACGGATTTCACGCCGCGCCACCAGCCTTTGCTGGTTGCCGCCCGACAGGTTGCGGATGGGCATGGCGAAATCGGGAATGGTGACCTGCGCCAGTTCCGCAATGTCGCGCGCCAGCACGCCCGCCGCCTGCGCATCATACAGCCCATGTGTCCCGATGGGCGGGTAGGGGTATTCACGCAGCGCCATGTTGGTGGTGACCGACAGCGATGGCGCCAGCGCGCTGCGCAGCCGGTCCTCGGGGATGTGCCCGACACCCGCGCGCGCGAACAGGGCCGGGTCCGCGCGGTCCACAAGGCTGCCGTCCAGCAGGATTTCGCCTGACGTACGGGCCATAAGCCCCGTCAGCACATGCGTCAGTTCCCGCTGCCCGTTGCCCGCGACCCCGGCAATACCAAGGATTTCGCCACCATGCAGGTCAAGGCTGACATCGCGCAGGGTTTCCACCCCCCGGTCGTCACGCACGCTGACATTGCGCAGCTGCATGACCGGGTCGGGTGCGATGGGGGCAGCCCCTTCGGGCCGGGCGCGCATGTTGCGCCGGACGATGTCACGCCCCACCATGGTCGCCGCCAGCATGGACGGATTGCAGTCCGCCGTGTTGAACGTGCCAACCTTGCGCCCGCCACGCAGGATGCTGACGCGGTCGGAAATCTCCATCACCTCATCCAGCTTGTGGCTGATGATGATGACGGCGTTGCCCTGCGCGCGGAACGCCTTCAGCGCGCGGAACAGTTCGCCCGTCTCCTCCGGCGTCAGCACGGCGGTGGGTTCATCCATGATCAGCAGGCGGGCCTTGCGCGCCAGCACGCGCAGGATTTCGACACGCTGCTGCTCGCCCGCCGACAGGTCGCACACACGTGCATCGGGCCGGACGGGAAAGCCAAAGCGTTCGGAAATCTCACGCGTGCGGGCTTCCATCACGGCGGGGGAGGCGATACGTGGCGCCTCATCCCAGCCAAGGTGGATGTTTTCCGCCACCGTAAAGGCCTGCACCAGCTTGAAATGCTGGTGCACCATGCCGATGCCTGCGCGGATCGCCTCCTGCGGGGCGGTAAAGGTCTGGCCGTAGCCATCAAGGATGATCTCGCCTTCCTCCGGCTGGTAGATGCCGGTGACGACGTTCATCAGCGTGGATTTCCCTGCCCCGTTTTCCCCCAGCAGGGCATGGATCTCACCCGGCCAGACATCAAGGTCCACGTCCTTGTTGGCGATCACGCCGGGAAAGAACTTGCCAATCCCGCGCAACTGCAGGACCGGCGGCGTGCCCGGCGCGACGCCGGGGGGGGCGGACTGCTTATTCAAGGCCGGATACTCCCGCGACAGCCCAGTCGCTATGATAGATTTCCAGATCGCTCAGCGTGACGCCATCGGGCACGCGCAGGCGGCCATGGTTGTCATGGATCGGGCCACGGAACGGGTTGTAGCCCGCCAGCAGGCGCGTGCGCATGGCGTCGGCCTGGCGCGCGACCGCGGGCGGCACGCTTGGCCCCCATGCATCGCGGTCCACACCGTGCCCCAGTGTCAGGAAACGGCCCTGTGGCTGCCATGTGCCCGCCAGCAGGTCGCGCACCTGCGAGACATAGAAATCATTGAAATCAAGGTCCACCGAACTGACATAGGCTTCCGGCCCGTAATCCAGCATGCCGGTGTTCCACATCGCCGCCTTCAGCCCGCGCTGCACCGCCACGCGCAGATAGGCCGGTTCATCCATGATACCGCACAGGAAGTCACACCCGTTATCCGCCAGCGCGGTTGCCGCCTGTGTCGCGGCCTGCGGGTCGAACCATGCGTTGATGGTGATGCTTTGCAAAGTAACCGACGGATTGACCGACTGCGCGCCCAGAAGCGTCGCGTTGGCCGAGGCATAGACCGACGGGATGGGAAACGCGCCCAGAAACCCGATCTTGCCCGTGCGTGTCATAAGGCCCGCCGCAATGCCGATGATATAGCTGGCATACCAGTGCGCCACGTAATACCAGCCCAGGTTGCCGGTCACGTTGGTGCCGTCACATTCCATGAACGCCACGTCCGGCGCGCGGTCCGACACGTCCTTGATGAAATCACCGTATTCGGAGGTCGCGAACACCATCTGCGCGCCTTCGGCCACGAACTGCCGGAAAATGCGCGTGGCGTCAGCGGAATAGGGTACGCTTTCGACATAGATGGTGCGGATTTTCGGGAATGCGCGGCGCACGGCCTGCACGCCCCGGTCATGCACCATGGACCACCCGCCATCGGTAATCGGCCCGGTATGGCCAAAGCCGATCACGGCATCCGCTTCCGCCAGCGGCCTGCGCCATGCGGGCGTGGCTGCTGCGCGGGCGGGCCGCAGCAGCCCCGAACCCGCAGCCCCCGCCATGCCCAGCAGTGCGCGGCGCGTTGTCAGCAGCCGCCCCCGCGGCCCTGAAACTGTCATAAGATGTTATCCCCCTGAAAATCCATGCCGTATCCCCTTGCGGCAGGTAACGTGTCGGTCCGTCCGGATGCTCCTGTAACTGCGTTGTGTACAGTAAACGTTACGTGGCAGGGACATGCAAGGCCGGCGCGCGGTCCGTGCCCCACACCCCTGCGTCAGGTGGTCTGCTCCCCTACGGGCGGCATGCCCGCCAGCGTGCGCCAGCTGGCCTCATCCATGGTGGCGACACCCAGCTCGGCGGCCTTGCGCGCCTTGGATCCGGCCTTTTCACCCAGCACCACAAGGTCGGTCTTTCTGGAAACGCTGTCGGATACGCGCGCGCCCAGCCGTTCGGCCACGGCGCGGGCTTCGGGGCGGGTCATGGTGGTCAGCGTGCCGGTGAACACGATGGTTTTTCCCGACAATGCGCCTTCGGCCACCATTTCCTCATCCGTGACCTGTGTCAGGACGGATGTCAGGTCATCCAGCGTGGCGCGGTTATGGGATTCGGCAAAGAACGCCACCAGTTCATCGGCAATGGCGGAACCGATGCCGGTGATCGATCCCAGTTCCAGCCGTTCGTCCGACCCGATGACCGCAGCCTTTTCCATCTGCTGCCGCCAGTTGGCCATGGACCCGTAATGCCGGGCCAGCAGGCGGGCGTTGTTGATACCGATGCGGCGGATGCCCAGCGCGTAGATCAGGCGTGACAGTTCAATGCTGCGCCGGGCCGCGATGGCATTGACCAGGTTGCGGGCCGAAACCTTGCCCCAGCCGTCGCGGCTGGCGATTTCGGCTTCGTGTTCAGGCAGGCGGAAAATGTCAGCAGGCGTGCGCAGCCACCCCAGTTCGTGGAATTCCACGATCGTGCGATCACCCAGCCCGTCAATGTCGAACGCATCGCGCGATACGAAATGGATCAGCCGTTCCACCACCTGTGCCGGGCAGGTCAGGCCACCGGAACACCGCCACACGACCTCGCCCTCCGGCCGTTCGGCATGCGCGCCACAGACCGGGCAGGTGTGGGGAAAATGGAATGGTGGGCGGTCATGGTCACGCGGCAGCACCACGCCCGTCACCTGCGGGATCACGTCACCCGCGCGCTGCACATGCACAAGGTCGCCCTCGCGGATGTCCTTGCGCGTGATTTCGTCTTCATTATGCAGGCTGGCGCGGGTGACGATTACGCCGCCCACATTCACCGCCTCCAGAAAGGCCACCGGCGTCAGCGCGCCGGTGCGGCCGACCTGTATGTCGATCTTTTCCAGCCGGGTTATGGCCTGTTCGGCCGGGAATTTCCATGCCACCGCCCAGCGGGGCGCACGTCCCGCAAAGCCAAGGCGGTCCTGCAGCGCGCGGTCATCCAGCTTGTACACAACGCCGTCAATGTCGTAATCCAGCGCCGAGCGTTCCAGCGTTAGACGCTCCATGAAGGCTTCGGCCTCGGCCGCATTCTTCACCCGTGTGCTAAGCGGATTGACCACGAATCCCCATGCCGCAAGCTGCTCAAGGTAGCCGTGGTGGGTCGCGGCCAGTGGCGCGTCGCAAAAGCCCGCGGCATAGGCAAACAGCGATAGCGGACGGCGGGCCGTCACCTTCGGGTCAACCTGGCGCAGGGAACCGGCGGCGGCATTGCGCGGGTTGGCGAAGGGTTTTTCGCCCGCGCGTTCCTGTGCCGCGTTCAGTTCAAGGAAGGCCTGCTTGGACAGGAAGACTTCGCCCCGTATCTCGATCACATCGGGGAAGGGGGCGGGCAGGCGTTCTGGAATGTCCTTCAGCGTGCGCAGGTTGGCGGTTACGTCCTCGCCTTCGGTGCCGTCGCCGCGCGTGGTGCCGCGCACGAAACGGCCATGTTCGTAGGTCAGGCTTATGGACAGGCCGTCAATCTTGGGTTCCGCGACAAAAGACAGGGCGCGCGCCTGATCTTCCCCCAGCCCGAGGAAGCGGGCGATCCGGCTGATGAACCCCTCAAACTCATCGCGCGAAAACACATTGTCCAGCGACAGCATGGGCACCATGTGCCGGTGGCGGTGGAAGGGGCCACTGGCGGGCGCACCGACCTTTTCCGCCGGGCTGTCATCGCGGCGCAGGTCGGGAAAGCGTTCTTCCAGCGCGGTATTCAGCCGGCGCAGGCTGTCATAGGTCGCATCATCAACCAGTGGCGCATCATGCTGGTGATACGCAGCGTCCAGCGCGGGCAGCAATGTTGCAAGCTGCGCCAGCGTGGCTTCGGCATGGGGCCTGTCCTGTTCCATCGTGGCATAATCCGCCAGCAGGCGACGCGCCTGTTCGGCCAGGGATTCGGACGGGGCGGCATGGGGCATGTCAGACCCCTTTCAGCAGGCTGTCGGCCGCGGCGCGGGCGGCGGGGGTAATGGTGTCGCCAGACAGCATGCGGGCGATTTCCTCGCGTCGGGCCTGTGCATCCAGTGGGGCGGCGTGGGTTTCGGTGCGGCCCCTGTTCACGCTCTTGCTTATGCGCAGGTGTGCGTCCCCCCGTGCCGCCACCTGCGGGCTGTGGGTGACCACCAGTACCTGCACGCTGCGGCCCACGGTATAAAGTCGTTCCCCGATGGCCGAGGCCGTGGCCCCGCCCACGCCGGAATCCACTTCGTCAAACACCAGCGTGGGAATGGCCGACCGGCCCGCCAGCACCACCTTCAGCGCCAGCATGAGACGGGAGAGTTCGCCCCCCGATGCAACCTTCGCCAGCGGCCCCGGTGGCTGGCCGGGGTTGGCGGCAATCAGGAACGACGCCTGTTCCTTGCCGCGTGCGTTCCAGGCTTCCGCTTCCAGCGGGACGAGGGAGACGATAAAGCGCGCGCGTTCCAGCTTCAGCGGTTTCAGTTCCGCCATCACCGCCTGTTCCAGCCTGCGTGCCGCCTTTTCCCGCGCAGCGGTCAGGTCAAGGGCGACTTCCTCAAACTTCGCGCGGTTTTCGGCAACAGTTGCCTCCAGCCCCTCGATCCGGGCATTCCCCGAATCAAGTGCTGCCAGCCGGTCGGTAAAGGCCGCCAGCAGCCCCGGCAGTTCGGGCACGGACACGCCGTGCTTGCGCGCTTCGGCACGCAGCGCGAACAGGCGTTCTTCCGTCTGTTCCAGCAGGCGCGGGTCGGCCTGCGCGTCGGAGGCAAGGCGCGAGAGCATGCTTTCCGCTTCCGCCAGCGCTTCTTCCGCGCGTTCCAGCGCGTTCAGCGCTTCCTGTGCGGCTTCCTGCTCGGCAGCGCCCACGGCTTCGGGGTTCAGGTCGGTGGGGGCGGGCAGCAGGCGCTGCAATGCACGGCTGGCGTTGCGCAGCGCCGATGCCGGACCGGGAGAACGGCGGTCGCGCGGCGCAAGGTCGGCCAGCGCCGCCGCAATCGCCTCCGCCCGGCGTTCGCCCTGCTGCAATGCCTGGCGCAGGCCCGCAAGCTGCGTTTCCTCATCTTCCTGCGGGGCGAGGGTGGACAGGTCATCCACCGCCTGCCGCAGCCAGTCTTCCTCACGCGCGGCATTTTCCATTTCCGCCCGTGCTGCCGCCAGTTCCGCCGTGGCCTCGATCCATTTGCGATAGGCGCCAGCGGTGCGGGTGCGCAGGGCGCCGGGCACGCCAAAGACATCCAGCAGGTCCAGATGCGTTGACTGGTCCGCCAGTCCCATCTGTTCATGCTGGCCCTGTATTTCCACCAGCAGCGTCGCCGCCCGGCGCAGCAGGCTGACGGCCACGGGCTGGTCGTTGATATAGGCGCGCGACCGCCCGTCCGTGGTCACGACCCGGCGCAGCAGCACGGGTTCGCGCATATCATCCAGCACGATGCCCTGTTCACTGAACAGCTGGTGCAGGGGATGGTCGGATGCGACCTCGAAACTGGCGCTGACGCTGGCCTGTTCGCACCCGGCGCGTACCAGCGATGCGCTGGCCCGTTCCCCCAGCGCCAGCCCGAGGCTGTCCAGCAGGATGGACTTGCCAGCCCCGGTTTCCCCCGTCAGCACCGTCAGGCCGGGGGGAAAGGCCAGATCCAGTTTTTCGATCAGGACCACATCCCGTATCGAGAGCTGTGTCAGCATGCAGGCTTCCCGTTCAGCACAGATAATCGTTGGCGGAAATCAGAAAACCGAATGCCATGCCCGCGAAAAGACGTTCCGTCCCTGCTTGTGGTCCTTGCTTTCCACGCCCTTGATCAGGTGATGCGCGCGCAGGTGATCGTACGCATCCGTGTACCATTTGCTGCTGGGGTAGTTGTAGGCCAGGACCGAGCCGGTCTTGCGCGCCTGTTCCAGCAGGCCCATGTCCAGATATACTTCCACCAGTCGTTCCAGTGCCTCGGGCACATGGTTGGTGGTCTGGAAATCCTGCACCACGCGCTGGTAGCGGCCGGCTGCGGCAAGATAGTCGTTCTGCTGCTGGTACCACCGGCCCACCAGCATTTCCTTGCCCGCCAGATGGTCGCGGCACAGGTCGATTTTCAGCTGCGCGTCACGGGCATAGGGGCTTTGGGGAAAGCGGGTGATGACTTCTTCCAGCGCGTCCATCGCCTCGATCGTGCCCTGCTGGTCACGCTGCACATCGGCCACCTGTTCATAATAGCACAGGGCGCGCAGATAGAAGGCATAGGCCGCATCCGTACTGGTGGGGTGCAGTTCCAGAAAGCGGTCAAGCTGCTGCACGGCTTCGGGATACTTGTTCAGCAGGTAGTTCGCATACCCTTCCATCAGCTGCGCATTGGCGGTGTACTGGGAATAGGGATAGTTGCGCTGCAATGTATCGAACTGGTTGACCGATAGCAGGTACCGGTCCGAACGCAGGGCGTCCACGCCGTTGTTGTACAACGTCTCCGCCGAGCCGACGCGCGGCGCGCGTTCATTGATGGTGCTGGCACTCTGTCCACATGCCGCCAGCAGGCCCGCAAGTGGCAGCAGCGCCAGCCAGCGGACCATCTGGCGCGTGGCGGGCAGGGGTTGCGGGATATGGTGTGATGTGGGTGCGAACATGCCGGCTCTTCCAGTTATGGAAGCTTTATATCATGTGCCGGTGGCGGGTGAAGTCTCCACGTGCGGATTTCGCATCCCCGCATCAGGCGGCCTGCGGCTGCGGGGCGGAAAGGGACGTGCCAAGCGGGGCCCGATGCCAGTTCGCCTGTTCGGCAAAGACCTTGCGCAACAGGCGGTTGTTCAGTGTATGCCCCGATTTGTGCCCACGGAAATGGCCATTGATCATGCCACCGGCCAGATACATGTCCCCGATCGCGTCCAGTACCTTGTGGCGCACGAATTCATCCGGGTGGCGTAGCCCGGACGGGTTTACCACGCTGTCGCCGTTGACGACGATGGCGTTATCCAGCGATCCGCCACGGGCCAGCCCCACGGAATGCAGGTAATCGATTTCAGGCTGCAGCACGAATGTCCGCGCGGTGCTGAGATCCTGGCGGAACGCCCCCGGTTCCACCAGTGTCACATAATGCTGCTGACCGATGGCGGCAGCCGGGAAATCAATGGAAATATCGATCGTCAGGCCGGGCCGGGTCGCGGGCGACAGTTCGGCAAAGGCATCGCCATCTTCCACCCGCACGGTCCGGTCCATGTGGATATGCTGGCGCGCGGCGGCCTGGGGCGTGATGCCCGCACATTCCAGCAGGAACACGAATTCCGCCGCGGAACCGTCAAAAACCGGGATTTCGGGGCCATCCACATCAATGAAGATGTTATCGACGCCACAGCCCGCCAGCGCCGCCATCAGGTGTTCGATGGTGGCGATGCGTTCGGCGTGACCATCGCCGTCATCGCAGCCCAGTACCGTACTCAGCCGCGTATCCACCACCGTGTCATACCGTGCCGCAAGCGGCGGCAGGGTGATGTCATTGCGACGGAAGACGATGCCGGTATTTTCCGGGGCGGGGGACAGCTTCAGGCTGATGCGCCTGCCGGTATGAAGGCCGGTGCCGATGCTGCTGATCGGCTGGCGTATGGTGTGCTGCATCTGTCCATCATGTCGGGACGCCGTCCCGAAGGGGACGGGTGCTTGCGGCAGCATGCCGTTCATTGCCTGTATCCTTGACGCAAGTGTGGAAGATTCACAGTAACTGGCGTGATATCATGCTACTGCCATGTCTCTTTCCAGGACAGTCAAGGATTATTGCCTATTGTTACCTGTTCGGCAGGAGGGATGCATGGCCTGCCCACAGGAGGGCAGGCCATGCATCATGACCGTCATCAGGGTGAACGGCGGCGCAGGAAGGCGGGGATATCCAGTCCGCCATCATCCGGTGTCGGGTTGCCGCCCGTGTCCTGACCCTGCGGCTGCTGTGGCTGCTGCTGTGGCTGCTGCTGCTGCGGCTGCATGGCGGGTTCCGTCCGGCGGGCGGGTTCAGGCTGCTGCGGGGTGGAATGACGGCGCAGCGCACCGGTCACGATCCCGAACAGGCTGCGTGGCGCGGGCTGGGGTTCCGGCGCGGGTGGCTTGGCGCTTTCGGTAAACAGCGGCGAACGCGGGGAACCGGGGCGCTGCGCCTGGGCTATGTGGGGCGGTACGGCGTTGGGCGACGGCGGCTGCGGCGCGGCGGGACGCTGGGGCTGCATGCCGGCGGCGGGCTGGCCCATGGGGGCGGCCGGCTGCTGCGGCGCGGCAGGTGCCCCCTGGGGTGCGGCACTGGCGACCGGCGCCGCCTGCTGCGGTGCCTCGGCCGGGGCGGGCTGCGCCGGGGCGGCTTCGGCCTGGGGCGCTGCCGGGCGTGCGGCGGGATGGCCGCCGGGCGGGTTGTCGATGCCCGTCGCCACGACGGAAACGCGGATGCGCCCGTTCAGTGAGGTATCGATGGCGGACCCGAAGATGATATTGGCGTCTTCAGCCACTTCTTCACGGATGCGGTTTGCAGCCTGGTCCACTTCGAACAGGGTCAGGTCCTCGCCACCGGTAATGTTGATCAGCAGGCCCTGCGCGCCGGACATCGAGGTATCTTCCAGCAGCGGGTTGGAAATGGCGTCCTCGGCCGCGGCGATGGCGCGGTTTTCGCCCTCGGCCTCACCCGTGCCCATCATCGCCTTGCCCATTTCCGCCATGATGGTGCGAATATCGGCAAAGTCGAGGTTGACCAGACCCGGCGCCATCATCAGGTCGGTGACACCACGCACGCCCATGTACAGGACGTTGTCCGCCATCTTGAACGCGTCTTTCCAGCTTGTGCGTTCATTGGCCAGACGGAACAGGTTCTGGTTCGGGATGATGATCAGCGTATCGACAAACTGCTGCAGTTCGGCAATGCCCGCTTCCGCCGATTTCGCGCGGCGGTGGCCTTCGAACGTGAACGGCTTGGTCACCACGCCCACGGTCAGGATGCCGCGTTCGCGCGCCATGCGGGCAATGACGGGTGCGGCCCCCGTTCCGGTGCCGCCGCCCATGCCCGCGGTGATGAAGACCATGTGCGCGCCATCAAGGTGGCGCGACAGTTCGTCACAGGCTTCTTCCGCCGCGGCGCGGCCGATTTCGGGCTTCGCGCCCGCGCCCAGCCCCTGCGTCAGGTGGGGGCCAAGCTGGATGCGGCGGTCGGCGCTGCTGTGGGAAAGCTGCTGGGCATCGGTGTTGGCAACGACGAATTCCACGCCCTGCAACTGCGAATGGATCATGTTGTCCACCGCATTCGTACCACCGCCGCCAACCCCGATCACTGTGATGCGGGGCGTGAAATCGGAATGATTCTGTTGCGGGATGGTCAGGTTGAGGGTCATGCTTGGCTCCCGATGGATTGGGGTAGGCGTGCTGGCATACTAACGGCAAAAGTACAATAAAGGGTTTTCATGCAAGATTATACCCTGTCACGTATGAAATCCACGAAACGTCTGACAAGGCTGCCGGGACGGGTGTCACGGGTGTCGGGTTCGCCCATTTCATCCGCCGCCCCCGCAGCCCAGGCCAGAAGCCCCGCGGATGTGGAGAACATCGGCCACGTCGCCGCGTTTTCAGGCAGGCCGACAATGCGGCGCGGGCGGCCCAGGCGCACCTGACGGTTCAGGATCCGCGCCGCCATCGGCCCGATTCCCTCCAGCAGCGACCCGCCGCCAGTCAGGATGACGCGGCCGTCGGATGCAGGGCCGACCGCGGCCATTTCCAGCCTGTCACGTACCATCTCCAGGGTTTCCTCCACGCGGGGGTGTATGATCGATACAATCCTTGCGCGTGGAATTCTGACATAATGATGGTCGTTGTCACCAATCAACTGCACAAGAATGGGATCGTGATCGTCACCCGCCAGCAGTTCGGCCGAACCGTGCATGGTTTTCAGCCGCTCGGCATTGTCGATGGAGGTGGACAGCCCGTGCGCGATGTCGCGCGTGATGTGCAGGCCGCCCACGGGAATCGTGGCGGTATGCAGCAGGCGCCCTTCGCCAAACACCCCGATCGACGTGGTGCCCCCGCCCATGTCCACCACGGTGGCGCCGAGGTTGCGCTCGTCCTCGTTCATGACCGCAAGCCCCGAGGCGAGGGGGGAGGACACCATCCCCTCGATCTTCAGTTCCACGCGTGACAGCACGGCTTCCAGGTTGCGCAGCGCGGTCGTGTTGGCGTCGATCACATGCAGGCGCGCGGACAGCAGGTCACACAGGTGCCCGCGCGGGTCCAGCACTTCCTGCGTGTCATCCACCGCGTAATCCAGCGGCAGGGTATGGATGGCCGACCGCCCTTCGGACACGGCGCGCATCCGGCCCTCGCTTATGATCCGGTTGACGTCGTTATCCGTGATTTCCCGTCCGCCCACGGACCAGCGCGCGTTGATGTGGCGGCTTTCGGGGTGGCCACAGGACAGGTTGACGAAAATCGAATCCCGGCGTTCCGTCGCCATGTCCTCCGCCTGCGCCACGGCAGCGCGGATGGCGCTTTCCGCCTCACGCAGGTCCACGATCCCGCCACAGCGCACCCCATGCGAACGCCGCCACCCGTGGCCAAGGATGCGGATGGTGTTGTCAGGCTCGCCACGCCCGATCAGGCATACGATCTTGGTGGACCCGATATCCAGCACGCTGAACGGTCCCGTGCGCAGCTTGCGCGTGGGCAGGCGCTCACCCGCGGGGACAAGGGATGTCGCAGGTCGCGGGCGGGGTACGCGCGCTGGCGTCCCGGCCCCACGGATGGCGGGCACCGGGGCGGCCGGTGTGGTGGTCTTGGTTGCGGGCACGGTCGTCCTGACCACGCCCGGCACTGGATAAGTCATGCCCGCCTCCGTCTTGGGCCGGTTTCGGGGGAAGAAAGCCATGGCGCGGCAGGGGCCTGATCCCCGGTGGGGTCAGCCTGTGGCGGCGTGTCGTCCCGATCCCGGTCACTGTCGTTCGGGGCAACGGGGTTTTCACGCACGATCAGGCGGTCAGGCAGGCGCATGTCGATGGCGATCACCGGCCGGTCCAGTATTTTTATGTTTTCCTGCAATTGTGCAAGACGCTTCAGCGCCGCGACTTCCTGTCCTTCGGGCAGGAGGATGGTCGTGCCGTTGCGCAGGGTCAGGTTCCACCGCCGCTGGCCCACGCGGGATGCGGCCACGACATGGCTGCGTACCTCCGGCTGGGCGGACAGTTCATCAATCAGGGCGGCGGCGGCGATGTTGGCGTCGGGACCGACCACCAGCGGCAGCTGCATGAAGGCCTCGGCGTCCTTGCCAGTCATGCCCTTGTCACGCACCTGGTGGCCCTCGCGGTCGATCAGCATGAAATGTCCGTGATTCTGCCACACGGCAAAGGGGCGGCGTTCAAACAGGTGGATGATGATGGTGCCGGGCAGGTGGCGTTCCACCACGGAATGATCGACAAAGGGCAGCGCGTCGATGCGTTCGCGCGCGCTTGCTACGGAAAAGCCCAGGATGAAGTCCCCCGTGCGCGCGCCCAGCGCCTCTTGCAGCGCGGTCTCGCTGGTCAGCACGCAGCCCGTTACCTCAATGTCGGTAATGCGCAGGGGCAGCATGTTGATGATCCGCCCGCGCAGCGGCGCGAAACGCGGATCGGACCCGAAATGCCGGAATGTCGTGACGCAGCCCACCCCGATCACCACCAGCACCAGCACCAGCAGTGCCGGGCGCAGCAGGCGTTTCTGGCGGCGCAGGAAGATCGAAAGCCGGGAGGGGCGGTCGCTGCTGTCGGTCGGTCGCCTCATGTACGGCAGGTCGCGTGGTCGATCATCCACTGGCACAGCGTGGCGTAGTCCATGCCGCAGGCCGCCGCCTGTTCGGGCAGAAGGGAGGTCGGCGTCATGCCCGGCTGGGTGTTGGTTTCCAGAATGACCAGGCGGCCGGGCGTATCCGGCCCCGCGCTGTCGTCATAGCGGAAATCCGTGCGGCTGGCCCCACGGCAGCCCAGCGCGCGGTGGGCGGCCAGCGCCAGCGTGCGCGCCTGTTCAAATGCGTCGGGATGGATGCGTGCGGGCAGCTCATGCCGCGACCCGCCGGATGCGTATTTGGCCTGATAGTCATAAAAGCTGGGGCCGCTGCCCATCGGCGTGATGTCGGTCACCGTCAGCGCGCGGTCTTCCAGCACGCCAACCGTCAGTTCCCGGCCGGGGATGTATTCTTCCACCAGCATCTGGCCGCCAAAGGTCCATTCCGCCGCCACCGTGGCGCGGCGGTTGCTGCCGGGCAGGATGATTTCCACCCCCACGGATGATCCCTCGTTCAGCGGCTTGACCACATAGGGGGCGGGCATCGGGTCCGCCGGTGCCAGCTGTACTGGCGTCATCACCTGCCCGATGGCGACCGGCAGGCCGGCTGCCATGAACACGGTCCGCGCCGCGTCCTTGTCCATGGCGGTGGCGGATGCCCGCACGCCGGAATGGGTGTAGGCGATTCCCATCCAGTCCAGCACACCCTGGATCGACCCGTCCTCGCCAAACCGGCCATGCATGGCGTTGAACACCACGTCGGGGCGGTGGGCCTGCAGGTCGGACACGATGGCCAGCAGGTCGGGACCTGCGTCAATGCAGTGTACGTCATGCCCGCGGCCACGCAGGGCCTCGGCCACGTTGCGGCCACTGGCCAGGCTGACCTCGCGTTCGGCGGACATGCCGCCCATCAGGATGCAGACCCGGCGGGCCGTCATGCGCTTTCTCCCGTAACATGCGTGGCGGGGCGGCCGATCCGCTTGATTTCCCAGCGCAATGTGACCGCGGTGTGGTCATGCACGCGCCTGATTACGGTATCGCCCAGTTCCTCCAGATCGGCTGCAGTGGCGTCGCCGGTATTGAGTATGAAATTGCAGTGTTTTTCACTGACCTGCGCCCCACCGACCCGCAACCCGCGACAGCCCGCCGCGTCAATCAGTTCCCATGCCTTGCGCTGCGATTCGTCTGGGTCGGGATTGCGGAAGGTCGATCCCCCCGTGCGGGCGCGCACCGGCTGCGCCGCCTCACGCGCGGCGCGGATTTCATCAATCCGCTGGCGGATGATGGCGGGCGGCGCCGCCATCCCGTTCAGCCGCGCACGGACCACGACCGACTGCGGCGGCAGGGTGGCATGGCGATAGCCGAAATCCAGAGATGCGGCGGGCAGGCGCAGCAGCCTGCCGTCGCGCGTCACCACTTCCACCCAGTCCAGCACCGCCGCCATGTCCGACCCGTATGCCCCGGCATTCATGGCCACGGCGCCGCCGATCGAACCGGGAATGCCCGCCAGGAATTCCAGCCCCGACAGCCCGGCTTCGGCCGCGTGTTCGGCAACGGTCATGTCAAGGCATGCCGCCCCTGCCACCAGCCCGTCCCCATCGCGCATAATGGCGGAAAAACCACGCGCAAGGCGGATGACCAGCCCGTCAATCCCGCCATCGCGCACGATCACGTTCGAACACGCGCCCAGCGGCATGACCGGAACCTCCAGCGGCAGGTGGCGCAGGGTCTGCGCCAGGTCCTCGGCGCTGGCGGGCTGGAACAGCAGTTCCGCAGCGCCGCCGACGCGAAACCACGTGCGCGGGCCCAGGGCGGCCTGCGGCGTCAGGCGGCCACGCGGGCGAAAGCCCTCCGTATCCAGAACCTGTGCCCATTGCGGCAGGGGGGCGGTGGCGGTCATGAATGGGCATCCGCCTTC
>NZ_VWPI01000061.1 GCF_015155755.1 Komagataeibacter sp. FXV3 | reverse complement strand
CCTTCTGGGTGGGGGCGGGGGCATGGGCGATGCCCTGCAGGTCCGCAAGCTGCGCGGGCAGCGCCTGCGCCCAGTTGGTGATGCTGCCAGCGCCAAGGCAGACGACAAAGTCACCCGGCCGGGCAATGGCGTTGATCATTTCCGCAAGATGCTCCGGCCCCGGCAGCGGCACGACGGACCGGTGCCCGCGTTCGCGCAGCCCCTCGACCAGCGCGTCACGGTCAATGCCCTCGATCGGCTGTTCGCCTGCGGCATAGACATCGGCGATGATGACGGTGCCCGCGTCGTTCATGCAGGTGCAGAATTCGTTGAACAGGGTCTTCAGTCGCGAATAACGGTGCGGCTGCATGACCGCGATCACATTGCCCGCGCCCGCCTGGCGCGCGGCCTTCAGCACGGCGGCGATTTCCACCGGGTGGTGGCCGTAATCGTCAATGATGGTGATGCCGCCGGTTTCCCCCGTGCGGGTGAAACGCCGCTTGACCCCACGGAAGGCGGCAAAGGCCGAGCGGATGGTGGCATCGTCTATTTCCATCTCGGTCCCCACCGCAATGGCCGCCAGCGCGTTCTGCACGTTGTGGTGGCCCAGCATGGGCAGGCGGAACGGCCCCGCGCGGCGGGATCGGTTGCGGTTGCGGTTGGTGATCACGACCTCGAACGTGGCCCCCAGCTTGTCGGTAATCACCTTTTCGGCGCGCACGTCCGCCTGGGGCGAGAAACCATAGGTGATGATCCGGTGGTCCGAAAGGCGCGGGATCATCTGCTGCACGGCCGGATGGTCGATGCACAGCACGGCAAAGCCGTAGAACGGGATGTTGGAGACGAACTGGTCATACGCCGCCTGCATCGCCTCTTCCGTGCCCCAGTGGTCCAGGTGCTCGGGGTCCATGTTGGTCACGACCGTAATGACGGAGGGCAGGCGCAGGAACGACCCGTCGCTTTCATCGGCTTCCACCACCATCCAGTCGCCCGAACCCATGCGGGTGTTGGTGCCGTAGGCTTCGATAATGCCGCCATTGATGACCGTGGGGTCCAGCTTCGCCGCTTCCAGGACCGCGGCGACAAGGCTGGTGGTGGTGGTCTTGCCATGCGTGCCGCCCACCGCCACCGACCAGCGCAGGCGCATGAGTTCGGCCAGCATTTCCGCACGCCGCACCACCGGGATCAGGCGCGCGCGCGCGGCCACGACCTCGGGGTTGTCGCGCTTGACGGCGGTGGAGGTCACCACCACCTGCGCACCGCCCAGGTTTGCGGCGTCGTGGCCGATGGTCACGGGAATGCCGGCGGCGCGCAGGCGCGCGACATTCGCGCTTTCGGCAATGTCGGAACCCTGCACCGCGTAACCAAGCATGTGCAGGACTTCGGCAATGCCGGACATGCCAATTCCGCCAATGCCGACGAAGTGGATGGTGCCAATGGAAAGGGGCAGGGCTCTCATGTAATCAGGTCTCCGTGTTCGCGCTGGCGGAATTAAGCGGTGCGGGGCATGTCGGGCAAGCGGGCTTCTATCATATCCGCCAGACGGGCGGCGGCGTCGGGGCGGCCAAGGCGGCCTGCCGCCCGTGCCGTGCGGGCCAGCAGGTCACGGTCGGCCAGCAGTTCCGTCAGGCGCTGCGTCAGGGCGGGGGCGGTGAAATCGGGCTGGCGGATCATCCACGCGGCATGGGCGTCACACAGTGCCTGCGCATTCGCCCCCTGTTCATCGCGTGCCGCGATGGGCAGCGGCACCAGCAGCGACGGGCGTCCCGCCACCGTCAGTTCCGCAACCGATGACCCGCCCGCGCGCCCGATGACCAGGTGGGCCGCGCGCAGGCGGTCGGGCACGTTGTCAAGGAACGGGGCGATGGTGGCGGGAATGCCGGCAGCACGGTAGGCGCCCGCCACGCGGTCCACATCCTCCGCGCGGGCCTGCTGTGTGACCTGCACGCGCGCGCGCAGCGCCGGGGCAAGGGCGGCAAGGGCAGGCGGCACCACGTCGCTGAATACCCGCGCGCCCAGTGACCCGCCCCATACCAGCAGGTTGATGACCCCGTTTGACGGCTCGTACCCTTCGCCCGCAAGGGCCGCGATATCAGGCCGCACCGGCATGCCGGTCAGCGTGGTGGGCACGCCATCGGGCACGCCCGCAACGACAGGGAACGATGTCGCGATTGCATCCATGCGGGCGGCCAGGAAACCGTTGGCCTTGCCCAGCACGGCATTGCCTTCATGAATGAACAGGAGCGGCCGCTGCTTTTTCGGCAGCAGGCTGCCCCCCAGCAGCGGCGGCACGGACGGGTATCCGCCAAACCCGATAACGGCCGAAGGCCGGATGCGCGAGAGGATGCCACGCGCCTGCACCGTCCCGCGGCCCAGTGCCATGGCTGCGCGCGCGGCCCGGATGATGCCGCGCCCCGCAATCCCCGCACCGGGCAGGACAAACTGCTGCCGCCCGGCAAAGACGCCGGTTTCACGCAGCCCCGCGCGCCGGTCGGTCATGAGGATGATGTCATGCCCCCGGCGCACCAGTTCACAGGCCAGTGCCTCGGCCGGGAAAAAATGGCCGCCGGTGCCTCCGGCCGCGACAGCAATGCAGTGACGGGTCATGACGGTGCTTTCTGCGATGAAGAAGGGGAACCGAACTGTCCGTACCGGCCTTCCCCCGGCCGGTTGCGGGTCAGCGCCAGCACCAGGCCGATTGTAAGCGCAACCGACATGGCGGAGGAACCGCCATAGGAGATAAAGGGCAGCGTCATGCCCTTGGTCGGGATCAGGTGCAGCGTGGACCCCATGTTGACAAAGGCCTGAAGCCCGAACCCCGTCACCAGCCCTGCCGTCGCCACCGTAATGAACGGGTCGTTTTCATGCAGCAGCTTAAGCAGCGTGCGGATGACGATGGTGGCGAACACGCCCACGATGAACAGGCAGACCAGCATGCCGAATTCCTCCCCCGCCACGGCAAAGACGAAATCGGCATGCGCATCGGGCAGCAGGTCCTTCACCCGCCCCTCGCCGGGGCCACGGCCCAGCAGTCCGCCATTGCCAAAGGCCCGCAGGGCCGTGTCAATCTGGTAATGGTCACCCACGGCAGGGTTGAGGAAGCGCTCCACGCGTGATCGCACGTGCGGGAACACCATGTACGCCCCGGCAAAGGCCGCGACCATGCCCGCCACCCCTGCGCCAACCAGAAACAGGCTTAGCCCGTCAATGAAAAGCTGGGTCAGGAAAACCGTGGTAATGACGCTGAGCATCCCGATATCGGGCTGTGACTTCAGCAAAAGCAGCACCAGCGCGAACAGCCCGATCGCCACCAGCATGCCGGGAAAATACCGTCGCGTCTGGCGTTCGGTCAGCAGCCACGCGGTGACCACGGCAAAGAATGGCTTGAGGAATTCCGATGGCTGCACCGACATCATCGGCAGCGCGATCCACCGCCGCGCGCCCTTGATCTCGATCCCGTGCACCAGCGTCATGAATGTCGCGGCCAGCGCCAGCACGAACCCGATCCACCCCGTCAGCCTGACGGCGCGCAGCGAGATCATGGACGTGAAAACGACGATCAGCGCCGCCAGGACCAGGAAGCACACCTGCTTGAAAATGAACATGTCGCGCGACGCGCCAATGCGCACGGCCACGGCGGGGCTGGCGGCCAGCATCAGGATATAGCCGAAACCGATCAGGATCCCCACGCAGATTAGCGTGACCCGGTCGATGCTGCGCCACCACCGTGCCGCCCATGACGTGTTTATGCGCGATATGCCGCTCATGCGCGGGCGGTTCCGTCCCTGCTGGCGGCCAGTTCATGCACCAGTGCGGCGAAATGCGCGCCACGCGCCTCGAACCCGCTGAACTGGTCGAAACTGGCGCAGGCGGGTGACAGCATCACGACATCGGCCCCCGTTTCGCGCGCGCACTCCAGTGCTTCGGGCACGGCGCGCTCAAGGGTTTCGACAATGCGGTGGGGAATGCCGTGGCGGGCCAGCGTCGCCGCCAGCGCCGGTGCATCCCGCCCGATCAGCAGCGCCATGGCGATGCGATCGAACAGGGGGGCCAGTTCCTCGATCCCGCCAGCCTTGGCCGTGCCACCCGCGATCCATACCATCCGGTCATGGCACGCCAGCGCGCGCGCGGTCGCGTCCGCATTGGTGGCCTTGCTGTCATTGATGAATCGGACGCCATCAATGCTGCCCACGGTTTTCTGCCGGTGGTCCAGTGCGGTGAAGGACGCAAGGGCGGGTTCCACCGCAGCCCGTGGCATGCCCAGATGCAGCGCCATGGCGGTGGCGGCCGCCGCGTTTTCACGGTTATGGGTGCCCGGCAGGTCATGGGCCGCGCGCAGGTCGGCGATCACGCCTTCATGGTCACACAGCGCGTCGGGCGTGCAGTACAGGTCGCATTGCGGCATGTCGGCGCCGCTGACGCAGGCAATGGTGGTCCGCGTGATCGCCAGCCGCCTGCGGATCGTCTCGTAATCGGGCAGGGTTTCGCCCAGTACCGCCAGGTCGCCCGCATGCTGGTGGTCGAATACATGCAGCTTGGCGGTGGTGTAGCCCGCCATGTCGCCATGCCGGTCCAGATGGTCGGGGGTCAGGTTCAGCAGGCAGGCGACATTGAAATGCATCTGTTCCAGCCGTTCCAGCATGTAGGACGACATTTCCAGAACGTACACCCCGTCATCGGGCAGCAGCGGCAGGGACAGTGCGGCCGGGCCAAGGTTGCCGCCAGCCGCAACCGGCATGCCGCAACCGGCCAGCATGTGGGCCAGCAGCACCGTGGTGGTCGATTTGCCATTGGTGCCGGTAATGCCCGCGAACCGTGCGCGGCTGCCCGCCGTGCGCACGGCGCGGTACAGCAGTTCCGCATCCGACAGGATCGGCACGAATGCCTCCACCGCCATGCGCGCCAGCGGGTGGGGGCTGGGCAGGTTGTGCGGAATGCCAGGCGAAAGCACCAGCCCCGCCAGACCCAGCATGTTTTCAAAGGGGGCCACCTTCAGCCGTTCATGCGGGGCAAGGGCGGCACGGGCTTCCGCATGGTCGTCCCATGCCTGCACGCTGGCCCCCATCGCCAGCAGGGCGTTGACGGCGGCGGCGCCATTGCGGCCCAGACCTGCCACGCCGTAATGGTGCGCGGCCAGCAGGGACGGGGGGAAGGCCGTGCTCATCGCAGTTTCAGCGTGGCCAGACCACACAGCCCCAGCACGATGGACACGATCCAGAACCGGATGACGATCTTGGATTCCGCCCAGCCCTTCTTTTCAAAATGGTGGTGCAGTGGCGCCATCAGGAATACGCGCCGCCCGGTGCGCTTGTACCAGAACACCTGGATGATGACGGAAAAGGTTTCCACCACAAACAGGCCGCCAACAATGCACAGCACCAGTTCATGCTTGACCGCAACCGCGACCGCCCCCAGCGCGCCACCCAGCGCCAGCGACCCCGTATCCCCCATGAACACGGCGGCCGGCGGCGCGTTGAACCACAGGAACCCAAGCCCCGCGCCCACAAGTGCTGAACAGAACACCCCAAGCTCCCCCGTGCCCGGCACGGCATGCAGTTGCAGGTAGTCGGCAAAGACATGGTTGCCCACAAGGTAGGAAATCAGCGCGAACACAAGGGCCGCGATAATGACCGGCACGATCGCCAGACCATCCAGCCCGTCGGTAAAGTTCACGGCGTTGCCAAAGCCCGTGATGGTGATCATGGCAAACAGCGGAAAGGCATAGCCCAGCGGCAGCAGCAGGTCTTTCACGAACGGGAAGGCCAGGTGGTTGGCAAGGTCGGGCGGCATCATGTGTTCCAGCCAGATGCCACCGATCAGGGACGCGCCGAATTCACACCCCAGCCGCATGCGCTTGGAAACGCCATCGGTATTGCGGCGTGACAGCTTCAGGTAATCATCGGCAAAGCCCACCGCGCCGAATGCCAGCGTAATCAGCATCACGGCCCAGACAAACCCGTTGGTCAGGTCCGCCCACAGCAGGGTGGACCCGAACAGCGAGATCAGGATCAGCACGCCGCCCATGGTGGGGGTGCCGACCTTTTCGATCAGGTGGCGTTCCGGCCCGAGCGTGCGGATCGGCTGCCCCCCGCGCTGGATGCGGCGCAGGTGCGTAATCAGCGGATTGCCAAGGCACAGGCTGATGACCAGCGCCGTCAGGCACGCCGCCCCGGAACGGAACGTGATGTAGCGGAACAGGTTGAGCATGGAGGTATGCGCCCCCGCATGCTGCTGGAACAGGTCATACAGCATCAGGCCTGTCCCACCCGCGCGTCATCGGCCTGCAGGGCGGTGACGACGTGGCGCATCCGGCTGCCAAGGCTGCCCTTGACCATGACGGTGTCCCCCGCGCGCAGGGCCGCGCGCGCAAGTGGCGCAAGCTGGCTGGAATCAGGCATCCACCCCCCCTGTAGGGAAGAAGGCAGGGTGTCAAAGAGTGTTTTCATATTCGGGCCGCAACAGAAGACAATATCCGCGTTCGCGCGGACGGCAGGGAGAAGGGAGGTATGCTCATGCCGTGCAAACGCACCCAGTTCAAGCATGTCACCCAGAATGGCGACGCGCCGCCCCGTGGCGACCAGCCCCAGCAGGTCCAGGGCCGCTCGTACGGAGGCAGGGGACGCATTATAGCTTTCATCCAGCAGGGTGACTTTGTCATGCATCACCTTTGCCATCGCCCCGCGTCCGGCGCCGGGGTGGAAGGTGGCCAGTCCGGCCACCGCATGGCCCATGTCCGCGCCCGCCGCATGGGCCGCGGCCAGCGCCAGCATGGCGTTATCAGCCATGTGGCGTCCCGGCGCGTTCACCCGCGCATGCCCCTGCCAACCGGGCAGGGACAGGTCGAACCCGCTGCCCTGCGCGTCGGTTTTCACATCCGTCTCATATACGGTGCAGTCCGGCGCATGGCCCGCCCACCACAGCGTGGCCCCCACGCTTTCGGCATTGCGCCGGAAATAATCCGCGCCGATGACATGCGCGGGCACGATCCCGGTCCCGCCACGCGGCAGGGCCAGCAGGATTTCCGCCTTTTCGCGCGCAATGGCGTCCAGACTGCCCATAAGCCCCAGGTGGGAGGACGCAACCGCCGTCACCACCGCGACATCGGGCCGCACCATGGTGGCCAGGGGCGCGATTTCGCCGGGGTGGTTCATCCCGATCTCGCACACGCAGTACGCGGCGCTGGCCGGCAGGCGCGCCAGCGTCAGCGGCACGCCCCAGTGGTTGTTGTATGACGCCACCGCGTAATGGGTGGGGCCGCACGCCGCCAGCGCATGGCGCAGCATGTCCTTGACCGATGTCTTGCCCACGCTGCCGGTCACCGCCACCATGCGCCCGGCAAAGCGCGCGCGTGCAAAGCGCGCCATGTCCTGCATGGCCGCAAGCGTGTCGCCGACCATCAGGATACGCGGGTCATCAATCCCGCATGGTTCATGCGCAACGACTGCCGCGGCCCCCGCATCCAGCGCTGCGGCCACATGGTCGTGCCCGTTGCTGTTTTCACCCCGCAGCGCAATGAACACATCGCCCGGCCGCAGCGTGCGGGTGTCGATCGAAACGCCGGTCCCCGCGATATCGTCGTGTGATGTTGACGGAAAACGCCCCGATGTCGCGGCCAGCAGGTCCGCGCGGTTCCATAACAGTGTCATTCATTCCCCGTCAGGCCACGGATCACCGTGGCATCATCAAATGGCAGGACATCGTGGCCCACGACCTGTCCCTGTTCATGGCCCTTGCCTGCCACCACCAGCACGTCACCCGCACCCAGCATGTCCAGCCCGGCCGCGATCGCGCGCCGCCGGTCCCCGATCTCAACCGCGCCGGGGGCGGCTTCCATGATTGCCGCGCGGATGGTGTCGGGCTGTTCCGTGCGCGGGTTGTCATCGGTCACGATCACCCGGTCGGCAAGGCGGGTTGCGGTTGCCCCCATGACGGGCCGCTTGCCCCGGTCCCGGTCGCCGCCAGCCCCCATCACCACCACAAGCCGGCCCGGCGTATGCGGGCGCAGTGAATGCAGCAGGCGCTCCAGCGCATCGGGCGTGTGGGCGTAGTCGACATAGGCCGCCGCCCCGCCCGGCAGCACCACCACCCGTTCCATCCGCCCCCGCACACCATGCAGGCGTTCCAGCAGCGGCACCGCCCGGTCCGGTCCGGCCGCATCCCGGTCCGCCATGGCGGCGGCCAGCAGCATGTTGTCAACCTGGAACCGTCCCACCAGCGGCACCGTGATTTCATGCACCATGGCGGCGGTGGCGATGCGCAGTACCTGCCCGGTGGGCGTGGGGCGCGCGTCCAGCAGGCGCAGGGTGGCGCCCTGTTCGCCGGTGCTGCGCAGGACAAGGTCGCGCCGGCGGGCGATGTCGGCAATGGCCGCACAGGTTACCGCGTCCATGTCCGCATTGATGGCGGCAATGCCGCCTTCGGGCAGGACGGTGTCAAACAGCCGCAGTTTTGCGGCACGGTAGTGTTCGGTCGTGCCGTGGTAGTCCAGATGGTCGCGGGTCAGGTTGCTGAAGCCTGCCGCATACGGCGCCAGCCCGTCCAGCCTGCGCTGTTCCAGCCCGTGCGACGATGCCTCGATCGCCACATGGTCCACGCCGGCTTCCGCCATGGTACCCAGCATGTGCATGAGTCCCACGCTGTCGGGCGTGGTCAGCACCGGCCCGCAATCGGGCAGCGGGCAGGGGGCGACCGCGCCCAGCGTGCCGATGGTGCCCGCGGGCAATCCCTGCAGGGTCCAGATCTGGCGCAGGAATTCCACCGTGCTGGTCTTGCCGTTGGTGCCGGTCACCGCCGCGATGGACGTCGGCACATGCGGCGTCAGCACACGCCCGATGCGCGCCAGCGTGCGGCGCGCATCGGGCACGCGCAGGGCAATGATGCCGGGCGGCACGTCGTAAGCCGGGATGGCGTCCAGCAGTACGGCCACGGCCCCGTTTGCCATGGCCTGCGGAATGTATGTCCGCCCATCCATGTGCGTGCCATGCAGGGCGGCAAAGATCATGCCGGGGCGGATGGCGCGGCTGTCGGCGGTAATGCCGGCAATGGTCAGTCCGTCCGCGCCGGCGGGTACGGGTATGTCCACGCCTGCGCGGCGCAGGACTTCAGGCAGGTGCATCGATATCATCCCCTGTCGCGCGGGTGTGGGGCGGCCAGCGGGTCCATGTCATTGCTGGCATGCAGGTCACGGGCGGGCACCTGTGCCGTGCTGGTGGCCTTGCGGGCGGTATGGGGGTGGCCCGCGGTCTCGTGTTCATGTTCATGCAGGTGCGCCGTGCCCGGATCGTAACCCGGCCCCAGCGCACGATAGCCGCGCGGCACGGCAGGCCGCATGGGAATGGCCAGCGACGCCTCGATCGTTGCGGCATGCTGCGTATCGGGGAACAGGCCCAGCATGGGGGCGATGCGCGTGATCATGCGCGACGCCGTGGGGGCCGCGTTCCACCCTGCCGTGGTCCAGCCATGGGTCTGGGCCGTGGGCTTGGGGCTGTCCAGCATGACATAGATCGCGTAACGCGGCGCGTTCATGGGGAAAATGCCGGTAAAGGCGGATACGTTGACGTGCTTCAGATAGCCGCCATGCGGGCCGATCTTTTCTGCCGTACCCGTCTTGCCGCCCACGTAATAACCAGGGGATTCCGCCTTCTGTCCCGTGCCCTTCGCCACGTCAAGGCGCAGGATCCTGCGCAGGATGTCCGAATTGGCCGCCGAAATCAGGCGTTCGGCGCTGGCGGGCATGCCCGGTGGCGTATCGGGTGCATCCGGCGCGGGCGGCGCGTCCGCCTGCTGCCCCGTATCCGGCGCCAGCAGGGTGGGCTTGAGCAGGAAACCGCCGTTGGCGGTTGCCGCCGTCCCCCGGACGATGGACAGCGGCGGTTCGGCCACGCCATGGCCAAACGCCACCGTCATGGTGGTGGAAACGCCCCAGTTATGGACCGACGGCACGATCGGCCGCCCCGCTTCGGGCAGTTCAACCGGCACGCGCGAAAAGAAGCCCATGCTGCGCAGCCAGTCCTGCTGGCGCGCCGCCCCCGCATCCAGCGCGATATGCGCCGCCGCCGGGTTGGAGGAATAGGCCATGACTTCGGGCAGGGACAGCCACGGCGCGAAATGGTCCGCCTTCATGTCCGATATGGTGAAGCGGCCGATCTTGATGGGCGTGCTGGAAAAGCTGTCCCATATATGCGCGACCCCCTCCTGCAGCGCCATGGCGACGGTCTGCAGCTTGAAGGTGGAACCGGGTTCGTACATCCCGGTCACGGCGCGGTTGAAGCGCGCATCGGGCGATGCCCGGCCAAAATCATTGGCGTCGTAATCGGGCAGGCTGACCATGGTTATGATCTCGCCCGTATGCACGTCCATAACGATGGCGCAGGCCCCGATGGCCTGGAACGTGTCCATGGCGGACTGCAGTTCGTCATGCACCACGTTCTGCACGCGCACATCCACCGACAGGCGCAGCGGCGCGCGGTCGCTGTCCAGGCGCTTGTCAAAAAAACGCTCCACCCCCGCGACCCCGTGGTCGTCAATGTCCACGCCGCCCAGTATCTGGGCCGCGACGCTGCCCATGGGGTAGCGGCGGCGCTCACCGGGTTCGAAATAGATGCCGGGAATGCCAAGGTTGTTGATCGCCAGTTCCTGTGCGGGGGAAATGTCGCGCGCCAGATAGACAAACTGCTTGTTCAGCGACAGGCGGCGTTTCGTTTCCTGCTCGTTCAGGGTGGGCAGGGCGGCCTTCAGCTTGTGGGCGGCATCGGCGGCGTCAATCATTTCCTGCGGGTTGGCATAGACCTGGGCCACCGGCAGTGACATGGCCAGCACCTGTCCCGTACGGTCGATGATCGAGGCGCGATGGACCTGCGGCAGCGCCACATCCCCCGCGATCATGCCCTTGGGGTCGCTTTTGGGAATGGGGGGGACCTGTGGCGCGATCTGCTGCTGCTGGGGCGGCATGGGGCGGATGATCGTCGCCATCGTCAGCTTCAGCCCGATGGCCGAAAACAGCACGCAGAACACGCCGGCCACCACCACAAGCCGCGCATGCATCCGGTCCTGCGCCATAAGCGTGCGCAGGCTGCCACCGACAGGGATGGCGCCCGGGGCATTCCTGCCTGGCTGGTCTTGGGTCGGATTGTTCATGCGCGTTCCGGGCTGGGGGCCGGGGTGGAAAGGGGATCAGGGATCAGTTGCTGACAGGCACCGGCGGCGGCAGGGCGCTGACATGGGGCGTGCCAAGGGAACTGCCG
>NZ_VWPI01000060.1 GCF_015155755.1 Komagataeibacter sp. FXV3 | reverse complement strand
GGATGGTGCAGCGGGCTGCCGGGTGCGGGCATGTGGGATGCCAGGGCCGACATCTGCACGAACTGGCCCGGTGTTACGGGTTGCAGCCCCTTGTCATACCGGCTGGCCAGCGTGCCCAGGCGGTCGGGCTGGTTCAGCATGGCCCATTCGGCGCGCAGCATCGCCGTTTGCGAACGTACGTGTTCGGTCTGCTCCACGATCTGTGCGATCTGGTGGTCCAGGGCGGTCGTCTGCTGTTTCTTGTTATACAGGAACAGGCCGGAGACCGCGGCCACCACGGCGAAGAATAACGTGACAAACCGACTCATTCGGCAGTTTCCGATGCTGGAATGGATGAGGGGGCAATGCATTCCATCGCGCGCAGTCTTGCGCTGCGTGCACGTGGATTACGGCGGGTTTCGTCCTCTCCCGGCCGGATGGGGCGTCCGGTCAGGAGCGTAAAGTCCGTGGGGGCCGCGCGCGCGGTCATGGCGCGCGGGTCATGGCGGGACGGGGCGGGCATGCGGCCCGCGGCGCGCGCCATCGCCTGCTTGACCAGCCTGTCCTCCAGCGAATGGAACGATACGACAACCAGCCGCCCGCCGGGCGCCAGCAGGCGGGGGGCGGTTTCCAGCACGCGGCTGATCTGGCCCAGTTCGTCATTGACGTGGATGCGCAGGCCCTGGAACGTGCGGGTGGCGGGGTCGATGCCCGACTTGTCGGGACGCACGACCGAACGCACCACATCCGCAAGCTGCGCCGTGCGCAGCAGCGGGGCTTCCGCCCGGGCGGCCACGATGGCGCGGGCGACGCGGCGTGACAGCCGTTCCTCGCCATAATGGTAGATGATGTCCGCCAGTTCCGCTTCGGGCAGCGTGTTGACCACGTCGGCCGCCGTCGGCCCCGTGTCATTCATGCGCATGTCCAGCGGTCCGTCCATGCGGAAGGAGAAGCCGCGCTCGGCCTCGTCAATCTGGTAGGACGATACGCCCAGGTCCAGCACGATGCCGTCAACCTGCGTGATGCCACCGTCCGCCAGCAGATCCGCCATGTCGGCAAACCCGCCATGGAGCAGGTGCAGCCGAGACGCGCCATGGCCGTCAGGGAAGGCGGGGGCAAGGGCCTGCCCGCGCGCAATGGCGGCGGGATCGCGGTCGATGCCCCACAGCTGGCAGTCGCAGGCGGCAAGGATGGCGCGCGCATAGCCGCCACCGCCAAACGTGCCGTCCACGTAACGGCCACCATCATGCGGGGCGAGGTATTCCATGACCTCGGCCAGCATGACGGGCACATGGCCGGGATCGTGCGGGGGGAAGGGGCCGTTCATGACGGCGTGCCCGTGGCGGGGGTGCCCCGGCCCGCCGTCAGGCGGCGGGCGCGTTCACGTGCGGCGGTGCGGCGGTCGGCTGCCGCCTGCGGATCCCAGATCTGGAAGGTGCGGCCCAGTCCCATGAATGTGACCTGATCCGTCAGCCCCGCATAGGTCCGCAGCGATTCCGGCAGCAGGATGCGCCCTTCCTTGTCGGCCTCGAACGGATAGGCATCGGCGTACAGGGCGGTGGCGAGGTCGTCGTGGTCTTCGGAAAAAATGTCCATTTCATCCAGCGGGCGGGTCAGTGCGGCAAAAGCATCGGCGGGCCATGCCTCAAGGCAGGGATGCAGATGGGACGGGCGCAGTATGGCCAGTGGCTCGCCCGATTTGGCCCGGGCACGCAGTGCGGCGCGGAATGTGGAAGGAATGGAAACCCGTCCCTTTGCATCCAGCCGGTTCTGGTGTGTGCCCAGGAATACACTCACGCTGCGCGATGCCCTCCCTTGGCATGAATTTCAGGAACCGGATGAATGACAGGCCGCTAGGCGACAGCGCCGGAATCCGGCCGCCACCCTTTGTTCCGGTATAGCCATGGGATAACATGGGATTTCATGGGTGGTCAATTAAAGATGTAGGAAAGATGGCTGAAAACTGCAGTTATTATAGCACAGCAGCCCACGCCTGCAGGTAAAGGGGGAAAGTCGGGGCCAATATGGCAGCAATGTGACATGTTTATGTTTTGTTCTTTAGTGTTAATACTTGTAAACAACTCTGGGTGAAGGGGGTTGCTTACCTCGTTTCACACCCGGGATAGGAAAAGATGCCAGACGGTCTGTAAGCCGGGTTCTGTCCGCCCATGGGGCGGGACGGTCATTCCTCTGCGATGGGCCTTGCGGCACACCTTGCGCGACCAACCCGAACGACGGGGCGGAAACCCCTGATGGCGCCTTGCGGCCCATCCGCCGTTCCTATTCGGTCTTGCTCCCGGTGGGGTTTGCCCTGCCATCCATGTTGCCATGCATGCGGTGCGCTCTTACCGCACCGTTTCACCCTTGCCCCCAACACGGCCCGTATTGCTACGGGCATTGCCGTGGGGGCGGTCTGTTTTCTGTGGCACTGTCCCTGGGGTCGCCCCCGCCGGCCGTTAGCCGGCACCGTTTTTCCGTGGAGCCCGGACTTTCCTCCATCACGTGTATGACCACGCGACAGCGACCGTCCGACCGTCTGGCATGCGGAAACTGGCGGTGCATGCATCTGGCGTCAAGCGATAAATGATGGATATGGGCCGCCCGGCCCGTCCGTGTTCGTGTTCCCGCCGGAGAAGCCCCATGCCAGACCCCGCCGCCGTGTCCCGCCCCGGCCTGCTGACCCGCCTGCTGCTGGGGGGCATGAAGCTGCGTGCCGCCCGCCGCGCGCATGAACCCCATACGCTGGAGGACATGCGCGCGAAGCTGGACCGCCCATGTTTTCCCATGGCGCTGTCATCGCTGCAGGTGCGGCGCGTCATCGCATGCCGCGTGCCGGGCAGTCGTGGCATGCTGTCCGCGCGGCTGTACGTGCCCTATGGCCGGGTGCATGGCGTGGTGCTGTTCATGCATGGGGGCGGGTATGTGCATTGCGGGCTGAATTCCCACCACGGCATCTGCTGCCGGCTGGCGCGGCAGTCGGGGGCGGCGGTGCTGTCCATTGCCTACAGCCTTGCCCCTGAAAACCATTTTCCCATTGCCGTGGATGACTGCTGGGCCGCGCTGCAGTGGCTGGCGGGGGAAGCCCACCGCTGGGGCGGTCCCATCGCGGTGGCGGGCGACAGCGCGGGCGGCACGCTGGCGGCCGTGCTGGCGCAGATGGCGCGCGACCGGGGCGGGCCGGAACTGGCCATGCAACTGCTGTATTACCCGTCCCTGTATGGTGAACGTGACGTGCCGTCGCGCCAGACCTATGCCAGCGGCTACATGCTGTCGACCAAACTTATGGAATGGTATGCCGAACAGTATGTCCGCACGCCCGCCGACCTGCGCGACCCGCGCCTGGCCCCGATCTATGCATCGTCACTGGCGGGACTGGCGCCTGCGGTGATCGGGCTTGCGCAATGCGACCCGCTGCATGACGAGGGGACAGGCTATGCCGCCGCCATGCAGCAGGCCGGAAGCAAGGCCGAAACCCGCACATGGCGGGGCACGGTACATGGGTTCCTGAACTTCTACGCCTTCCTGCCCGCCGGGCGGGAGGCCATACGCTATGGCGCCCATGCCCTGAAACGCGCCCTGCGTAGCGCGCGCGGGGTCAGCGCGGCAGCGGGTGGAACACCCCCGGTGACTGCCAGTCCGTCCGTACCGTCTGGTCAATCCGATCGATCTGCAGCGTAAACAGGTGCGGCAGGGTGTTGCGGTCCCCGGGGCACTTGCCGGAATGTTTTTCCATGACGTCAATGCGGGTGGCGTCCGGCGGGTCGTTACCGTTGAGTACGAACAGCAGGCAGTCCTTGGAATCCGATGTCATGCCGTTATGGGTGACGATGGTGCGGAAATGTTCGACCAGTGCGGTGTTGTCAAACCAGCTTGTGCGTGAAAACGTCAGCTTGTCCGCCGCCTGATCCAGCCAGCCCATGCGGCCGACCAGAAAGACAAGGGCCGCCATGGGCACGATCATCAGCACCCGGCGCACGATCCGCTGTTTCAGGCTGACGGGCGCGCGCCTGCGGGTCAGGCGCGGCGGTGTGGATGCGGGGGCTTTGGTCATGCGGGGGTCATTTCTTCATGTCCTCGTGCCACAGGTGCCCGGACTGGGACAGCAGGTTGCGCGCGCCTTCCGGTCCCCATGTGCCGGCGGCGTAGGGTTCCAGCGGGGCCTTGTTTTCCCGCCAGCCCTGTTCGATCGGGTCGATCCAGCGCCATGCGGCGGCCACTTCGTCACGCCGGATGAACAGGATCGGGTCCCCGCGCACCACATCCAGCAGCAGGCGTTCATACGCGTCGGGATAGCGGACGTTGAAGGCCTTTTCGAATTCGATGTTGATGTCGGCCTGACGCAGCGCAAGGCTGTCGGTTGGCGTCGGGTCCTTGGTTGAAACCGACAGCATCACCCCCTCATCGGGCTGGATGCGGATGATCAGGCGGTTGGGTTCGGGCCGGTTGGCGAAGATCGACCAGGGCGCCGACTTGAACTGGATCACGATCTCGCTGGACTTTTCCGCCATCCGCTTGCCCGAACGCAGGTAGAACGGCACGTTGCCCCACCGCCATGTCAGGATTTCGGTCTTCAGCGCGACAAAGGTTTCCGTCTCGCTCGTCACCCCTTCGCCCAGGTCCTCCAGGTAGCTGCCGACCGTCCTGTCGCCAATCGTGCCGCGCATGTACTGTCCACGCGCGGTATAGATCGCCACGTCATCGGCCGCGATGGGCTTGAGCGCGTGCAGCACCTTCAGCTTTTCATTGCGCACGCTGTCGGCTTCCAGTGAGACCGGCGGGTCCATCGCCACCAGGCACAGCACCTGCAGCAGGTGGTTCTGGATCATGTCGCGCAGCGCGCCGGACCGGTCGTAATACGCGCCGCGCCCTTCAACCCCCACGGTCTCGGCCGCGGTGATCTGCACGTAATCGATCGCATCGCATGACCACAGCCGTTCAAACACCGGGTTGGCGAAACGCAGCGCGATCAGGTTCTGGACCGTTTCCTTGCCCAGGTAGTGGTCAATGCGGAAAATCTGGTTTTCGTGGAAGTGGCGGCCCACGCTGTCATTGATCGCCTCCGCACTGGCAAGGTCGGTGCCGATGGGTTTTTCCAGCACCACGCGCGACTGTCCGGTAATCAGTCCCTGCGTATTCAGGTTTTCACAGATCTGCCCATACAGCGCGGGGGAGGTGGCAAGGTAGTAGACCCGGATGCGGGTGGCGGGCACGGCGTCCAGCAGGGCCTTAAGCGCGGGCCAGTCGCTGTCCGTTTCCGCCCCGTTCAGGCTGACATAATGCACCATGTTCAGGAAACGCTGCACGGTTGCATCATCCAGCGCCCCGGGCTTGACGTGTTCGTTCAGCGCCGCATGCGCGCGCTGCTGGTAGTCGGCGCGCGACAGGGGGGAACGCGCGGTGCCGATGATGCGGGAATCATCGGGGATCTGCCCGTCGCGGTAACGGTGATACAGCGCAGGCAGCAGCTTGCGCATGGTCAGGTCACCTGTCCCGCCGAAAACGATGTAGTCAAAGGTGTCAACGGGGGGAAGATGTGCCATGGAAGTTGGCCTCCTGCCTGTATAATGTGCCAGACATGCCGGGGGGCATGCGTGGGGTTGGGGCATGCCGCAAAAGCTGCATACGGGCTGCCGCTTCGATTACGGCCCGTCTCTCGGGGCTGTCAAGTTGGCATTGACCATCGGGCGACGGCGCGATAATCCCGCCCTTCCACCCCGTCGCCTAGTGACATTCCCTTCATGTGTGCTGATGGGCGCGGAACGGCACAATCACGATATCTGGAGACACCTGCCATGAATGCTGACAATTTCGAGGCGGAAGACAAGTCTGCCGCCGTCGGCGGTATCGCAGCCGACCGCCTGCGCAGCATTATCGAACGCGTTGAACGCCTGGAAGAAGAGCGCAAGGCCCTTGCTGGCGATATCAAGGATATCTTTACCGAAGCGAAGTCCGCCGGTTTTGATGTGAAGGTGATCCGCCAGATCATCCGCCTGCGCAAGCAGGAACCGGCCGAGGTGGAAGAACAGGAAACCCTGCTTGACATCTACCGCCGCGCGCTGGGCATGTAATGGTCTGGCGGTGCGGGGGAAAACCGCCCGCATTGCCGGGTAACTTCAGTTCAGGTGGCACGATACATGCTGTCGTCCCTTTTTCCCGAATGGATGCCCGCGTGGGCGCAGGCCGTGCTTCTGATTGGCGGCATCCTGTTTACGCTGGTGTGGCTGCTGGTGCCCTTCGCGGTCTTTGGCGTGAAGGGACGGCTGGATAACCTGGCCATACAGCTTGATGACCTGCAGGCGGAACTGCGTGTCATCGCCATGGGCCAGCATGCGGCCGCCCCCGCGCCGCCCGCCGCCGGTGATGTCCTGCCGGACATCGTGGCCC
>NZ_VWPI01000006.1 GCF_015155755.1 Komagataeibacter sp. FXV3 | reverse complement strand
AAATGACAGCTACAGGTTCCGCGCCAGCACCGCCGCGTCAAAAAACAGAAAGGACAGATCCTCTTCTTGACCGCCCGCCCGACTATGCCTGAAATAGCAGCTGGCTGGGTCAATTCCTGATGAAAAACCCGGGTCAGTTCTCAGTGAAAATCAACACACGTTCGGCTCGACCCCCATTTCCAGTGAATTCGTCCATGTGCGCATCGGTGGCGATCTGGCCATTTTCAAAGGCATGATGAAGGCGCTTTTTGAAGCGGAAGCACGTGGCGAGCAGGTGCTGGACCGCGACTTCATTCATGAACACACCGCAGGCATTGAAGCCCTGCGTGATGATGTCATGGACTGTAGCTGGGAAGAGATTACCCGCATCTCGGGCATAACCGAGGAACAGATCCGCAAAATTGCGGATATCTACATGAAGTCCAATGCCACGATCATCTGTTACGGCATGGGCCTGACGCAGCATCAGGAAGGGTCGCGCCTGATCCAGCAGGTGGCCAACCTGCTTCTACTGCGCGGCAATTTCGGCAAGCCGGGTGCCGGTATCGCGCCGATCCGTGGCCATTCCAACGTGCAGGGCGACCGCACGGTGGGCATTGATGAAAAACCGACCGATGCCTATCTGGATCGCGTGCGGGATGTGTTCGGGTTTGAACCGCCGCGCGAACATGGGCACCACGTGCTCGAAGCGGTCGAGGCCATGGAAGCGGGTACCGCCAAGGTATTCTTTGGCATGGGGGGCAATTTCATCCGCGCCGTGCCCGATACGGACCGCTCCTATGCCGCCATGCGCAACCTCAACCTGACGGTTGGCGTGGCGACAAAGCTGAACCGGGGGCATCTGGTGCATGGCAAGGATGCGCTGCTCCTGCCGGTTGTGGCCCGCTCGGAAATCATCCGCACCCAGGCCGGTGAGCAGTTCGTGACCATTGAGGATGCGATGGCAAATGTTACGGCTTCACGCGGGGTGTTCGAACCCGTGAGCGAACATGTGCTGCCGGAGACCGAGATCGTCTGCCGCATGGCCATGGCAACACTGCCCGACTCCCGCACGCCATGGGCGGATTATATGGTCGACTACACGCTGATCCGGGACAGGATTGCCGACGTCTATCCTGAAATCTATGCGGATTTTTCCGAAAGGATCAAGAACCCGCATGGCTTTCACCTCGACATTCCGCCCCGGCGGCGCGTGTGGAAAACGCCCAATGGCAAGGCGAATTTCCTCGTTCTGCCGGGGCTGGAAGTCGATGTGCCGGTCAAGGACCCGGCCATGTTGCGCCTGGCCACCATTCGTTCACATGATCAGTATAATACGACCATCTACAGCAACAGCGACCGTTACCGCGGCGTGTACAACACCCGCCTTGTCGTGTTCATGAACAGGGACGACATGGCCGAACGCGGTCTGGCGAATGGTGATGTGATCGGGCTGGAAACCTATAGCGATGACGGGATCAGGCGCTATGTCGATGGGCTGAACGTGCTCGACTACCCCATGCCGCGCGGCGCCATCGCCGGATATTACCCGGAGTTGAACCCACTGCTGCCACTGGATTATTTTGACGAGATCAGCGGAACGCCCGCAGCCAAATCCATCCCGGTCAGGGTGGTGGAAAGTGTTGCATCCGCGCCGCCCATCCGGATCGCAGGCTGACAGGGCAGGCGGCCATGGATGACGATAACAACAGTTGCGCGGCCCGTCCCGCGCTACCCGTCGACAGGCTTGGCCGCCCGCTGCGTGACCTGCGCATTTCGGTCATGGATCGGTGCAACTTCCGGTGTCCCTACTGCATGCCGGAATCGACCTATCACGAAGGCTTCCGGTTTCTTGGCCCGAAGGAACGGCTGGATTTTGACGAGATCGAACGGGTTGCGCGCATGGCCGCCGAACTGGGGGTGACGAAAATACGGCTGACCGGCGGGGAACCCCTCTTGCGGCCCGGCCTGCCCGATCTGGTCCGCCGCCTGAGCACCCTGCCGGGCATTGAGGATGTGGCGCTGACAACCAATGGCGTGCTGTTGCCCCGTTTTGCGCCAGCACTCCGTCAGGCAGGACTGCGGCGCGTAACGGTCAGCCTCGACAGTCTTGATCCTGCTGTTTTTGCCCATATGAGCGGCGGCAGGGGAGGCCTGTCTGCCGTGCTGAAGGGCGTCGATGCTGCATGCGCCGCCGGATTTGAAGGCGGCGTCAAGATCAATACCGTGGTCCAGCGGGGTGTGAATGACGCGGGCGTGCCTGATATTCTGGCGCGCTTTCGCAATACCGGTGTAACGGTCCGGCTTATCGAATATATGGACGTGGGCAATCGCAACGGGTGGGACCATGCTGATGTTGTGCCCTCCAGCGAACTGCGCGCCCGCATCGCGGCACTCTGGCCCCTTGAGCCGCTACCGCCACGCTATCGCGGTGAGGTCGCCCGTCGTTATCGCTATGCGGATGGGGCAGGGGAGATCGGGTTCGTCTCATCCGTCAGCGCGCCATTTTGTGGAGCCTGCTCCCGTGCGCGCCTGTCTTCCGATGGAAAGCTCTATACCTGCCTTTTCGCAACAGCAGGCACGGATCTGCGCGCATTGCTGCGTGGGAGTGCCCGTGATGCCGAAGCTGATGAACGGCTACGCACAACCCTGTCACGGACCTGGCGCCAGCGGACAGATCGCTACAGCGAGGAACGGATGCACTCACGACCCGGCGCAGTACAGGCATCCGGGCGGGAAAAAATCGAAATGCATTATATTGGGGGATGACGTGGGCTTCATGTGCAGACCCCAATGTTTCCAAGGGCGCGAACCATGACGGCATTACTGTATGGACTGGTCCTGGCCGGTGGCGAAAGCCGTCGTATGAGACAGGATAAGGCGGCACTGTCTTATAATGGACGGCCACAGCTTGCCCGTGCCTTTGACCTCGTGGCGCGGTATGCAGAGCGCTGTTTTGTCTCGATACGTCCCGATCAGCAGCCTGATCCTCTCCGGGCATCCTATCCCTGCATTGTGGACAGGCAGGAGATAAAGGACATGCTCGGCGGCGGGCCAATGGTCGGCGTGCTGTCCGCTCATGTGGCCTATCCGGGAGTAGCCTGGCTCGTCGTTGCCTGCGACCTGCCATTGCTGGATGATACGACGCTTGCCGCCCTTGTGCATGAACGCAATGCGGATCTGGCTGCCACGGCCTATGTAAGCGAAAGCGACGGACTGCCTGAGCCGCTTTGCACGATATGGGAGCCCGCGACACTGGCTGCCCTGCACAATCAGGCGGCAAACCAGAAAATTCGGCTGCGCCGGATGCTCGGCGGTTCTGCGGTTCGTCGCCTTGAAGTAAAAAAAACAGGTGCGCTGGAAAACGTAAACGTACCTGATGAACGCGACCAGGTGTTGAAACGCCTGGGTTGCTTTGAACAGGAAGTATGATGCTCAATATAGAGTTGCAGTATTTCGCCCAGCTTCAGGATGAAGCCGGACGGGCACACGAAAGACGACAGACCCCGGCCCCCACGGCAGCCGCGCTGTATGATGAACTCCGTGACGCCTATGGCTTTGTGCTTGAACCGGCCCGCATGCGGGTTGCGATCAATTCGGCATTCGCGCCATGGGATCAGCCGCTATGCGAAGGCGATCATGTAGCCTTCATCCCGCCGGTGACGGGCGGATGAACGACTTCATCATGGCGGAGACGCCTGTGGACATCAGCGCGCTGCGCAAGGTGCTCCTTTTCCCTGAAGCGGGCGGGTTCTGCTCCTTTGAAGGGTGGGTCAGGCAGACGAACGAAGGTCGCGCCGTCTCCGGGATTGATTACAATGCTTTCGTTCCACTTGCCCTGACGGAAGGGCAGGCCATCCTGCAAGAGGCGAAACAGCGGTTTGCAATCTGCCGTGCGACTGCCATCCATCGGACCGGCTATCTGTCCATAGGCGAAACGGCAGTGTGGATTGGTGTCTCCGCGGCACATCGCGATGCGGCTTTCGACGCCTGTCGTTACATTATCGATGAAATCAAGCAGCGCGTTCCAATCTGGAAAAATGAACATTATGCGAGTGGAGAGACCGGATGGGTGCCGTGCCATACCCTCTGACCATTGAACAATGTCCCTCTCGATTCCTGAGGCTGCCGTGATGTCCGCTCTCTTTTACCCGTTGGACGTGCGTTCCCTGTCCCGGCCGGATGAAACATTCAGCCTGAACGTGGCAGAAGAAGTGCCGGTCAGTCTTCTGTTCAACGGAATTTTTCCGTATGGCACGATGATGATGACGCCTGCGGACCTGAAAGATTTCGCTTATGGGTATTGTATAACTGAACAGATCGTTGGTTCAGCTGCAGATATTCGTTCGGTGAACATTGTACAGGTGAAAGACGGCCTGACCCTTGATATTTTTATCAAGGGCAGGGCGCTGACGCAGCTCATGCGCCGTAATGTCCGCATGCAGACGGGCCATTCGAGTTGTGGCATATGCGGCAGCGAGACCGTGCCGGAACATGATGCGGTAGCGGCGGTGCCGTTGGAGGATGGGCCGAGCCTGTCCGTAACAGCAATACGCAACGCATTGCATGAACTGCGTAAGTGGCAGACGCTGAACGCGGCGACACGCATGGTGCACGCAGCCGCATGGGCAAACAATAACGGTAATATTCACATGATCCGGGAAGATGTAGGGCGACATAATGCGCTCGATAAACTGATCGGTGTGCGTGCCTGCCATCCTGAAGTTTTTCACGAAGGTTTCTGCCTGCTGACAAGCCGGTATTCATTTGAGATGGCGCTCAAGACCGTGCGGGCAGGTATCGCCGTTGTGGTCGCAATTTCTGCCCCGACCTATCGTGCGTTCCGGACGGCCGAAACAATGAACCAGACCCTGATCGCCATTGCGCGGCAGGACGAGCAGACGCTGTTTTGCGGCGGAAGTCGTCTTACCTGATCATATCCTACATCCTGAACAAATAAAAGATTCCCGTTATTCTGATCGTTCCGGAATATGGAGAAAAATATCACATAAATAGGGAAATGATCGCGCCATATGGCTGGCGGTCAGTAAGTATTCGTGGAGTATGACATGTTTCTCAAGCAGCTGTACTATCTTCGGGAGATAGACAAATTCAAGAGCTTTTCGAAGGCGGCGGCTGCATGCAACGTATCGCAGCCATCCCTCTCGCGTGCCATACGTGTCATGGAGGAAGAGCTCGGCGTTGTTATTGTTGACCGGAAGAGAAAAGTTTTTGGTCTGACACCTGAAGGTACCCAGATACTCAAATGGGGACATGAAATCCTGCACGGTGTTGCAGAGATCCAGAATGTTGTCTCCCTATCCCACCAAAAACTGGCAGGTGCGATCAGAATAGGCGTCATTCCAACGGCCGTTCACATCATCCCTCTCCTGATGGATGCGGTAAAGGAGCGTATCGGGGACTTCGTATGTGACGTTCTGGTTCTTTCCAACGCAGAAATCATTGAAAAGCTGAATATAAAGCAGCTGGACATTGGCATCATGTATTGCGAGGAGTGCCCCAGAGCACCAGCCTTCGCCATGCACGAACTTTATAAGGAAAACCAGGTCCTTGCCGGAGCGGCGGATTACGATTTTCCGCCAGGCGATGAAGTCAGTTGGGAGACGGCCGGACAGTTTCCGCTTGCTTTACTTAACCGAAGCATGCGCTGCAGGCAGTTTATCGATGTGGGGTTCCAGACCGCGGGGGTCAAGCCGGCTGTCCGGCTTGAAACCACCTCGCTGGAACTGATCCATGCTGCGATCATGAAGGGAACGCATGCGACAATATTGCCAATTTCCTCGTTTCCGCTAAGGGTGCCCCCTCGGGGCAGATTGCAGATACGGCGTCTTTCCGGGTTTTCCGCGGGTTCGATTGGTCTGGTGAGATTGTATGAATCCCCGTTGCCCTCTTTTGTGGGGGAGGTCTGGAAGATCATCGTAAAGATAGATTTTGAAGGACAACTGGATGATCTCTGTCGCCAGCAGCGATAATGAATAAAAAACCTTACATAAAGAATATATATTAAAAATAAACGCATAAATACGGTTTATGTTTTTCACCATTTAGAACATATATGGAGCATTCGATGCATGACTGCCCGATCGTTACGCGTATAGGTAGAGACGATATCCGGAGACAGGTTGTAACTATTGTTTTGTCGTATATAAATAACAATAAGATTGCGGCAGATGATATTGATCCATTGATCAGATCTGTCTACGCTGCGCTCAGCGGTGAACGACCCGGGAAATCGGGAAAGGGTCTCAAGAAGAAACCAGCCGTCCCTGTAAGCAAATCAGTGTTTCCTGAATATATCATCTGTCTGGAAGACGGTACAAAGCGTAAAATGCTTAAACGCTATCTCCATACTGTTTACGGTATGACGGTAGATGAATATCGTGAACGATGGGACTTGCCCCGGCACTATCCCATGGTTGCGCCAAATTACGCGATACGACGATCAGCTATCGCACGCGTGGCGGGTTTTGGGCGCGTAGTTCAAAGTCGCGCCGGCGACGATATAGACAAGGGTGTCTAACTTCTTTCGGGCATTCGACGGGCTGTCATATTCTGGATACACTTATCGTTTTAGATATATATGTGTATATAGGCATAAATAAAAATATACATAGACGAATATATTCGGTGAAAGGGACACACCATTCGGTGTGTCCCGATATGATATCTAGAATAATTGTCTACTTCTGCTTGTACAACAGGCGGGCACGCAATGTGCCCCTGAGTGCGCGCAGGCGGTCAAGGAGACGGTTGTCTTTTTCGACATCGTGGCCGGTATCGGCTTCCACCACCACATAGCCCAGTTCGCCCGCTGTCTGCAGGTACTGCGCGGTGATGTTGCAGGACTCACTGGAGAAGATCTCATTGACCTGTGACATGATGCCTGGCACGTTTTTATGCACATGCATGAAGCGCGTGCCGCGCGGGTTCTCGGGCAACTGCACGATAGGGAAGTTCACCGCGCCCAGCGTGGAGCCGACGTCGGAGTATTCCACCAGCTTGCGCGCCACTTCCACGCCAATGCGCTCCTGCGCTTCCGCTGTGGAGGCTCCGATATGGGGCGTGAGGATCACATTATCCAGGCCACGCATGGGCGTTTCCAGAGATTCACCGGCCTGCTTTGGCTCCTTGGGGAACACGTCGATCGCGGCACCCAGCAGGTGGCCGTCCTTCAGGGCGGCGGCCAGCGCGTCGAGGTCCACCACGTTGCCACGGGCGTTGTTGATCAGGAACGACCCCTTTTTCATCGCGCGGATCTGGGCTTCGCCAATCATGCCCGCCGTTTCCGGGGTCTGGGGCACGTGCAGGCTGACAACGTCGCTCTGCGCCAGCAAGGTTTCCAGCGTGTCGACCGGCGTTGCGTTGCCATGCACCAGCTTGTCGATCACGTCGTAATAGAACACGCGCATGCCGAAGGCTTCGGCCAGTACGGAAAGCTGCGACCCGATGGAGCCATACCCCACGATACCCAGCGTCTTGCCGCGCACTTCCCAGCTGTTGGTGGCGGATTTCTTCCAGATCCCGGCATTGCATTCTTCCGACTTGGGGAAGATGCGGCGCATCAGCATCACGATCTCACCCATAACCAGTTCTGCCACCGAGCGGGTGTTGCTGTACGGCGCATTGAACACCGGGATACCGGCCTCACGCGCGGCATCCAGGTCCACCTGATTGGTGCCGATGCAAAAGCAGCCGATGGCGATCAGGCGATCGGCCTTCTCGATCACTTCGCGCGTCAGCTGCGTGCGCGAACGGATGCCCACGATATGTACGCCTTCAAGCGCCTTCTGCAGGGCTTCGCCTTCCAGCGCCGTTTTCAGGAATGTGATGTTTTCGTAGCCGTTGACCTGTAGGAGTCTGACGGCGCTTTCATGAACTCCTTCAAGCAGGAGGATACGGATCTTGTCCTTGGGAAAGGAAAGGTGCCGATTGGATTGGCTGGTCATATCGCATGCTTTCGCTTCGGTAGGGAAGGGCTGGGGCAGGCCGCGCGAATACCCGACACGGTCCAGTTGCTGGAATGCGGCGTAACGCCAGGGAACGGACACTGTCCGGCGCAGGGCGGAGTTTAAGGGATTTGCCTGCCTTCCGTCCGGATCGGTCTTATCGTCCATGTATGAATAAACGTCTGCCCCCAAAACATCCCGACGCTGTCTGTTGTATTTTGATATGCTGTCTATATCGTCATGTAATTAGGTGTCTAATACTATCTGTTTATCTTAATATGCGTTTTGGTTATGACGATATCTGTGTTCCTTTGCTCCCGGTTATGCTGTAAGGTCATCAAATCAGGATTATTTGTCAGGTTTTTCGCCAGAACGCTTTCTCCATGTCTTTCGAAAGCGATACAAGGAGGTTCCATACATTGGTCACACCTCAATCCGTTGATGCCAGGCTGACCCGGGCGGCTGTATTCCTCGTCCTTACCCTGAACGAAGGCGATCGCACCGTTCTTGGCAAACAGGTTCGTGATTTGCTTGGTGATATGTCTTCGTTATTGCGTGGCGTCGGTTTTCGCATACCCGATGGACGCCTGACCTGTGTGACCGGGATCGGGTCGTCAGCCTGGGACGTGATCTTCGGTATGCCCCGTCCACGGGATCTGCATCCGTTCAGGGAAATCCATGGCGTTCATCATGCGCCAACAACATCTGGTGACTTCCTGTTTCACATTCGGGCTACACGAATGGATCTGTGTTTTGAACTTGCCGCGACAATTGTTTCACGCCTTGAAGGTGCAGCAACGGTTGTCGATGAGGTCCACGGGTTCAAATCTTTTGACGAGCGTGATTTGCTTGGTTTTGTGGATGGGACCGAGAACCCGTCAGGTCAGGCGGCCATCAACTCTACGATCATTGGCGAGGAAGATCCGGAATTCGCTGGCGGCAGTTATGTCATTATTCAGAAATACCTACACGACCTGAAAAAATGGAACGCCCTCCCGACCGAAACGCAGGAAGACGTTATTGGTCGCAAGAAGCTTTCCGACATTGAACAGGCAGATGCCGCCAAGAAAAGTTATGCCCACAACGTTCTGACGACGATTGAAGAAAATGGCGAGCAACTTCAGATCGTCCGCGACAATATGCCGTTTGGCCAGGTGGGGAAGGGCGAATTCGGTACATATTTCATCGGATATGCCCGTTCCCCCGCGCGGATGGAACAGATGCTACGAAACATGTTCGTTGGACAGCCGCCGGGGAATTACGACCGTATTCTGGATGTCAGCACGGCAGTCACCGGCGCGCTGTTTTTTATCCCGACAGCTGACTTTCTGGATGGCGCGCCGGACATGGGGCCGCCTGCTTCTTCGGCTGATGCCGCCTTCCATGCAGAGGTATCTCCAGCGCCCGCAATCGTAGCAGCAGCCGATGGCACGTCCCTGCGTATCGGTTCACTCAAAGAGGACTCATGATATGAATAATCTCCATCGTCATCTTGCCCCAATTTCCAGTGCGGCGTGGAGGCAGATTGAAGAGGAAGCTTCACGCACCATACGGCGCCATCTGGCAGGTCGACGCATTGTTGATATGCCTGAGCCAAAGGGACTGTCGCTGGCGGGTATCGGAACTGGGCGCGGCAGCGAGATCGCATCGCCGGATAATGGTATGCATGTTATAAAGCGAGAAGTCCTGCCGCTCATCGAACTGCGTGTTCCCTTTACGCTTTCACGCGACGAAATTGACGCCGTGGAGCGCGGTTCCCTGGACTCCGACTGGCAACCGGTCAAGGACGCCGCAAAGAAAATCGCTTTTGCTGAAGACCGGGCCATTTTCGATGGTTATGATGCCGCCGGGATCCCAGGCATTCGGGCAGCCACGTCCAATATTCACCTGAAACTCCCGTCCGTCGTAAAGGATTACCCGCGCGTCATTGCCCAGGCGCTGACCGAACTGCGTCTGGCCGGTGTTAATGGTCCGTATTCGATTGTTCTGGGCGCGCAGGCCTATCAGGCAATCAGCAGTGGCGATGATGATGGCTATCCTGTTCGTAAACACATCGAGGCCATGATTGACGGCAAACTCATCTGGGCGCCTGCTATTGAAGGGGCATTTGTCGTTACCATGCGTGGTGGTGATCTTGTACTGGATATCGGACAGGATTTTTCGATCGGTTATCTGGCTCACACGGCCGATACTGTCGAACTGTATCTGGAAGAAAGTTTCGTCTTCCGTGTACTGACGACCGAAGCGACGGTCGCCATTGATACATATGGTCAGTCTACAAGATCCTGATACGCAGAAAAGTCGCTATTCTTCGGCGTTGGTCCATGACCGATAATATAAATCATGGAATATCTTGTCGATTAGGTTTCTTTTTATAGCATAAAAGGTTTGAGTTATGTCTGATGATCGCGTTCCGCATGCGGCAAGTTCACTGCGAGACCTTGGACGAAAAGCCTTGCATTCGCCAAAACTTCTTACGCGTGAAGAAGTTATCCGCCTTGCCGAGCACGTGCTCAAAGGCGACGAGCATGCAAACGAACTGGAACGAGAAATAGCCAAAAAGGCAACGCACAATCCCGAAGGCGTTGAAGTCGATCAGTTGGAGCTTCTTGGGAAAAAGATACTCAAAGACAAATAATAGTATCTTATTGTGCGGATCTCGTTGCGGCGTCCTTTGTTTTGTCGTTAGACGAGTATCAACAAACGGGCATTGCTGTTCAGAAACGGAGAAAACATTATGATCCCTTTATTTCTCGATAAAACGACGAACCCACCAGCACCTCAGGAAGATGGTTGGTATGTTCTCAGTGGTTCCAGGATTCTTGACGGTGGCCCATTCACAAGCGAGGGGGAGGCATTGCTCTGGATCGATGATCGGCAGCCAGATCCTGATGCGGGTGGACAGTCACCGTTCTGAACACGCTTAGGTCATTGTTCCAGTGACATTGGTTCTGTAATACACTCAGGCGCTAAGGTAGTAGGAGCGCCTGATTGTCATCGTATAGATAATATGATTTATTCCCGGAATCATGAATTATATTGTAGGAAATAATTTAAGTTATAATATTCTATACTGAATGATTCGGTTTCGTATTTCCTGTATATATTACGGTTTCTTTCGTAATAGCCAAAGCGTTATTAGGTAAGGGACGTTGCAATCGCAGCGCTTCGGCCAGAGGCGCATTTATCCACAGGTCCAGTTCTTCCGGCCGGGTCAGGATGACCGGCATGGCTTTCGGATGAATGGCACCGACCTCCCGATTGGCAGCGGTGGTCAGGAAGCCAAACAGGTCATCCGTCGTCTCGCCATCGGCCAGTTTCCGCACTGACGTCCACTGGCACCAGATCCCGGCGAAGAAAGCCAGCGGTTCCCCATCACTCCGGGCAAACCAGACGGGCCTGCTGGTGCCATCCGGCAGGCGCTCCGGTTCAGAAAAAGACGTGAGCGGCACCAGACAGCGATGCGCGACACCTTCCCAGCGCTTCCACCAGGTTGAAGTCGGATTGCGGATATTGGTTACACCCCGATCGACCCTATGGCCTTTCAGGTAGCCCGGCGGGGTCGGCATGCCCCATCGCGCCATGACCAGTTCGCGGCCATCCGGCGCGTTCCGCACGATGGGCGCCATGGTGTTGGGCCAGATCTCAGGCAGGGGGCAGAGATTGCCGGTGCGGTCGGTCATGACCCTGGCTGCCTCCCGGATCGCCTGCTGGTTGCCGGTCATCGCATAGAGGTTGCACATCACGCCATCCTTTCGCGCGTCCGAATATGGGTGTCCTGCCGGACGGTATCCACCCTGAACAAAGGGGATGGCCGGACTGTTTCTGATAAATCCCTGTAATTCAGACAGTTTTCATCAAGCTTGGACCGTGTGGCAGGCCTGTGCCTGCGTCCGGATCACAGCTGCTTTTCCAGAATGGGTTGACATTCGTCACCGCACCAGAACAAATAATGAACACAATCACTGATTCCGTGCCAGAAACACCCGAATGGACTGTCCGACCCCATGCCCGCACCCCAACCCCATCCTGCGCTGGAGACGCTGAGAGCTCAGGTCAGCCGCCTTGAAGACCAGGGCCGACGCAGACGAGGGGTGCTTCCCTTCGGCGTGCCCGAGATTGACAGTCGCCTGCCAGATGGCGGCCTGGCGCTGGGCGCGCTGCATGAGGTGGCCGGCGGCGGCCATGACGCCCTGAATGCTGCAGCATCCGGCCTGTTTTCTGCCGGGATCGCTGCCCGGACACGAGGAAAGGTGCTGTGGATCGCCACCCGCCAGGACCTGTATGCCCCCGCATTGCAGCAGGTTGGCCTGTCGGCGCGACGGACCATTTACGTCGCGGCCAGTTCGGACGTCGATGTCCTGGCCTGTTTCGAGGAAGCACTGCGCCATCAGGGTCTGGGCGCGGTCGTGGCCGAGGTGGCCCGCCTGTCCATGACAGCGTCACGCCGCCTGCAGCTGGCGGCCGAGACATCCGGCGCACTGGGCATCGCCATACGACGCTGGCGGCGACAGACGGATGCCGCGGATTTCGGCCAGCCCACGGCCTCGGTCACCCGGTGGCGGGTATCCGTCCTGCCATCCGTGCCGCTGCCGGTCCCCGGCGTCGGCCGGTCCCGCTGGCTGCTCGAACTGATCCGTGCCCGCGCGGGCGAATGCGCCGATTTCGAAGTGGAGGCCTGTGATGCCAAAGGGAGACTGGCACCGTGTCGTCTCACTCTACCTGCCGCTCTGGCCGACAGACCGGATCAGAAAGCGGCTGGGGACCGACGCGCCCGCGCCTGACTGCCCACTGGCACTCGTCGGGCGGGAAGGGCGGCGACGGGTCATCCTGTCGGTCGATCTCGCCGCCCGCAGGCTGGGTCTGCGTCCCGGCAGGGCTGGAGCGGCTGGCGCTGTGGTTCCAGCACCGCATCGCCCCCATCGTGGCTCCCGATCCGCCAGATGGCATCGTGCTGGATACGACCGGTGCCGATCACCTGCATGGGGGTGAGGCCGCCATGCTGGAAAACATGGTCACGCGCCTGAAGGAGTCCGGGATTACGGCCCGGGCCGCGATCGCCGATACATGGGGTGCGGCCCATGCGCTGGCGCGCTATGGCCGGGGACGCATTACCCTCGTGCCGCCCGGTGAGACGGCGGCAACGATCACTGATCTGTCCATCGAAGCCCTGCGCCTGCCGGTGGACATCATCGATGGCCTCCATGGGCTGGGCGTGTCACGTATTGGCCCGCTGGCCGGCATGCCGCGCGCGCCGCTGGCCCTGCGCTTCGGCCCGGATGTCACCCGCAGGCTGGACCAGGCTTTCGGGCGGCAGGCGGAAGCCATTGTCCCGGTCCGGCTGCAAGCGCCAGTGCAGGTCAGCCGGAACTTTGCCGAACCGATCAGTGCCGCCGAGACCATAGCCCGCTACATCACCAAACTCGTCCCGCCCCTATGCGCCGGGCTGGAGGAACGCGAGCAGGGCGTGCGCCGCCTTGACCTGCTGCTGCACCGGGTGGACAGCCGCACCGAGGCCGTCCGTGTGGCTACGGCCATGCCGGTGCGGGACGTCAGACGCCTGACCCGTCTGCTCTGTGACAGGATCGAGACCATCGATCCGGGCTTCGGGATCGAGCGCATGGTGCTGACGGCTTCGCTGGCCGAGCCGATCCTGCACCGCCAGGGTGTATCCGCCCTGATCGAGGAGGAAGAGGCCGACGTCTCCGACCTGATCGATACCCTGGCCAACTGGACTTGTGACGGTTTTGTGCCGGTATGTGATCTCTTTTACGCGGCTTTGGCCTCGAAAGCGAGTGGGCTGATACTCCCGAGATAGGAGTGGCGCCGTCGCGGATTATAGAAGCCGTTGATGTATTGAAAGATGGCGGCTATTGCCTGTAATGCGCCCTTTTCCGGTGAGATCGAAGTTGATGAAAGCTATTTCGGCGGACATCGCAAAGGCAAACGGGACAGAGGTGCTACCGGAAAATGCGTTTTTCAGGGTCACAAGAGCATTGTCTCAAGGGTTTGTTGGCCGCAGGTTATGCGCTCAACGCGGTCAGCCTGTGTTCTGATCCTGTCCTTGTATATCCCCCAGGGCAGGGATTGTTCATATTGGGAAAGGGCGGTACGCCGCCTACCCGTGGGGGCGGACGGCGCGCGGATCCATGATCCTTACACGCCCACCATACCCTGTCGCGGGATCAACCGACGCGAATGTCGTGCCACTGCCCGTTGTTCCTGCTGGATTGCAGGGCGGCTTCGATAAAGCGCATGCCCCGCAACCCGGCGCTGAAGCGCGGGAGCAGGGGGGCAGGCTGGTTGGTTAGAAGATTGGCGGCGTCATCATACAGCCGTGCAAAGGCGCTGACGTACCCCTCGGGGTGGCCACGGGGCACAAAAACGGGTTCGGACACATCCGTGCTTCCCCGTTCAAGGATCTGCGTGGCCTTTCCCAATGGGGTAAAGGAAAGCTGGTCGGGATATTCCTGCTGCCAGCCAAGGGCGGCTTTTTCCCCATATATACGGATGCACAGGGCATTGCCGCACCCGGCGGCCACCTGACTGACCCACATTCCGCCCGTGGCATTATCGGCAAAACGCAGCAGTAGCTGGGCACTGTCCGGCACGGCAGCATTTTCATCTATCCGGGTCAGCAGGGCGGAAACCTGCCGGCATTCCAGCCCGCTTGTAAATTCCGCCAGATGGAGTGCATGCGTTCCGATATCCCCTAGGCATCCGCCAGCGCCGCCAAGGCGTATATCCTGTCGCCATCCCAGGTTTCCCGATGATGGCAGCGCCATCCAGTCCTGCGGATATTCCACCTGTATCATGCGGATCCGGCCCAGCGCACCTGATGCCACCAAATGGCGTGCATGGCGGACCATGGCATAACCGCTATAGGTATAGGTGACGATGAACCGGGCATCGGGATCGGGAATGTCGCGGGCAAATGCTTCCGCTTCGGCCGGATCGGCAGATAACGGCTTGTCGCATATGACGGTTATGCCGTGGTCCATGAACGCGCGGGCGACGGGTAGGTGCAGGTAATTGGGGGTCACGATGCTGACGACCTGTATGCCATCAGGGCGTGCAGCTTCCCGTGCCGCCATGTCACGCCAGTCGGCATAGCTGCGATCAGGCGGCAACCCCAGCATGGTTCCGGCCGTCACGGCGCGTTGCGGATCGGACGACAATGCGCCCGCGGCCAGCATGAAACGACCAGTCATGCGTTGTGCCATACGGTGTACATCGCCCATGAAGCCGCCGGGCGCGCCGCCCACCATGCCCAGCCGGATAGGGTGCAGTCGTGTCATTTCAACCCCAGCATATGCCTGTAATACGATCTGTCCCGTGGGGACGAGGCGGCAAAATCATCGAACGCCTGTCCACTTGCATCAATCATGTGACTGTTGATGAAGGCAGCGCCTTCACGCGCGCCCTGTTCGGCGCTTTTGAGAAAGCATTCCCATTCCAACACGGCCCAGCCCGCGTATCCATATTGCGTCAGACGCGAGAAGATGCCCTTGAAATTGATCTGCCCATCCCCCGGTGAACGGAAACGCCCCGCCCGGTCAGACCAGCCTGCGTAACCGCCATAAACCCCCTGCCGCCCCGATGGCAGGAATTCCGCGTCTTTGACGTGGAAGGCCCGGATGCGGCTGTGATAGATGTCGATGAAGGCCAGATAATCCATCTGCTGCAATAGCTGATGACTGGGATCATACAAGATGGCGCAACGGGGATGTTGTCCCGTCGCATCCAGGAAACGTTCGAAACTGGTCCCGTCATGCAGATCTTCACCGGGGTGCAGTTCGTAGCATACATCCGTTCCCGCAAGGTCGAACGCATTGAGGACGGGTGCCCAGCGTCGGGCCAGTTCATCAAACGCCGCGCTGACCAGTTCCGGGGCACGCGGTGGCCATGGGTAAAGATATGGCCATGCCAGAGCCCCCGAAAACGTAGCATGCGCCGTAAGGCCCAGATTGCATGACGCGCGCGCCGCCAGCACAAGCTGCTGCGTTGCCCATTGCGGCCATGCATCGGGGCGGTCTTTCAGTTCCGGCGGGCAGAAATCCGAGAATGCCATCCGGTAGGCTGGATGCACGGCCATCAACTGGCCCTGTATGTGTGTTGACAGTTCAGAAATCTTCATGCCGTAGGCGGCCAGCATGCCCGATACCTCATCACAGTATGTCCGGCTGTCCGCCGCAAGTTCAAGGTTGAAGAAGGAAGGAATGTGCGTGGGAATCTGTATGCCCCTGTACCCCAGCGCGGACGCCCAGCGTGCCATGCCTGCAAGGGTGTTGAAGGGGGGGGCAGGACCAATGAACTGGGCTGCGAAAATGCCCGGACCCAATATTGTTTCCATGGTTATTTACCTTGACTGGCTGAGATGGCGTACAATCCTGCGGTAACGACCCGTCAGCTTGTACGCGGCAATTCGGTATCAGGCTGATTCACGGCGCACCAGATGGGTGGGCATCGTGATCAGCTGCGGTTTCAGGTCAAAGCGTCCTGAACAGGCATCGATCAGCAGTCGCGTTCCGGCTTTGCCAATTTCAACCGTAGGTTGCGATATTGTTGTCAGGCTGGGGGAGGTATAGGCGGAATAGGCAAGGTCGTCATAACCGATGACGGCGACATCTTCGGGCACACGCAGCCCGGCATCCTTGATCCGGCGGATGAAGCCCAGCGCCACTGCGTCACTTACGCCGATGACGGCGGTGGGTTTGTCGGGCAGGTCAAGGAATGTTTCCGCCGCGCGTGTCCCCGATGAAAAATCATAGCTGCCCCCCTCAATGCGGACATGGCCATCCAGCAGGCCGCTTTCTTCCAGCCGCCGGCAGAAGCCCTGGTAACGTGGCCTGTCATGTTCAGATATGTCCAGCGGACCTGCGATATAGGCCAGTTTTACATGTCCCTGCCTGATCAGGTAATCCGCGGCCTGGTAAAGGCCGGCTGCCTCATCGGCGATAAGGCTCGGAATGTTCAGCTGTGTCTGGTCAGTCAGAAGACTGATGAGCGGAAGATGCGCCATTTCCGCCGCCAGGCCACCTGACTGGATAATCTCGGCGGTGCCGGAGATGCTGATGATCCCGTCCGCCAGACCACTCAGCGGGCGCCGATTGGTCGGTGCCATGCCTGATGGATCGGTTTCACGGATGAAGACACTGTAGCCCATCCGTCCTGCCTCGAAGAAAATACCGTGCAGCACATCAATGACAACGGGCGATATCGGCAGCCCCGGTTGGGAAGGGGCCGCGACAAGTAATGTATTGGTCCGCCCGGTACGCAGGCTGCGGGCAAGGTGATTGGCGGTATAGCCCATGCGCCGCGCCGTCTGCGCTACCAGTTTGTGCGTTTCGGGATTGACGCGGTTGGGATTAGAGATGGCGCGGCTGACGGTAGATGGATTTAGCCCCAGTTCCCGCGCGATATCGGCAATCCGGACACGACCGGACCTGGCCGCTCCGACATCATCTTCCGTATTGCCCATAACCTGCGTACGTCCACTGTTGCTGTTTTGCCAATGATATATCCCGCCGAGGTCATTGAACAGAGGCGCGGAGTTGCCATTCATGTCAGGATAGCCTTCACGGTTCAGGAAAAATCGGGCCAAGGACCGCTTCGGGTCAACAGTGGTTGCAGGGAGCCGGAACAGGCATTTCAGGTTTACAGGACTGTTATCCGGATAATCATTTCATTGAGTTTGTTATATATTTCTATGTATACTTGGCAAACGAATGCCATGTGAATACAAACATATAACGATTCCGAAATGTGTGACAAACACCAAAAACGTTCTGGTTGGATAGGAAAAATATATAACAGACAGTAAAATCATATAAATCATAGGTTTATTTAAATAGAAACCGTAAAATCGGCATATCGTTACGAAAAAGAAATTGACGGAAGGAGGGGAGTCTTGATACGGCAATCGTATGCCGTGAAACGTAATGGCTCCAGATTCCTCTACAAAACGTGCCTTGATACATTTTTATCAATAAATCGTGAATGTCGTCTTCTGATGGAAAACGGTTTCTGACGAAGGATTTGCAGAAATGGCCCTGAAGGTTTCTACCTTAACATTTCGATCCGTGCTCCTGAGTTTCTGCAGTACATTCTACTTCCTGCATGACGCGCACGGAAACCCGGTTGCTGCTGCCACGACGGGGATTACGGATACAGCCGGTCATAGTGCCCCCCGCCATCCCCCGACGCGACAGGCTGCAAGCAGGACGGCATCGCCTGCAGCAAACGCGCCTCCCGCGCCGCATGAAGACATTCATGTCACCTCCGGACGGAATGCCGATGACGGCGGCGGGGGGATGATGCGGCTACAAACCGCGCCGCACGGGGTGCAGACGGTCGGGCGGCAGTATATTGAAATGCGCTCGCCGCAGGCTGCGGTCGTGGACCTGATCCGCAATGTGCCGAGCATGAACGTCGCGACCAACAATACATCCGGCATTACGGGCGGGGTGACCGGTGCTGCCGAAATCCGCAGCCTGACGGACGCTGACCAGACGACAACAATCAATGGTGGTCCGGCAACCGGCATCAACTACATCAACCAGGATATTGACGCCGAGGATATCGAGGCGATCAACATCACGCCCGGCAGTGCAAGCACCGACCTACCCGCCACGTCATCGGCGGCTGGCGTCATGTCCCTTGTCACGCACAACGCATCGAAGAAGGCGGGCGGCATGGTCGATTTCTCCTATGGAACAAATAACATGTCCCGTGAGTATATCCGCCTGGAATCCGGCAATATCGGTCATACCAACCTGCGTTCCTATGTATCGTTTTCCCATACGCATGCACGGTCATGGATGGGTGCGGGAATCAACGAACGCAAGAACGTGGATTTCGGCATACAGGACAATTTCAAGAATGGATCGTATTTCAAATTCTTCCTGTCATGGGACCACACGGCCGCCGTGGTCGACAACTATGCCACCGCACAGGAGTTCCTAGACTACAAACATACTGGCAACGGATTTGGCTGGAAGAACTATTACGACAAATCCAATAATAATTATTGGGGCAACAATATGAGTTATTGGAATGAAGTTACGATTTCATCTCCAATCCATATTGAACTGCCTGCACGTTTCGCATTTGACCTGACACCCTATTTCAATACCGGCTTCGGCCCCGAAGGCTATAGCGGTGGCACCACCGCCAGTGGCGAGTATTTCACCAGCAACGGTTCCCCGGTGGCGGCAGGGCAGGCCGTGACGGCGTATTACCAGCAGCAGATGTTCATCCAGACCGGCGCCGTGGCACAGTTGAGCTATCGCCCCGACCGGCATAACCGTGTCAGCCTTGGCTACTGGTATGAAAACGACGACCAGATTTTCAAGGAACCCAATAACCTGACGCAGTCGAATGGCGCGATGCCGAACGTGGACAATACCGCCACGCAGCTGTTCTATGGCAACGGCGAACGGGCCACTGCCCGCACGCGCGCGGGCTATGAACTGCATGCCATTTTCCTGCAGGATCAGGCAAAATACCTGCATGATCATCTGACGGTGGAAGCGGGCCTGAAATATGTCATGACCAATTACTGGTATATGTCGGACGCCAATTCGGCCACCGGGACAAGCCATGACCGTCTGGGCATGAATACCGGCATACCGCTGCCGCATTTTGCCGTAGGTTACCAGATCGATCCGCACAACCAGGTCTATATCAATGCGGAAGGCGATTTCCGCCAGCCGTCGCCCGCCAACCTTGCGGTCAATCCCCGCACCGAATCTCTGCCACGTAACCAGTATGCCATCAAGGAGGAGCTGGGCTACCGTTTCCACAATGACCTGGTCATGGTTGACCTGGCCCTATTTAACTACAACATCACCAACCGGCTTCTGACCACCTATGTCGCGGCAGGGCAGTCCGCTACCATCAATGCGGGTAACCAGACCGCGCGTGGCCTGGATCTTATGGTATCGACAAAGCCGTTCCATGGTTTCAGCCCGTATGCTTCGGTCGAATACCTGCATGCGACGATGGACTCAAATATTCCTCTGGATGGATCCTATATTCCCACCAAGGGACATGAAGCGGTCATGTCACCCAAGGTCATGGCCAATTTCGGGCTGACATACAATTACCGGGGCTTCTTCGCCAATGCCAGCCTGCATTATGCCGGCTCCCAGTCGGTGACGCTGGCGGGTGATGAACGGATGCCAGGTTATGTATCCGATACCCTGTCGCTGGGGTACCGCGCCCGTCCGATCGGATTTGCGAAATCACCAACATTCCGCCTCAACTTTACCAACCTGACCGGCTCCATCGTCCGTACCGCGCCGACCGGCGTCACGACCAATGCGCAGCAGGTCCGACTGATGAACGGGCAGATGTCCAACGCGGATGAAGTGTCCCCCAATACCTTCTTTGTCGAGCCGCGCTTTTCCATGACCGGCACGGTTTCCACGTCATTCTGAACAAAGTTGCCGTAATTGACGAAAGTAAAACCCTGATGTCTGCTGATTTTGGTGCCGACCTTGTTACATTCTACAATCCCGCATTCTGGGGCGTGCCGGATTCCCAGGGAATCGCCACACTGGCCGGACAGGATCCGCGTCATTTCTGGACCCGCATACTTGATACCCTGCACAAAGCGGGCATCCGGGGGATAGAGCTTACATTTCCACCATTCAACTGGTCGGGCCTCATTGAAGCCTTCGGTACGACACAGGACGTACGTGACGAACTGGGGCGCAGAGGGCTGGAGATATGGTCCGCCTTTTTTGCCGACATCGAAGCGGCCCCGCCGGTTGCAGAGCGGGGGACGCAATGGGACAACATGATCCGCTCCGCCACGGATGCGGCCCGTTTCTTGTCACAGACAGGGGGGCGGATCTTGGTGGCCGGACTGCCGCTGCGCCAGACTTTCCTGCACAAGCCGCTATGTTTTGTCGATCTTCATGCGGCCCTGCCGGTGGCGGACCTGCTGAATCATATTGGCGCGGCGACTGCGGAACATGGCATTGCCCTGGCGCTGCATACCGAAGCGCATACGATGTTCTGCCAGTCACGTGACATTGCACTGTTCATGCTGCTGACTGATCCACGTTATGTCGGGCTATGTCCCGACAGTGCGCATATCACGCTGGAAGGCTCCGACCCCATCGAGGTACTGCGCGCCCACCGTGACCGTATCGTGACCGCGCACTGGAAAGACGCCCTTGGCCCTATGCCGCGTGAAACCCCGATTGATGCGCATATCCATGAACGCCACCGGGACTATTTCTGTGAAATGGGCCATGGCGTGGTTGATTTTGCGCAATGGGCGGACGTGCTGGAGCGTGCGCCATTGCTGAGTGGCCCCATACTCGAACTGGATGCCTGCAAGGATCCTGCCGCTGCCCTTGTCCATGCCCGAAAGACATGCGCCCGTATGCTGGCGCGCCAGTAACGGCACCCCGATCCGGTTGTGGATTATTACGAGATATGGAGATTGAGATGAGTCCAGACACGCATGATGTCATTGTGGTCGGTTCTGGCGCGGCGGGCAGTTTTGCAGCAAAGGAACTGACGGAACAGGGACTGCGTGTCCTCCTGCTAGAAGCGGGCCGGTCGATACCGCAGCAGGAACTGTCGGATATCGCGCGCAAGCGCCCCACGCGTGATGCGCAACTGATGCCGCGCATCCGTGCGACACTGTCGGGCCAGCACCTGCAGTCGCGTGTGGCTTTTTTCAATGAACAGATGAAACGCCTGTTCGTGAATGACTGGTCGCATGGGTATACCGCGCCAAAGGACGCCCCGTATCTGTGGATACGGGGTCGTCAGGTCGGCGGGCGGCTGCATGTATTCGGCAGGGTACTGTTCCGGTGGTCGGATTATGATTTCAAGGGTGCAAGCCACCAGACAGGCGGGGTGAACTGGCCTATTTCCTATGCCGATCTGGTGCCTTATTATGAACAGGTCGAACGCTTCCTTGGCATTCACGGAAATATGGATGCGGTGGAGACCGCGCCTGACGGCGTGATGGCCGAACCGGCGGTCCTGACCCCTACGGAGAAATATTTCTGCCAGACGGTTGAGGAAAAATGGCCCGAACGCCATGTCGTGGCCTGGCGCTTTACGCCCCATGACGGTGCGGCCGTGCCCCCGGCCCTGAAGGCTGCGCTGGAGACAGGACGGCTGACCCTGCAATCCGATGCGATCGTGCAGGAAATCACGACGGACCCTGAGACGGGCAGGGCGACCGGCGTGCGCTATATCAACCGCGAGACACGGCAGGCGGCGCATATCCCAGCCCGTGCCGTGGTCATGTGCGCATCACCGGTGGAGACGCTGCGCATCATGCTCAACTCCCGCAGTGCGCGACATCCCGACGGAATTGGTAACAGCACGGGACAACTGGGCCATTATTACATGGACCAGTGCGCATCGCTCATGTTCGGGGCATTTCCCCGCGCCAATGCCACGGGGCAAGCGACCGAACTGCCCGACCACCCGTTTTATGGCAAGACCGGCGGGTTCTATATCCCGCGTTACAGACATACGGACCCCGGCAATCCGCATCCCTACGCGCATGGATATTCGTTCCAGGGATCGATTGATCGCTATGGTGGCCCGTCATCGGCGCAGTCCACGCTGATTTCCATCATGGGATTTGGGGAAATGCTGCCCCATTATGACAACCGCGTCAGTCTGGACCCGAAGCGGACGGACCGCTGGAAAATGCCCCTGCCGCATATCCGCTGCGCTGTGCAGGCGCCCGAACGCGCGACCTTGGAAAGCCAGATCAGGGACTGCGCCCGGATGATCGAGGCAAGCGGCGGTACCGTCCACTTCTGGGCATCGCCGCTGGGGCTGGAGGAGCGCGGGCCGGGACTATACCCGAATCGTAATTTTCTGGCCCGGATGCTGATCCGGCATATGTTCCCCAAAAGCATGGTCATGGGGGCCGCCATTCATGAAAGCGGGGGCGCGCGTATCGGCACGGACCCGAAGGTATCGGTGCTCAACCCGTATAACCAGTGCTGGGACGCGCCTAATGTGGTCGTGACCGACGCCAGCAGCTTTCCCAGTGGAGGGACACTTGGTACGACACTGACCGTCATGGCCATGACAGTACGGGCATGCGTCCATCTGGCGCAGGAATATAAGGCCGGCCGGCTATAACAAGGATAATCCCCATGAAGGCCTTGGCAACACCGCCCTGCGATGACACGCCACCCGTCAGCGACATGGTTCCGGTGACATTGCGTGAAAAGATTGCATATGGTTGTGGTGACCTGTCATCCAATCTGATGTGGGGAATGACGGCATCCTATCTGCTGTATTATTACACGGACATCTACCGGCTGCCGTTGGCGGATGTCGGGTGGATCCTGCTGGTTGCGCGGATATTTGATTCCATATGTGATCCACTGGCAGGTTACCTGATCGACCGCAGGGGCGGCGGGATCATAAGTATTTTCATTGGCAAGCTGAGTGTGCCGTTTGGCATTTCGGCCTTCATGTGTTTCCTGCCGCTGCCATTTTCCGACACAGGCAAAGTCATTTGGGCCTGCCTGTCCTATATCATTTTCGGCGCGGTCTATTCGGGTATCAATACGTCATACGGTACGTTGGGTAATCTCATGACCACCCGGGCCGATGAACGGATCGGCCTGAATGCGTTCCGCATGATGGGGTGTTACGCGGGCCAGTTCATCATTGCGCTGCTGACCATTCCCGCCATCAATTTTCTGGGCGGGGGAAGTGACCCCACCCAGCAGCGCACGGGCATCACGATCTATGTCCTGCTGCTGGCAATACTGGGCAGCCTGTTGTGGCGGATGGTCTATCGTGGCTGCATTATCCGCAATCCCCTGCCGGGGCGCCGGACATCATTGCCGGAACTGCTGTCCGGGCTGATGCGCAACGGACTGTGGCATATCAGTAATGCCGTTGTTTTCCTGCAATTCCTGTGTATTGCCGCAACCAGTGGTTTTGCAGTCTATTATGCCCGCATCGTACTGCATGGATCGGCCACGCTGGGGGGCATGCTGCTAACGCTTGCCACCGTTTGCTGGTTCATCGGGGCGTTGCTGACGCCGGTGGCATGCCGGTGGCGCGGTTACCAGCATGCTTTCGTAGGGGCCGTGATTGTGCAGGCCACTTGCGAAATCTGTATCGGCAACAGCGTAGGGGGAACGTGGGGGATCATCTTTACGTTCGCGTTGTTCAGTATCGTGACGGGCCTTGCCTCACCACTATATTATGTCCTGCTGGCGGATGCGATTGAACATGGCCATATCCGGCATGGAAAAAGCATGGCGGGCATGGCCTACGCACTGAATACGCTGGTCAGCAAGGTTTCCATGGCCATTGGGGGCTTCATTCTGGTCTGGTTCCTCAGGATGGGACATTACACACCGACCGGAAATGCCGATAATCCCGATATCGCGTTCTGGATCCGTATGGGGTTTGTCTGGCTGCCGGCCGTAGCGCTGGTGGGGCAGGGGATTATCCTGTACGGGCTGCTGCATAAAACTCGTGACAGAAGCCTTGCCTGAAACGCGCCATCGGGCCAAGCCTGATGGCTGGCGCGGCGCCGTGCATTTCGTTTCTTTGTAAAAATCAGTGTGAGAATCGGTAATTGTTGCGAATCCGGATCATGTGTTGCTTTCTATAAAAACCCTCAGCATACTGAGTAATTGAAAAGGGAGGGGTCTGATGACAGAATTCGATACCTTGTTGCGTGGCGGTCGAGTGATCGATCCCATGACGGGATATGACGGCATTGCCGATATCGGGGTCAGGGACGGACGCATTATCGCCATCGCACCCCACATCGACCCGGCCGCGACAGCGCGTGATGTAACCGACGTGTCCGGCCAGATCGTCATTGCGGGCATGATCGACACCCACGCCCATATCTACCAGCATGTGACGGGTCGCTTCGGGCTGGAGGCGGATCTGGTTGGCGTGCGTTCTGGTGTGACCACGCTGGTGGACCAGGGAGGCCCCAGTTGCATGACCATTGGCGGGTTCCGGCATTTCATTGCCGAACCGTCGGACAGCCGGGTGCTGTGCTTTCTGTCCGCCTATCTGGTGGGCGGGCTGGAAGGGCACCTGTACCCGGAACTTTATGGTCCCGGACAGACAAATATCGAACATACGGTCCGCGCTGCGCGGGAAAACAGGGATCTGGTGCGCGGCATCAAGGCGCATGCCGAAATTGGTGGCGTTTCCCGCTGGGGGCTGGAAGTGATCCGCATCGGCAAGGAGATCGCGCGGGAGGCCGGTGTTCCGCTGTATATTCATCTGGGTCAGCTATGGCCCATGCCGGATGATGCACCCGATATCGAGCCGGATGAAATCGTGCGTGAACTTGTGCCGATTATGGAGGAAGGCGACGTGCTGGCCCATCCCTTCACCCGGCATCCGGGTGGCTTCATCTCCACCGAAACGGGACAGGTCCATCCGGTGGTCTGGGCCGCGCTGGAACGCGGGGTGACGGTCGATGTCGGGCATGGATCGCATTTTTCCTTCGAAATGGCACGGACCGTTATTGATGCCGGTATCCATCCCTATACGCTGGGGGCGGACATGCATGGCTATAATGTCCGCCTGCCCAAGGGCGGCAGCGATGACGTGCGGGAAAGCAATCCTTTTTTTGGCGTTGCCCCCTTCAACCTGACCAACGCTATGTCGAAGCTGCTGGCGCTGGGGGTTGGAATGGAGGAGGTCATTGCAACCGTCACCTCAAACCCCGCGCGCATGCTGCGTATGGAAGATGAGATCGGGTCCCTTCAGGTGGACAGGGAGGCGGATATTTCCGTCCTCGACCTGCACGAAGGCCAGTTCTCCATGACGGATAACAGCAGGTTCACCATGCAGACGGAACGGATGTTCATGCCCGCGTTCTGCCTGCGGGCGGGCAAGCGCTTCGAGGCCGACAGTCCCCTGATCCCGCCGCTGTCATGATGGTGCGGGCTGATACGGACCCCGCTGCCGCGCCCATGCGTGACTGGGGCATGCTGAGTGCGCGCGAACGCAATGCGGCCTATGACAATGCCGGCGCGGTGCCAGGCAGCCGAGCCTACATGGCAGCGTTGCGCGTGGCTTCGGCACAGGTCATGCAACCCATACCCGATCAGGCCTATGGCGCGGGGGAGCGTAACCGCTGGTCGCTCTATCCCGGCACGCGACCGGATATGCCATGCCTGATATTCATCCATGGCGGTTACTGGCAAATGAACCGGCACGAGGATTTCGCGGCCCTTGTCACGGGCGTGCAGGCGCTGGGCTGGTCCGTGGCCATGCCTGGTCATACGCTGGCGCCACAGGCCTCCCTGTCCCGGATTGTGGCTGAAGTCGATGCGGCCATTGACTGGCTGTCCCGTTATGGCGGGGCGATGGGCATATCGGGACCGTTTCTTGTCGCGGGGTGGTCGGCTGGCGCCACGCTGTCGGCACTGGCGCTGGATCATCCGTCCATCGCGGCGGGGCTTGCGATTTCAGGCATATTTGAACTGGGTCCCCTGCGCGACACATGGCTCAATGACGCGCTGCGTCTTACGGATGATGAGATCATGGACCTGTCCCCCCTGCGGCGTGCCATTTCACCCAAGCCGCTGGGGATCGTGTATGGTACGAGGGAACTGTCCGCGCTGAGCGGGGACAGCCGCGCCTTCCATGATTACCGTACGGCCAGCCATGCGCCGGGCATGCTGCTGCCTGTGCCGGGGGCGGACCATTTCAGCATTCTTGATGGCCTGCGCCAACCTGATGGCGTGCTGGTTCACGCCGCCACGCTCCTCATGTCCATGGTGGACGGGCAGGATAACGCCCATGATCAGGATACTCCGTAAAAAAAAACCACAGGATCTGATTGACAGAAAACGTTTCGATTTGTTTTCATTCCGCCTGGATGTAATTTGGGATCCCAAACTGGATATCACGTGGATTCCCGAAAAGGAAACAAGTATGACCGATGAGATTTCCGACATAAACGTGACCTCCATCATGCCGTTCGTGAAGCCGGACGGCGCGCGCGGCACACTGGCGCAGGGGACGTACGAAACCCTCAAGCGGGAAATCGTCGATTTCCGCATGCCGCCGGGACAGCGTTATTCGGAACATGAACTGACGGCTGTCCTACAGGTGTCCCGTACGCCGTTACGGCTGGCGCTGCACCTGCTGGCGCATGAGGGGTTCGTGCAGCACGTGGGGGGACATTCCTGCTGGCAGGTCAGGCCGGTCGATCTGGAATACTACCGTGACCTGTATGATTTCCGCACGGATATTGAGGTCATCGCCATCCACCGCCTGTGCGCGCAGCCGTCCCGCCCCGACCTATCCACCCTGCGCGCGGTATGGGACGTGCCACACGCGGCGCGGCAGACGGATGGCCTGCTGGTGGCCGAAGCGGACGAAGCCTTCCACCACACGCTGGTGCGTCTTGCAGGCAATGCGGAAATGCTGCGCTCCTTTACCCGCCTGACCGACCGCATCCGCGTGATCCGGCGGCTGGATTTCATAAATCCCGACCGGATCGCCGCCACTTATGACGAACATGCGGCCATCATACGGGCACTGGACAATCCTTGCGCCACAACGGCGGAAGGTCTGATCCGGGCGCATATCGGTGCGTCCCGGACCGAAATCAAGAAAATCACCTATCACCAGATGGCGCAGGCCGTGGCCACGGCAGGCAGTGCGTCCGTCGTCTCGCAATAGAAAACTGCTTCGGCGTGGAAGTGACGTATCATGAATGTTGTCAAGAATATCAGTGAAGACCTGCAGGGCTGTCAGGATGCGGCGCTGCTGAATGACTGGCATGTCGTCGGTTTTTCAACAGACGTGACGCCGGGCGACCTGGTAGCCGTCACCCTTATGGAACGTGACCTCGTGCTGTGGCGCGCAACCGATGGGCAGGTGCATGCGTGGGACGACCTGTGCATCCACCGTGGCGCGCGGCTGTCCAAGGGGTTCGTGCGCAATGATACCGTCATCTGCCCGTATCACGGCTGGACATATGATGGATGCGGCACCTGTATCCTGATCCCGGCCGCACCGGGCGAAAAGCCCATGAAGAAGGCCCGGGCCATTACCCACCATGTGCACGAACGCTACGGATTCATATGGGTGTGCACGGGCACGCCCGCGCGTGATATTCCCGTCTTTCCCGAATGGGATGACCCGGCGTACCAGAAAGTGAACTGCGGTCCCTACCGTTTCCGGTCCGGCTATCGTGCGGTCGAAAACTTCATGGATCCCAGCCATTTTCCCTTTGTCCATGCGGGCGTGAACGGCATTTATGACAATCCCGATCCCATCCCGCCCTATGAGGTGGAGGAAACCGCCGATGGCCTCTTCACGTCCGAGGTACGCGTGACACAGCCCTATGGCGATCCCCGGCAGGTGCCCGTTATCGCCTATTATGCCTATAAATGTTTTCGCCCGCTGGTCGCGTATTTCAAAAAGCGCCTGATCATTTCCGATCCCGCGCGCCAGCATGAAGGCAACGAGGCCGACCGTTTCTGTACCTATCTTACGGCACAGATCGTGGATGAACAGACCAGCATCATCCGTATCTGCTGCGCCACGAATTTCGATCCACAACCCACCGTGGAAGACGTTCGCCGCAGGCAGGATCTGGTCTATGCGCAGGATGCGGCCATTGTCGATACCCAGCGCCCTGAACGCATTCCCGTGGACCTGCGGCAGGAACTGCATCACCGCAGTGACCTGCTGGGACAGAAATACCGTGCATGGATCAAGGGCATGGGCATTACCTATGGCGTTTACTGACCCCGCAGCGCCGGACGGCACGATACCCGTCCGGCTGACCACTATTACCTTCGGCGCGCGGGATCTGTGGACCTTCACGCTGGAAGCCCCTGACGGAAATCCGCTCCCCCCCGCAACGCCGGGGGCGCATATCGACCTGCACCTGCCCGACGGAACTGTCCGGCAGTACTCGCTGCTGTCCACCCGGCCCTATACCATTGGCGTCAAGCGCGAAGCGGAGGGGCGGGGGGCCTCACGCTGGCTGCACGACCATGCGCGTGTAGGCATGATTTTTGCCATAAGCCCGCCCCGCAATGCCTTTGCTTTGCGCGAGGATGCTGCCCATACTGTGCTGCTGGCCGGTGGCGTGGGTATTACACCGCTGCTGCCTATGTATGAACGGCTGCGTAAACTGGAGCGATCGGTCCATCTGCATTACTGGTGCCGTAGCCGCGAACATGCCCTGTTTGTCGGTCGCCTTGAACAGCGGCCTGATGTCACGCTGCATTTCGGTGATGCCACCCGCCCCCGGCTGGTCGATGTGGTGGGGAATATCGTGGCGGGCAGCGAAATCTATTGCTGCGGGCCGGAACGGATGCTGGCGGAACTGGCGCTGGCAACTGCCGGTTTCCCGCCTGAAACCGTTCATGTCGAACGTTTCCATGCCGCCCCGATGCAGGGGGACGAAACCGGGGGAGACGCCTTTACACTGGTTCTGGCGCGTTCGGGGCGTGAACTGCACGTGCCGGCCGACCGCTCCGTGCTGGAGGTGGTGACGGAAGCGGGCATAGATGTGCCGTATTCGTGCGAGGAAGGCATATGTGGCGCGTGCGAGACCATCGTGCTGGAAGGCCAACCCCTGCACCGCGACAGCGTGCGTAGCGCGCAACTGCATGATAGCCGGGGCAGGATGATTATCTGCTGTTCACGCAGCCGCACGCCCCGCCTTGTGCTGGACCTGTAAGGGGTATGTTACCCGATGCGCAGGGGCGCGCGTCCGTGTTCGTTTCCGGCTTCGACCAGATAGGAAAGGTAACTTATGAACAATGCACGTTCATTTTCGGGCAGGGCGGCTACGGTGCGTTCATGCGCGCGCTGGGCCGCACCGTCCATCTGCGCCAGTACGGCCGACCCACGCGCCGTGACACGGATCAGGTTGACCCGCCGGTCGGTTGCCTTCTTGCTGCGGCTGATAAGGCCGTGCGCCTTCAGCCGTGCGATCACGTTGGCCAGCGTCGCCCGGTCCACGCCCACTTCATGCCCCAGGCTGGCCTGATCGATGTCAGGATGGACGGCAGCGACCGTCAGGATGCTGTACTGCACCGGTGTCACGCCAAAGTCCGCGCATTCCTCTGCAAACAGGGATAGGTGGATCTGGTGCAGCCGCCGGATCAGGAAGCCCGCCCGATGGGACAGATGGTTGCGGTAAAAGCTTGATGTGGCATCCGCCGATGGCGGGGCGGCGCTGTCCGGCAGGTCGTTCAATATGGTCTCCAGTCCTGTCGTGTGGTGCAGGTGGGGGTAGGCGAAGGAAAGTTCGTGATGCCAGACAATGTGACCATTGTCCCGTAATCGCAAATTCCGGCCGGAATGGCATGGCCTGATTATTCAGTATGCTGAACTTATGTTTGGAGGAAGGTTGGCCGCGCAGGGAATGGATGATCCCGCCAGCCGGTCAGAAGCCGGCATCACAGGCGGCAATGCATAAGGATGCACAGGGTATCATTATCATCTCCGATGGGGTGACGGACATGCAGCGCAGGAAAATCTGCCTGCGCAAACAGGGGGCAGGATCGTGAAGCTGATGGAAAACTACGATATTATTGTCTGCGGTGGCGGCACATCGGGATGTGTTGTTGCGGGCTGGCTGGCGGATAATCCGCACCTGCGCATTCTGTTGCTGGAAGCAGGCGGCGATGACCGGGTGCCCGTCATTACTGATTCCCGTGTATGGATGTCCAATATCGGCAACCAGTATGACTGGGGTTTCCGCGCCACGTCCCAACCCGCGCTGAACGGCCGGACCCCACCACTGCCCATGGGCCGCGTACTGGGGGGGGGCTCCAGCACCAATGGTCTGGTCTGGGCACGTGGGCATAAGGTCGATTTCGATTACTGGGCCGAGGTCACGGGCGATCCGGGCTGGGGGTATGATGCTGTTGTCGATCTGTACAAACAGCTGGAAGACTGGGACGGGCCGCCTAACAGCCGCCTGCGGGGATCTGGCGGTCCCGTTTATGTCACCCGTCCGGCCAATCCCGTGCCTGTGGCGCACGGACTAGTATGCGCGGCACAGGCGCAGGGGATCCCGGCGGTCGAGGACCTGAATGCCGAAGCCATGGAACAGGCCGGGGCCGCGGGCATTCCCAACGTGACGGTCCGTGGCGATCACCAGCGGGTTTCCATGGCGACGGCTTTCATCCGCCCACGCATGGACCGGCTCAATCTGACGGTCCTGCTGGGCACCACGGTCCGCCGCCTGATCATGCAGGGCAGCCGTGCCATTGGGGTTGAATGCGTGCGCGACGGTCAGGTCCAGCGTTTTTACGCACCCGAAGTCGTACTGAGCCTGGGGGCCATCAATACGCCAAAGGTGCTGATGCTGTCTGGCATAGGAAATGCGGCGCATCTGTGGCAGCATGGCATACGCACGGTCCAGCACCTGCCGGGGGTCGGGCAGAATTTTCAGGATCATATCCTGCTGGCCGGGTGCGTGTTTGAATACCGGCGGCCTGAACCCCCGCGCAATAATTCGGCCGAGTTCACGTTCTTCTGGAAAAGTGATTCCGCCCTGCCGGGACCGGACCTCCAGCCAGTGCTGGAGGAAAAGGCGTTCGGCAGCGAGGTCACGGGGCCGCGCTACAACCTGCCGGTCGACCCCGCACTGTGCTGGACGCTGGCGCCGGGCCTGATCCAGCCCAAAAGCCGGGGTTCGGTGGAACTGACTGGCGCGGACCCTGATGACCCGGTAAGAATCAACGCCAATTTCCTGTCAGAGGAAGCAGATGTCAACGCGCTGCTGCGGGCCACGGAACTGTGCCGTGAAATGGGTAATGCACCGGAATTGCGGGAATTTGTCCGGCGTGAAGTCATGCCCGGCCCACTGGATACGACCGATATGAATACGTTCATACGCGATGCGGCGGGCACCTATTTCCATCAGACCTGTACCGCCAGCATGGGACGTGATGAACGATCGGTGGTGGACGGGTCGCTAAAGGTCCATGGCGTACAGGGACTGCGCATTGCCGATGGGTCGGTCATGCCGCGCATTACCAGTGGCAACACGATGGCCCCCTGCGCCATGATCGGCGCGCGCGCGGTCAGGCTGATCCAGTCGGAATACGGCATGTAATGATTATAATCCGCGAATATGGGCTGGAGAAATAAACGGTGAACCCTGAATCCTTTTCCCTGACTAATAGTGTGCCGACCTACCGGCTGTATATTGATGGTGCGTGGGTGCACGGTACGGGACAGCCACTGGCTGATGATTTCAACCCTGCTGATCGTTCCCTGTTCGCCCGTGTGGAACAGGCAGGGCCGGCGGAAGTCGAACGCGCGCTGGATGCCGCCGCACGCGCAGCCCGGACATGGGGAGCGACACTGGCAGGCGCGCGTGAATGCCTGTTATTACGTGTGCGCGACGTCATACACCGCCGCCGGGATGAAATACGCGATGCGCTGATTGCGGAATGCGGCTCCGTCTTTTCCAAGGCATTGTGGGAAATCGATTACGTCATCGACCTTTTGCAAAGTGCTGTCGGCGATGTCCGGCATGCATTCGGTGAAACGATGCCCATGACACAGGCAGGGCAGGTTTCCATGTCGGTGCGGCGGCCGTTGGGGGTCATTGTCGGGATCGCGCCCTTCAACTCCCCTTTTCTGCTGTCCATGAAGAAAGTGGTCATGGCACTAGCGGCGGGGAATACCTTTATCCTGAAACCGTCGGAGGAAACGCCTGTTTCGGGCCTACTGATCGCCGATATATTTGCCGAGGCCGGATTGCCGCCAGGTGTGCTGAACGTCGTGGTCGGGGACCGTGTAGCAGTGGGGGAGGCACTGGTGCGTGACCCGCGTGTACGCAAGATCACGTTTACCGGTTCAACGTGCACGGGCAAACATCTGGCGATGGAGGCGGCGCGCAACCTGAAGCGCTTTACATTGGAAATGGGCGGGAAAAGCCCGCTGATCGTGCTGAAGGATGCCGATCCGGATTATGCTGTGGATGCAGCGGCATTTGGCATTTTCCTGCATCAGGGGCAGGTCTGCATGGCCAGTTCGCGCGTGATCGTGGAAGCACCGCTATATGATGCATTCTGTGAAAAATTCGTCGCAAAGGCCCGCACGATCAGGACAGGCGACCCACGCGACCCGGCAACGGTGATCGGACCGCTGATCCGTCCTGCGCAATGCGACTTCATTGACGGGCATATCGTGGATGCCCGCGCCCATGGCGCCACGGTCATGCTGGGTGGTACGCATGATGGCCCGTATTACGCGCCAACCATCCTGACAGGCGTGACACCGGCGATGCGTATTTATCATGAGGAAAGCTTCGGTCCCATCGTATCCATCTTTCGTGCGCAGGATGCGGAAGATGCGTTGAGACTGGCGAATGACACGTCATACGGCCTGTCCGCCGCCGTTATCACCAATGATCTGCAAAAAGCGTTTGACCTGTCGCTGCGCCTTGAATCCGGCATGGTCCATGTCAATGACTGCACTATTTCAGATGAACCCCACGTGCCCTTTGGCGGCGTAAAGAACAGTGGCTTTGGCAGGGAAGGCGGACGCTATTCCATGGAAGAAATGACGGAAGTAAAATGGATCACGATCCAGCTGGGAAAGAACAGTTTTCCCTTCTGATGTCTCCCCGGGCTGATTTATTGTCGTTGCAGTACGTCCTGCACCATAGTGCCGTGATTACGGGAGCAGACAGCATCATGCCGATGGGCAGGGTATACGCGTGTATTTTCACCAAGAAGAACAGTGACGGCAGTCCCGCCATGCTGTCCGATTGCGTGAAACAGCCATAGGAGACGAAGACTGGCTGTCTGTCGCTTTCTGGCGTCATGACATCCGCATGGCTGATTTCGGATGGAAGGGAGGACGGATCGCGGTCAGCAGGAACGCAATCCGGGTGCACAGGTCGTCAGGCCCACGCCGCAGGGTGCCCCACTGCTGTGGTCACGGCACTGGAGTGGGGTCCGCCTGTCTGTACGCAGCCAGACGGCTCATCGCCTCACAGAGAGCCTCGGCATCTGCCGCATCATTCTTGCTGCGCCTGACGTACGGTTTGACAAGCTGTGGCGCCATCAGCCTTACTTTGTGGCCAAGTGCGCCAAGGGTTCTGGCCCGGTGATGGGAGGCCTCACAGGCTTCAATGCCAATCACTGTCGGCGGAAGTTTCTCGAAAAACCGGATCATCTGATGCCGGCTCAGTTTCCGGCTTGGCGCAACCTGATCTTCGGCATTCACGCCGTGGAGTTGAAACACTTTTCTCAAGCGGCATTCGGCCGGTCAGCGTGGGTTCTCCAACAAGTGCATCGAGATAGACCGTGATGGCCGTACATTCCGCAAGGCAGGTTCCATCCTCAAGTTCGAAGACCGGCAAGGTTCCGGAATAATTTTTGGCGAGGAAATCAGCTTTTTTGTGTTCGCCTTTCCACAGGTTGATCGGCACGAATTCGACATCAGACAAGAGATTTTTTGCAGTCAGGGCAATCCGGACGCGGGCCGGATAGGAGCCGGTGGGCTAGAGCACGTCCACTGAACGATGAATCGTGTGGGGTGACAAGGGGCATAGATTGTGATTCACCGTTTCCATTGATGGAGATGGTGATGGCACGAGCATTGAGTGACGATCTTCGGGTGCGCGTTCTGGAAGCCGGAGCAGCGTGCGGGTCAGCCCGTTCAGTGGCGAAGCGGTTCGGGATCGGGATTTCGACGGCGATCCGGTGGCTCCGGCGTGAGCGTGAAAGCGGCGAACGGGCGGCGCGGCGTCCGGGCAAGCCACGCGGCTCAAAGCTGGACGGACATGAAGCCTTTATCGTCGGCATGATCGAAGCGCAGAAAGATATCACGCTCAAGGAGATGGTAGCGCGCCTGAAGGATGAGCAATCCGTCGGGATCGGCCGCAGCATGCTCAGTCGATGGCTGCGTCAGCATAGGTGGACATTCAAAAAAAGACCGCACATGCATTGGAGCAGGAGCGTGAAGATATCCTGAAACGTCGGCAGGACTGGTTCGACGGCCAGGCTGACCTCGATCCGCACCGTCTGGTCTTCATTGATGAAACCTGTCTCTCCACGAAGATGGCCCGTCTGCGTGGTCGTGCTTTACGCGGAGAACGCTGTCGGGCAGGCGTTCCTCATGGCCATTGGAAAACCACCACTTTCACCGCTGGCCTGCGCCTCACGGGCATGACCGCACCCTTCGTCCATGATGGCGCCATGAACAGCGAGATTTTTCAGGCCTATGTGGAGCATGTTCTCGTGCCGACGCTGAGCCCAGGCGATATTATCGTGCTGGACAATCTGCCCGTCCACAAGGTTCCGGGAGCGCGGAAGGCCATCGAACGAGTGGGGGCACAGATGATGTTCCTGCCTCCCTATAGTCCCGATTTCAACCCGATCGAAATGGCATTCGCCAAACTCAAAGCCCTTTTACGCGCCAGGGCAGCAAGAACCGTCACAACCTTGTGGGATGCCGCCGGATCAGTCCTGGATGCTTTCACTCCTGACGCATGCGCCAACTTCTTTACAGCCGCTGGATATGAGCCGGAATAAAGTGGACGTGCTCTAGCCATAAGACGGGCCGCGCAGATGCATGGCTATAACGGCCTGAATTTCCGTGATCTGGCGGAGGAAGTCGGCATCAAGGCAGCCAGTATCTATTATTACTTTCCCAGCAAGGCCGATCTGGGTGCTGCGGTTGCACGGCGTTATTGGGAGGATATCAGGGCCGCGCTTGACGCCATGCAGGCAGAAACTCCCGATCTCCGCCTATGTCTGCGCCGTTATCCCGAGATGTTCCGCCGATCGCTCGAAAACGGCAACCGCCTGTGCCTGTGCAGTTTCATGAGTGCTGAATATGCGGACCTGCCGGAAGCCGTCAGGCATGAGGTTCAGACTTTTGCCGACATCAATGTCGCATGGCTGGATACGATCCTATCCGCGATGCTTCGAAGCAGCCTGCCTCCATCCAGCGACGAGATTGCTGATAGACTGCCGACCAGGGCGGCAGATCGTTCGGCATGACGCGCTAGGCAATCCCGTAGCGGATCACGTAGCGCAGACCGTTGAACAGTTCGCGCAGATCATGCCGCCGCTGTTCCACATCCTCTCGCATCAGAACCAGATACGGGACAACCAACGACCATTCTTCGTCTGATACGTCAGAGGAATACGGCTTCCGAACTTGCGTCATTCAGCATTACTGAACCAATCATGCACGAAAGTACATAACACCCTCTAGGGTAGCGAGTTCGTTAGTGCTGTCTATCCGCACGCGATGCTGCAAAAAAAATCAATAGCGTCTTGGCTATGCTCGTCCCCTATTTTTTTCTTGAAAACCGACCGTCCGGACGGTATTTAATAGGCATGACCAGAAAACCAAAACGCACCAACAAACCCGAAGTCGTAAAGAACGACCTGCTTAACGCAGCAGGCCGGATACTGATCACGAACGGCATTCAGGCGTTTACACTGGAACTGGTAGCCAGGGAGGCAAACGTCAGCAAAGGCGGCCTGCTGCACCATTTCCCGAACAAGAAAGCCCTGCTGGACGGGCTTTTCATGCGTGAAATGGACCTGTTCAGGCGTGAGATGCTTACCTCCATGCAGGATGATCCTGTTGCGTTCGGCAGGTCTGCGCGGGCGTATATCGGGTTTAACCATGATGAAGCGAAAGAGACGCCGGTCATCATTCGTCATCTGCTTGCAGCCATGCTGATTGATCCACAACTCAGTCAGGAATGGATCCAGCATTACTGGAGCGTTATCCGCTCCATCGGCCTGTTCGAGAACATGACTCCAGCCCTTCTGCTCGCCTGTATGGCTGCTGATGGCCTTTCCCTGTGGGACATTCTGGAGGCTGGTATTATAGACCAGACCATGCGCGACAGCCTGCATGACCTGATGGTGCAGTTAACACAGGCCCCTGATAAAGCCGGCTGAAATGCAGGGAATTTTCTCTTTGTCATGGACGGTTGTTTCAGGTGTCATGGCAACCGCGGCGCAGAAACAGGCTCTGGGTTTTACCAGAGCTCCGCCAATGGCCGTCATGATGGCAGGCTATATATCGTCGTTCATCTTTTTTGCTGGCTGGTTCTACTTCCGGAACCGGTTTAATGGGCAACAGGCCACCATGATTATTCTTGTCCTGTTGGGAATTTCGGCTATCGCGGCACTGCCGTAAAGAAAAAATCCTGTATTTTTCGGAAATCAACATGTCCTGTCGAACGTGCACAGACATCCTGACAAGGGTGCTGCCTCTGGTTGCGGCATCATGCCTTTTAGGGTGCAAGCCGACCTCTTCCCCGGTAAAACATGCAGCCCTACCGGTTGTGCAGGCCCTCAGAGTGCATGACGCCTCTCCACAGAAGGCTGTCTTCATTGGATTATACGAGGCCGAAAGAAGTATTTCTCTCGCCCCGACACAGGCCGGGCGCCTGACATCAGTATCGGTTGTCAGCGGTCAATATGTTCATCAGGGCGATGTTCTAGCCACATTTGAAGACAGGCTACTGCTAGAGATGGAAGCCCAGGCACAGGGCGAGGTTGATGCCGCCCGCGCCGAAATGAATCAGGCTGCCGCAACATATAAAAGAAGCCGGGGACTGGACACCATAGGGGGGCTATCCGCCGGAGCAGTCGAAGAACGTGCCTATTCGTGGCATCTGGCACAGGGAAAATACAGATCAGCCCTTGCCGCCCTGACGCAGGCCCAGATTCAGGTGGCTGAAAGCAGAATCCGGGCGTCTGAAGATGGCTGGATCATGAGCGTCACGGGTGTTCCGGGTAGCCTGGTTGGTGCCGGGAGCGAAATCATACGGCTGTCCGCAGGGGCACCTGAAGTCCATTTCAAGGTTCCATCATCTTCATTCTGGAGTGTTGGTGCCAGGGCGGAAGTTGGCCTGCCTGATCAGGATGGCCAGCCCGTTCAGGCTGCCATCAGGGAAATTGGCGCGGTTGATGCAACCAGCCAGATGCAGGATGTCAAATTGGAACTGGATCATCCGCTTCCCGTGGCTGTCAACAGCCTCGTCACTGTTGTCCTTGCCGCGCATGACGTGTCCCATGCCGTGCGCGTGCCGCTTACTGCCGTGGATTCAGCAGGCCAGACGCATGCCCATCTGTGGGGGTTGACGGATGGGCAGGCGCCCCATCTTGTCCTGCGACGCGTCCGTATTGTCGGGCTGAGAGGGGCAGATGCGCTGGTTGAAGGCCTGACGGACGGTGAATGGATTGTCACCAATACTGACGGTTCGTTCCAGCAGGGACAGGCTGTTCTTGTTGCCGGGCAGGCAGGTGAACGCTGATGATGGATCGTTTCAACGTCTCACGCTGGGCTGTTGGCCATCCGGCACTTGTCAGCTTCATGATGGCCTGTCTTTTCCTTGCCGGTGGATACGGTTTTTTTCACCTGGGCCGGGCGGAAGATCCCGCTTTCACGCTCAAGAACATGATTGTTTCTGCCCAATGGCCGGGCGCAAGCGCCCAGCAGATGCAAAGGCAGGTTGCCGAACCACTTGAGCAGGGGCTGCGTGATATCGAAGCCATAGATGTTCTCAGCACATATTGCGTTCCGGCAGCCTGCGTGACGCAGATATTCCTGCGCGATGACGAACGAAAGGAACGTGTTCCGGTTATCTGGCAGCGGGTCCGTAATCGACTGTCCGACCTTTCTCCCAGCCTGCCGTCTGGCGTGACGCTCGCCGCCAATGATGATTATGCCGATGTCTATGGCTATGTATTTACCCTGACCGGGGGAGAAAATGCAGACCTCATCAGGGAATCCGAATATCTGAAGAAGATTTTCCAGGCTGTTCATGGCGTAGGCAAGGTCCAGATCAGCGGCGAGATCCCCCGGCAGGTTAGCGTCGATCTTGATCCGCAACAGACTGCCGCAAGGGGAATAAGTCCCGATCAGGTGGCAAGGTCGCTTCAGGGCCGATCGGCCCTGGCATCTGGTGGCTCGGTGGATTTTACAACCGTTGTTCCCATGAATATGTCCGGGGCCCTCGACGGTGTGCAGTCCGTTGAAGAGACGCCACTGGCAGGCCATTCCGGCACCATCCGTGTCAGGGATATTGCCCAGGTGAGCCGTGAGTATGCAGACCCGGCACCGTCGCTGATCCGTTACGGGGGCAGGCCGGCCGTTGTCATTGCTGTCGCAATGGCTGACGGCGCGGACGGACTTGCGCTGGGCAGGGCGCTTGAGAAGGCGGCGGCCTCGGCAACGCTGCCCGCGGGGATGACGCTGACGCAGGTGGAAGACCAGAGCCGGGTTATCCGGGAGGCCGTAAATACATTCCTGATCAAGTTCGTCGTGGCGCTGAGTGTTGTTCTTCTGGTGGCTTTTGTCAGCCTGGGCCTGAAAGCGGGGATTATCGTAGCCTGCTCCGTGCCGCTGACGCTTGCCGGGGTCAGCCTGTATATGGGCACGGAGCATATCGGGCTCGACCGTATTTCGCTTGGCGCTCTCATCCTTTCCCTCGGGCTGCTGGTAGATGATGCCATCATCAGTATCGAAGCGATGGTCGTGAAGCTTGAACAGGGGCGCAGCCGCGAAGAGGCAGCCTCTTTCGCGTGGAGCCACACCGCATTTCCAATGCTGACGGGCACGGTGCTGACGGTTGTAAGCTTTCTGCCGGTTGGCCTGGCGCAGTCGACAACGGGTGAATACGCCGGTGAAATTTTCTGGGTCAGTGCCGCGGCACTGCTGTTCAGCTGGGTTGTGGCGGTCGTTTTCATCCCGTTTCTGGGGGTTCATCTCTTGCCTGAGGCCAGGCAGCCCTCACAGGCATCACGTGAGTCCCGGCTGACGGGTATGCTGCGCCACATGCTTAGCGCCAGCCTGCGATATAAAAAAGCCGTAGCGGGTGGCACGGTCATGCTGCTGATCGTAGCGTGCGGCGGTTTTATGTTTGTTGACCAGCAGTTTTTCCCGCAATCCGATCGCCCGGAAGTGATCGTGGATGTTGCCATGCCACCGGGAACAGCCATTGGGGAAACCGATGCGGCCGTCGGCATCATGGAAAAGCGCCTGGCGGGAAGCCCATCGCTGCGCCACATGCAGGCCCATATTGGCGATGGCGCGCCGCGCTTTTACCTTCCGTATGCCCCGGCCACACCCAGTGCCGCCCACGCGACACTCCTTCTGGTTGCACAGGACCTTGATGCACGGGAACAGCTTATCCAGCAGGTTGAGGCAATCTCCCTGCCTGCAGGCGTGCACCTGCATGTGCAGCGTCTGTCGCTGGGCCCCACCGCTGACTTTCCGGTACAGTACCGCATCATAGGGCCAGATCTGGACACCTTGCGGGCCATTGCACGCAACGTGGATGAAATCCTGCGCGGTACACAAGGCGCGGTCTCGGTGCAGGCAGACTGGGGGAACCGGACACCCAGCCTGACCCTTGAAGCGGATCCGGATAAACTCGCATATTTCCAGACAGATCGCGCCAGTGTTGCCGCACAGCTTCAGGCGGCCATTTCCGGACAGGTCGCAGGTGATATTCCCGATGGTCACCATCATATCCCGGTCATGGTGCGGGCCGCCCGCTCCGTGCGCTCTGATCCCGGGCTATGGACGAACCTCCCCATTGTAACGGGAACCGGGGTCGTGCCGCTTGGTCAGCTTGGCACCATACAGGTGACAACCGACTTCCCGATCCTGTGGCAGAGAAATGGCGAACTCTGCATGACCGTTCAGTCGGGTGTTGCAACGGACATCCAGCCCGCGACTGTGGTGCAGCGCGCAACGCCAGCAATGGAAGCCCTGCGCATGCGCCTTCCTGCGGGATACAGGATTGAAACGGGGGGAGACGTGGAGCTTTCCTCAACAGCGGATAGTGCGATCTTCGCTTTCCTTCCGCTGACCGGGGGGCTGATGCTTCTGGCGCTGATGATTCAGTTGCAAAGCTTCAGCCGCTCCCTGCTTGTGCTGTTTTCGGCACCACTTGGCCTGATCGGGATGGTGCCCGGCCTGCTGGTGACAGGGGCGCCGTTTGGCTTTGTGGCCCTGCTAGGGCTTATTGCCCTGGCCGGCATGATCATGCGCAATACGATCCTGCTGGTCGATCAGATCCAGGCCAGTCACCAGGGCGCCACATCGCTGCATGCGGCCATCATTGATGCGACGCTGACCCGCGTGCGCCCTGTCTGCCTGACGGCGGTGGCGGCAATTCTGGCTTTCATTCCCCTGAGCTTCAATGTGTTCTGGGGGCCAATGGCCATTGTCATGATTGGCGGGCTTGTTGGTGGCACGGCCCTGACCCTGATTGCCGTGCCCGCGTTCTACGCTGTCCTGTTCGACCGCAAGGCCACCACCATGAAAGCAGCCGTCCATGTCTGAAATGCGCTCTTTCCATTACAGGGCGCGCATGCTTCTGTTTCCCGTGCTGCTTGTGGTAGCCGGCTGCACTATGGGGCCAGATTTCGTGCGGCCGAAGCCGGTGCTGCCGGAGCAGTGGCAGAATGCCGGGGCTGTGGTGCACTCGCCCCCGTCATCCCTGCCTTGGTGGCGTATGTTCAATGATCCTGTGCTCGATCAGCTCATGCTTCGTGCCGAAAGCGGAAATCTTGATATGGCGCTGGCACGTGAACGGGTCAAAGCCGCCCGCATACAGCGTCGCGCCGCATCGGCTGAGAGTCTTCCGTCACTGAACGGGCAGGCTTCCTATACGCATGACCGCCTTGCCACAGCGGGGGTAGGGGAGGTTTTGCAGCCCCTGCTGGGTCTTGCCCCGGATGCACTGAGGCAGGAGCCGGAAGGTGTCTCCTATACAAATTACAGTATTGGCGCGGTGGCCTCATGGGAACTGGATATCTGGGGACGCCAGCGTCGGCTAAGGGAGGCGGCAAAGGCGGAGTTGTCTGCCGTACAGGCCGATGTGGATGCCATGCATCTTTCGACACAGGCAGAAATTGCAAGAACCTATTTTCAGTGGCTGTGGGTTTCGGACCGCCTGAAACGCGCCGAAAAATCGCTGGAACGGGCAACGCAGCTTCTGGCCATAGCCAAGGCTGTCAATGCACGCGGTCTCCTTGCAGGTGTTGATCTGGAGAAGCAGCAAAGCGTTACTCAGGCCGCACTTGGTGAAAAAGATGAACTTGCCCTGCAACAGGCTTCGTTACATCGGGCACTGGCCGTGCTTGCGGCAGGGCGACCGGATGCGGACATACCCGAACTGGCAAAACCCGCAGACCTTCTGGATGTGACAATGCCACAGGTTGCTGTTGACATTCCTTCCGATATGGCCCGGAAACGTCCGGATATCCGGGCGGCGGAAGCGCGGCTTCACGCGGCCACAGCGACGATTGGCATGGCGCAGGCCGATTTCTATCCGCAGGTTACCCTGACAGGGCAGATCAGTCTCGATGCCCTGACGGTGGCCGAACTGGGGTGGAATGCACGCAACACGTCCTTTGGTCCGACACTTACCCTCCCGATCTTTAATGGGGGGCGTCTGTCCAGTCAGCTTGCGCTGCGCCATTCTGAACAGAGGAGCGCGGGTATATTTTATCAAAGCGTCGTTCTGAATGCATGGGTTGAGATCGAAAACCTGTTGTCACACGAAAAATTTTTCAGGTCACAATATCAAAGGCAGCTCTCTCTCCTTGATGCTGAAAAATCGCGCACTGCAGTAATTCAGAAACGCTATCAGCATGGTGACATGTCACGGGAGGAACTATTGACTGCCGCTCTTTCTGAAAGTGAAAGTGAAGCAAACCTTGCCAGAACATATGTAGCGTTGCTGACCAATGCCGTTGATCTCAAAACAGCACTGGGTATCTAGCATTACTTTGGCAGAAAATTCGGAATAAGGATTCCCAACGGGCGTGATGGGTGTTTCATGGAAGACCAGCTATAGAGTTCCAGACCGACAGATATGTGAGGTTCGCGATATCCATTTTGTTGGCATAAGAAATCTTATAAGACCTAAAAATCTAATTGCAGGATCTGAATTGCCCCGGGTTTTGTGGAGACGTTTTTATCTGAACTACGCAGCTAATGCATGTGATTTCTGTTGTGCATAAAAGCGAGCCTCAGCTTCTGCTGGCGGGATGTTTCCAATGGCGGACAGGATCCGTCGATTGTTGAACCAGTCGACCCATTTAAGTGTTGCCAGTTCAACCGCTTCTTTGTTTTTCCATGGCCCCTGCCGATAGATGAGTTCGGTTTTGTAGAGACCATTTATGGTCTCAGCCAGAGCGTTATCATAGGAATCTCCAACGCTTCCGACAGAAGCAACGAGACCCGCTTCAGCCAGTCTTTGCGTGTAGCGAATGGACACATACTGACAGCCGCGGTCCGAATGATGGGTCACTTTTCCCTCAGGCCGCCTCTGGCACAGAGCCTGCTCCAGGGCGTCCAGCACGAAGTCGGTATGGGCGGTGGACGAGACGCGCCAGCCCACAATCACGCGGGCAAACACATCAATGATGAAGGCCACATAAACAAAGCCCTGCCATATGGAAACGTAAGTAAAATCCGAAACCCAGAGCCTATTGGGGGCTGGAGCATGAAACTGGCGTTGCACCAGATCCTGCGGACACGGACGTTGCGGATCAGGTCGGGTGGTTATGACCCCCTTGCCACGAATGACGCCTTTAAGTCCCATCTGGCGCATCAGCCGCTCTACCGTGCAGCGGGCGATAGTCCTGCCTTCGCGTCTGAGCTGATGCCAGACCTTGCGCACTCCGTAGACACAAAAATTATCGTTCCATACCCTGCGGATTTCATCGCACAGTTCTTTGTCTTTCTGGCGGCGCACACAGGGATTTTTCTGCCTGGCCACGGTTGCATAATAGACAGATGGCGCAATCGGCAGGATCTTGCAGACTGACCCGACACCATATGTCTGCCGGTGTTCATCAATGAAGCGCGTCATGGCCTGAACCGGCGGTCGAGTTCCGCCTGGGCAAAATATGCCGACGCCTTACGCAGGATTTCATTGGCCTGACGCAATTCGCGGTTCTCCCGCTCCAGTTGCCTGATCTTCTCCCGATCAGGCAACTCACTCACCGCAGGCGCATTGGCCCGCTCATGCAGACGGGTCCATTTTGACAGCGTGTCAGGGTGAATATCCAGCTTTGGAGCGATCATCATCACCGCAGACCACCGCGCAGGATGGTTCTTCTCTTCCTCCAGAACCATGCGGGCTGCACGTTCACGAAACTCAGGCGGAAAACGCTTCGATTTGTTACTCATGAATTCTTCTTACCTCACGGGTCTTGCTGTCTCCACAAAACCCGGGGCAATTCATATGCCCGGGGAGGAAGCCTGGCTGATTGACGAGCACCGTTCCACCGGAGAACGGAAATACTATCTGTCCAACCTGTCTGCCGACACCTCCCTCAGGCTACTGGCCGCTGCGATCAAGGCCCGATGGGTCTGCGAACAGGCGCATCAGCAACTCAAGGAGGAACTGGGCCTCGATCACTTTGAGGGACGATCATGGATAGGCCTGCACGGACACGCCCTGATGTCCGTGATGGCCTACACCTTTCTCCAGTCCCGGCGCCTCACGGTGGTCGGACGAAAAAAAGAGTCACCGGCCCACCACCACAGCCCAGTCTGCCAGCAATACGACAGGCCATTCTTGATCGCATCCTGCGACCACCCATCGGGCAATGCCCGCACTGTGGAGACCTTCTACTCCAGACCCCGCAACACATTCTGCCAAAGTAGTGCTAGTATGGTGCATTAGCCCTATACATTATAGTGAACATGCTCTTTATAGTCGATTGGTCTCAGAGCCTGAATCAGAAAGCGGTTTGATTGATTTTCCGCAGAACTCTGCGGATATGGGCGATCATCAACCACGCGCAGGATGACGAGATTGTTGCCTCGACATCCTTCGTGAGGCGCCGGCAGTGTCCGAGCGCATGCAAAGCTGCGCTCCACGATCCAGCGTTTGGGCAGGACGACGAAGCCTTCGGCCCGATCGCTACGCTTGACGATTTCGATCGTCCATCGGCCGAGTTCAGCCAGCGCACCACGCAACTTCTCGCCAGCATACCCGCCATCACCAATCAGATCGCTACCAGCGGCGCGCCGTCACGATCCTGAATGTCGGCGGGATGCACGACAGCTGCCACGACATGACCCAGCGTGTCGGTCGTGATATGCCGCCTGCGGCCCTTGATCTTCTTGCCCGCGTCATAACCGCGTGGACCGCCGTTTTCAGCGGTTTTAACCGACTGGCTGTCAATAATGCCTGCCGAAGGCGTGGCGTCTTGCCCGTCCTGCTCACGCGACAGGATCACGAGAATATGGTTCATCGCTTCCCATCGTCCCTCGCGGATCCAACGGTAGAAATAGCCCTGCACGGTCGTGAACGCGGGAAAGTTACGAGGCAATTGTCGCCACTGGCAACCCGTAGTGACGATATAAAGGATCGCCTCCATGACCCGGCGCAAATCCGTACGTCATGGTCTCCCCAGTCGTTTCCTCTCGGGCATCAAAGGCGCAATCAGCGCCCACTCCGCATCATGAAGGTCGCTTGCATACTCCAGGTCGTCCCGGCGATACTGCGCGCGGGTGATTTCAGTCCAGGCCATCTTGATCTCATCAGGTTTTCACAAACCCAGGAATCATAACCCGGTGAAATCACTCAACTTACTTTTCGGTCAGACACTCAGGGAACATTTTTTCTGTTATGATGAGAGAAAAATAGAAAATGACAAAAACATTAATTACATTTATATTTTCGTGCCCCAGAATGTAAATGATTCATATCAAAAATACTATATTTACTTCATTATGACAAAAGAACAATTTGTTCATAACATGAAGTTCCTCCTCAAACAACACAATAGACGGTGTCGCATCTTGTAATGGTCATGATGCATTCTGTCTGGAGTGAGACCTCATTTATGATATGATTCTAAAGTAATTCCAGTTCTCTACGGAGGGTTGGGGCGAGCAGGCCACCAATTCCGCTGCCATTACTATTTTATTTTAGATACCTTGACTAACATATTTATATTTGATAGATTAAAGTGAAAATTTTCGCTAGATATAGATAATGAACACCATATCCCTTGTTCGTCTTTGCCGACCACATCAATATATAAAGAACCTTTTTGTTTTTGCTGGTCCTGTGTTCTATAACATTCGTGAATACGATCTTCTTCTAAAAGATTTACTTTCATTTATAGCCTTCTCAATGATGGCAAGTGCAATATATGTCTTTAATGACATAATTGATGTCAATGCAGACAGGCAGCATCCAGTCAAATGTAATCGTCCGATTGCCAGTGGGAAAGTATCAGTCAGGGTTGCCATTATTCTGGCAATCTCCCTTGTTGTCATTGCATTGGGGATGGGGATGATCATAGGTCTCTGGGCGCTGACGTTTCTTGTACTCTACATGGTCATCAATATTGGATACTCTCTTCGCTGGAAGCATATCCCCGTCATTGATGTGTTCCTGATTTCTTCAGGCTTCATGCTGCGTATCCTAATCGGCACGGTAGGGCTGGGCATTCATGCCACGTCATGGATCCTGCTGTGTGGCCTCATGTTGACCCTTTTCCTGGGGTTTGCGAAGCGGTGCGCCGAGCTGCTGGCGCTGGAAAACAGCAACGATGTCAATCCCGCTTCTATTCGCCGCGTGCTGGATGACTATTCTCCTGAAATGATCGAGCAGTTCACCGCCATCAGCGCAGCCTGCACCATCATCTGCTATAGCCTGTATACCGTCTCGCCTGAAACTGTGGCGCGACACCACACCGCAAACCTGATCTATACGGTTCCCTTGGTGGTTTACGGCATTTTTCGCTATCTTTTCCTCCTGCATCGGGGGGCTGGCGGCAATGACACCGCGCACGACCTGCTGCGCGATCCGCACCTGCTGATAACCGGGCTGCTCTGGCTCATGGTCACGATAGGGGTCATTGTATGGCCGGTCTGAAAATTCCCTCCCAGCAAGCGCTCAGTCGCGGTATTGTCCTATCCGGTGTACTGGCAGCGCTAGGGTATCTGGGGTTTTCCCTTTGGGCGGGCTGGGGTGAGGTCCTTCATGCCCTCGGCACGGTCGGTACCGGGGGTATTTTTCTGGCCCTTGTCCTTTCGCTGGTCAATTACGGGCTACGCTTCGTGCGCTGGCAGATATACCTGTCGAGGCTGGGCCACAGGGTGGGTGTGGTTGATAGTGCCCTGATCTATTTTTCCGGCTTTGCCCTCACCACCACGCCCGGCAAGGCGGGTGAACTGCTACGCGGCATCTTTCTTGAAAGTCGAGGCATGCCGTTTTCACGTAGCATTGCTGCATTGCTGAGCGAGCGCCTGTCCGACATGATCGCCATCGTAGTGATCGGGCTGCCGGGCCTGTCTCTCTATCCGCCCGCTCGTCCCATCGCCGCTCTCTGCCTTGTCCTGATCTTCATTTTCGGATTTGTCGTGTTGTACGGGCGCATACTGGAAACCATCGCGACATGGGTTTCCGCCAGTCGGTTCAAAGCTGTCAGGGCGCTGCGGCACCTGCTTGATATCCTGATCGAAGCCCGGCAGTGCTACACGGTCAATGTCATCGTGATGATGCTGCCCCTCTCGCTGGCTGCATGGTCGGCCGAGGCCTTCGCCTTTCACCTTGTACTCGAACGCATGGAGGCGGATGTCGGGTTGTGGACGTCAATGTCCATATATGCGCTGGGCATGCTGATCGGCGGCATAAGTTTCATGCCCGGCGGACTGGGCGGCACCGAGGCGGTAATGACGACGCTGCTGGTCATGACAGGCGTCTCCAGTGTCGATTCTGTCGCCGCAACCATCATCATCCGTTTGACAACGCTGTGGTTTGCCGTGTTTCTTGGCCTTGTCGTGCTGCTGGCGGGGCGCAGGCGACTGATGCCACCAACGCAGCAGGCCGCCGCATGAGAGACGATATCAGATCCTGGAACCGCCTACCTACAGTCGGACACAGGCATGTGCTTGAAGTGAGGACACGCAATGACCGCCTGCCCCTGCCGCCGGGTGATGAGACCTGCATTCCCTTTGGCAACGGGCGCAGTTATGGCGATGTCTGCCTCAATCCGGGTGCGACCGTGTTGCGGACCCGCGCGCTCGACCACCTGATTGCCTTTGACCGCGCGTGCGGCCGCGTAACCTGCGAAAGCGGGATGCTGCTAGCTGATCTGCTTGAACTGGTCGTGCCGCAGGGCTGGTTTCCGGCCGCCACGCCGGGCACGCGCTTCGTGACGTTGGGCGGCTGTGTCGCCAATGACGTGCATGGTAAGAACCACCACGACACCGGCAGTTTTGGCAACCATGTCCGCTCATTCGAACTCCTACGCTCGGATGGGCAGCGCCTGACCTGCTCGGCGGAGCACAATGCCGACTGGTTTGCCGCCACCATCGGAGGGCTGGGCCTGACCGGCCTGATCACGCAGGTAACGTTTGACCTGTTGCCGGTCTCCAACCCGTTCATGATCACGCAGGGCTACCGGTTCGCCACGCTTGATGAATTCTGGCGCCTCAATGCGTGCGCCGAGCGCGAATGGCCTTATACGGTGGCCTGGATAGACTGCACGCGCCACAGTGGGCGCGGTATCCTGTTTGCGGGTCAGCATGCGCCGCCGCAGCCTGAACTGCCGCCATGGAAGGACCACCACCGCGATGTGCCGGTGGATCTGCCGTTCTCATGCATCAACAGCCTCTCTCTTCGGGTGTTCAATGAAGTTTACTACCGACAGAAATTACCACGTGGCCGCCACCTGACCCATTACGTACCCTATTTCTACCCACTGGATGCGGTCAAAAACTGGAACCGCATCTATGGCACAAGGGGGTTCTACCAGTATCAGTGCGTGCTGCCGCCGCAGGTTTCGGCAGACGGCATTGCCGACATGATGCGCCAGATCGCGGGCTCGGGCATGGGGTCATTCTTGGCAGTGCTCAAGACTTTTGGCTCCCGCCCTGCCAGCGGGATGCTCTCTTTTCCCCGCCCTGGCGCTACACTGGCGCTTGACTTCCCCAATCTGGGTGAAAAAACGCTGCGGTTGCTGAACCGCCTGGACAGCATTGTTGCTTCGTCTGGTGGCGCCCTGTATCCCGCCAAAGATGCTCGCATGTCGGGTGCCATGTTCCGCCGGGGTTTTCCGCAGTGGGAAAAGATGCTGGCCTTTATCGATCCTCGATTTTCCTCGGGGTTCTGGCGTCGTGTAAATGAACCTGAGGGATGACCCTAAATGAGCAATATCATTATATTCGGCGCCACGTCGGCCATTGCCCGCGCATGTACGCGCGACTGGATTGCGGCGGGCCATAATCTCTTTCTGGTCGGGCGCAACGCGGACAAGCTGGAGATCATGCGCACCGACCTGCTGGCGCGAAGCACGCAGGGGCAAGTTGTCGAGATTGCCACCGCCGACCTCAATGATTTTTCCACGCATGAACCCCTTTACGCCAAGGCTGCCGAGGTCCTTGGTATGCCGGATACCGTGCTGGTCGCGCATGGCTCCCTGCCGGACCAGAAAGCCTGCGAGGCTTCGGTTGACCTGACGATGTGTGAAATCCGCACCAATGCGCTGAGCGTCATTTCGCTGGCGACACTGGCGGCCAACCTGTTCGAGCCGCGCCGGGAAGGCACGATTGCCGTGATCGGCTCCGTGGCGGGCGATCGTGGCCGCCAGAGCAATTACGTTTATGGAGCGGCCAAGGGCATGGTCGATATCTTCCTGCAAGGGCTGCGTAACCGCCTTGCCAAGGCATCCATTACGGTCCTGACCATCAAGCCCGGCTTTGTCGATACCCCGATGACGGCGCATATCCCCACCAAGGGGGCCCTGTGGGCGACACCGAATGATATCGGGCAGGGGATCATCCATGCCGTCAATCATAAAAGGGACGTCGTCTATCTGCCGTGGTTCTGGCGGATCATCATGCTGATTATCCGGTTCATTCCCGAAGCCATCTTCAAAAGACTCTCCCTGTGAGCCGCAAGCTTGCCGTGTTTGATTTTGACGGTACGCTGACACGACACGACTCCCTCATTCCCTTCCTGCACGCCGTTCGGGGCAGCGTGCGGCTGGGCTATGGCATGATGAAAAGCTTGCCTTGGCTGGTTGGGTATGCCCTGAAATGCATACCCAATGACACCGCCAAGCAGCGCCTGCTGCGTTATACGCTTGGCGGCCTGCCCCTGGACCGCCTGCAGGAAGCAGGACGTGCGTTTGCACACAACAGGATTCCCACCATGCTGCGGCCGGACATGATGGCCCGCCTGCGACAGCACCAGGCGCAGGGCGATGATTGCATCCTGCTCAGCGCTTCACTTGACCTCTATCTGGTGCCGTGGGCGCGCATGGTGGGATTTCATAATGTGCTGTGTTCTTCATTGGAAATGAACAAAAAGCAGCGGGTGACCGGTCAACTGAAAGGCAATAATTGTTACGGAACAGAAAAAGTGCGTCGCATAAAAGAATATATATCAAGACCCGGATGCTGCTATGGGTACATTACAGCATATGGAGATTCATCAGGTGATATTCCATTGCTGAAATTCTCAGATGAAGGATATATGGTAAAAAATAAAATCAATAAAACAAATTAAAAAATTATTATTTGCATTAAATATTAAAAAATATATCATAATACTAATGTGGATATTCTTGTGGACCCGACTTAAATACAAGACACCCTCCGGGATTTTGGAAGATAAACTTGAATTTTTTTACCCATCATATTGCAAATATTTTTCTATATCATCCTAAATATTTGCAATAATCGCGTATTGTGCGCCATTGTCAAGCACAATACGGGTAACGGCATGCCAGCGATCTTGCCCATGTTAGAGTCCGTTTGAGAATGGTCATGGGTGGACAATTCTGCGGAGCATGAGGCTACCGAGAGCGACATGGATCATTGCTTTCGAGACGTCGATCCTCTGCTCGTAATCCCGAACGAGGCGCTTCCAGCGCATCATCCAACCGAAAGTGAGCTCGACGACCCAGCGCCGGTGCAACACCTTGAAGCCCGACTCCTTGTTGGAGCGGCGAATGATCTCGAGGACGAAATCCTGATAGGTCGCGGCATCCATAAGACGGGTGCGGTCGTAGGCACCGTTAGTGAACAGATGCTTGAGCCAGGGCCATCGCTTGCGAATGGCCACGACGATTGCTTGAGCACCAGCACTATCAGAGATATCGGCGGTGGTCAGATTGACCATGAGCAATCGGCCATCTGTATCGACGACAATGTGTCGTTTACGACCGACGACCTTCTTGCCAGCATCAAAGCCCCGCGTTTCCGCGGCTGGTGCCTTGATGGACTGGCTATCAACGACGGCGGCCGTCGGGCTCTGCTCGCGCCCTTCGCGTTCACGGTCGAGCATCAGTGCGACGTCGTGGATCGTGCGAAACAGGAGCCGGCGCATGAAGCGGCGGAACCACCAATACACTGTCTGCCAGGGTGGAAAGTCGTTCGGCAGCATCCACCATCCACCGCCTGTTCGTGCCAGATAGCGAAGCGCATCAAGCACATCGCGCAGGTCCGTTACAAGCTTGCGACCGCGCTTGGCCGCTGACGGCAGAAACAACTGAATGAACAGCCATTCCTCATCCGTCAGATCGGTCGGGTAGCGCTTTAATCGCTTCTCAAATCCAGCCATCCGGCCACGGCTCGCTCGGGTCTACATCCCCCGCTTGAATCACGCCCAAGCCACCGCATCAACACATTCTCAAACGGCCTCTTAGGGTGCTGTTATTTTTTGAGAACCCATCCTGAATTTCGTGTGTTTGGTGTGATGCTGAGGAAGGAGAAGCATCATGGCTCGACGCAAGAAGCCCGTTATTACCGGCGCCGTTCTGAACGAAGTGGCAGCCTGGCAGAACCGGCCGCTGGAGGCGTTTTATCCGGTGGTGTTCTTCGATGTCCTGCGGGTGAAGATCCGTGATGAAGGCATGGTGCGCAACAAGGCGGTGCATATCGCCCTGGGCATACGCGCCGACGGCACGAAGGAGGTCCTCGGCTTGTGGATCGAGCAGAACGAGGGTGACGTGCCCCCCGAAAAAAATGTGCCCATTTTAAAGTAGAGTCCGATCGAGAAGGATACAGACGGATGAAACGCAGTCGCTTTACGGAAGAGCAGATCATAGGGATCCTGAAGGAACAGGAAACTGGGCTGAAGGTCTCTGATCTTTGCCGAAAACACGGGATCAATGACGCAACCTTCTACAAATGGAAGCCCCGCTATGGTGGTCTTGAAGTGTCCAAGGCCAAACGGCTGAAGGCGCTGGAAGATGAAAACAGCCGCCTGAAACGTCTTCTGGCGGATGCCATGCTGGATAATGCGGCGCTGAAGGAAATCGTTGGAAAAAAGTGGTGACGCCTGTCGCCAGGCGGTCGACCATATTCGCGGTGTTCTGGCCCTGAGCGAACGCCGTGCCTATGCGCTTGTCGGTCTTGCCCGCCGTGTTGCGCGCTATATTTCGACCAGGGCGGACGATGTCGTCCTGCGCCAGCGTCTGCGGGGACTGGCGGGCCAGCGGCGCCGCTTTGGATACCGCCGCCTGAGCTATCTTCTGGCGCGGGAAGGCCTCACACCCAATCACAAGAAGCTGTTCCGGCTGTATCGAGAGGAAGGGCTGTCGGTTCGTAAACGTGGCGGTCGTAAACGGGCGATGGGCACGCGCTCGCCGATGATGCTGCCCGACGGGCCAAACCAGCGATGGAGCCTGGACTTCGTCTCGGACGCGCTGAACAACGGACGGCGGTTCCGTGTATTGACGGTGGTGGACGATTACACGCGCGAATGCCTCGCGCTGGTGGCGGATACGTCGTTGTCAGGCGAGCGGCTCGGCCGCGAACTCGACCGGATCGGGGAACATCGTGGCTTTCCCTTGATGATCGTCAGCGACAACGTCCTATATCGGGAAGCATCAGGTCGATTTGGCAACACGTCTCCATCGGCAGTTTGCACTGTCGTTGAAAAATACTGCAAGCAAAAACCAGGCGGTCTCTACCGCAAAATAAAGGTGCTCCCTGCTATAGCAAACACAAAGTCCAGAGCGGCGTGATGGCGCCGTGGCTCTAACCGTCCTGAAGATGGGGTGCGATAACCCAGGTGGAGGACCCAAACATTGTCTACAGGGTCGCTGAAGCGCCCTCACGGCACTGAGTGAGAGGGGTTCCTCCACCTGGAACCGGCCCCTCAACGAAGGGCCGGTAATCGTCACCGCGTTTAATGATCGCGTGCACAACGCGTCCCATCTTTGCGGTGATGGCTGTGAACGCCTTGCGGCGCAGGTCCGGATCATGCCGGTCCCTGGCCACATAGCGATCGAACTTGTCACGGAAGCTGTTCTCGCGCTGACGAATGGCGACCTGAGCTGCCATCCACAATCTGCGGCGCAAGCGAGCATTGCCGCGCTTGGACAGCTTCGTTTTGCCGCGATACTGACCCGACTGGTAGGTGGACAGATCCAGACCGCAGAATTTGAGAAATTGCCGATGATGACGAAAACGTCTCAGATCGCCCGCCTCGGCCAGGATTGTCAGGGCATGGATCGGCCCGATGCCTGGCACCTGCTGCAGACGCCGGAAATCGGCATGCTCGCCCAGCAGTTCGATTGCCGCAACCTCAATGTCGTCGCGCTGGGCAATCAGGCGCCGCGCCTCTCCCAGCACCAGCCTGAACATCTCGATCGCAGGAGCATCCGGGGCAATCGGCAAGGCGATGGATGTCTGGGCTGTTTCCCAGATGTCGCCAAGCAGACGAGACTTGCTGACCTTGCGACCGACGACGTCCCAGGCTGCCGCGACAAACGCATCCTTGCCGAGCGCCGTGATGCTGGCCGGAACCGGGAATTGCTCGAGCAGAGCGAAAAACCAGTCGCTGCGGGTATTGCCCCTGAAACGCTCGATCTCCGGAAAATAAAGCGGCAGATAATGGGTAAGGATCCGGTGCTGGACCTCAGTTTTGGCACGGGAAATCACCTCATGCGTAACGGACAATTCCTGAACGTCATTGATCCTGTTGGCCAGCGGATCGTGATACGGTTTGGTTGCACCGATCTGGAGCATGTGCAGGATGACCTGCGCATCCTTGGGATCATTCTTGTCCCAGCCATTGTGCAGAGCTTCGCGTGTGCGGGCGAGGGCGACCGAAGAAATCAGGCGCGTATCAAACCCGGCCTGCACCAGGCGCCAGGCCAATGGCCGATGATAATGGCCGGTCGGTTCGAAGCCAACAATGACCGGTCGTGGCGCCAGAGCCTGGAGCTCTGCCACGAAGCGGTCATGCTCGATGCGCGTGTTAGCCACGGTCAGACGCCGTCGCCGCCGACTGTCAGGCATTTCGATCAGGACCTCATTGCGGGATTTGGCGACATCGATGGCGACGAGGACAGCAATCATTGGTGTAGTATCGGATCTGGTCACGGTCGGTTGTCTCCTCTGTGTGGCTGGACACCATCACTATGGAGACATGTCGCCTGGTCATGGCCGCCGATCTGGCCTTAAGGCCAGATCGGCATTACCGATGCCGACGCTTCCTGATGTGCTACGGGACGGAATTCACATCCCATGCCATTCTGAAATGGGCCGACGGGATGCAGATCGAATGGCATTATATCGCCCCGGGAAAGCCGCAGCAGAACGGGTTTGTCGAAGGTTTCAATGGCCGGCTCAGGGATGAATGTCTCAACGAAACGCTGTTCACATCCCTGACGCATGCCCGCCAGATTCTGGCTGACTGGCGGGAAGACTACAATACGGTACGCCCACATTCCCAACTGAATGGCATGACACCGGATCAGGTCGCCAGACAAGGGTCTCGGGGGCATGCCCCCGAGACCCTTGCTATTCCATCAACTCCAAGCCATGAAAAACGGGAACTCTCCTTTTGAGTGGATACAAAAAGGGGGGCACGTCAGTCTCAGGACCCTCACGATCGGCTTGCTGCAGTGCCACGCGCGTCATTGCCTGCGGCAGATCGAGGCGCAGGTCACATCCCTCGATGCGGCAACTGACGCGCTCGTGGCGGAAGATGCGCATCTGTCTCGGCACCGGGACGTGCTGGCCAGTATTCCGGGACTGGTACCGGTCACGGCTCATGCGCTTCTGGCCGACATGCCCGAACTCGGCATGATGGAAGAAGGTCAGGCAGCTGCACTGGCCGGGCTGGCACCCATCACGCGCCAGTCCGGCACATGGCGAGGCCGCAGCTTCATCCAGGGTGGTCGTGCCACCGTAAGACAAGCTCTCTACATGCCGGCCATCGTCGCCATGCGGTTCAACCCAGACCTCAAGCGTGTTTACGATCGCCTTATCGCAAAGGGAAAATACGCCAAGATCGCCATTACCGCAATCATGCGAAAGCTCGTTGTTCTCGCAAACGCCCTGCTTCACAAAGATCGGCTTTGGACGCCAAAAGCGGCTTGACCACAACGGATACTCTCAGGTCGATGAGTATTCGTCTTGGTCAAGTGTGGCGTGGTTCCCATAACCTGTCATTGCGTAACAGGACATTCGCCAGAATGACGAGACGCCGCATGAGAGCGGTCAGAGCCACTTTTGCGTGCTTTCCCTTATCCGTCAGACTAAGATAAATGCTTCGAAGGTCAGGGTTATGCCGCATGGCAACCAGAGCAGGCATGTACAGGGCGTTTCTGACATGAATCCGACCACCCCGAATAAAGCTTTTACCCTGCCACTTTCCTGATTGCCTGGTGACAGGAGCCAGACCTGCGAGCGCAGCAACCTGCCCATTTTCCAGTGTTCCCAGCTCGGGGATATCAGCGATCAGCATCGCAGCCGGCCTCTCCGATACCTGGAATACTGACCAGAATAGCGTGTTTTCGAGAGAGGCTCTCGTCTGTCGAGATCAGTTCGCTGATTGCCTGATCGATGGCTGCGATCTGAGCCTCTATCTGACGAAGTCTATAGCGTGTCAGACGTTTTAGGAGACTGAGCTGCAGGTTTTGCTGGCGATTGAGCAGGGCTGTCCTGTCACGGGTCAGATTTCGTCGTCCAGCTGCCAGCTCCTGGAGCGCAGACTGCAGCTCGTTGCAGATCGTAGACGTCCTGGGTTCAAGAAGTGCTCCCATCCTGGCCAGCATCATGGCATCTACCTGATCCGTTTTTGCAAGCTTCCCTGTTGCTTCAGCAAACTTTCTTGCGTGCCGCGGATTGATCCGTGAAAATGGGATGCCGGCCTTGGCCAGATGACTCTCCAGTTGACGATGGAAAGGGCCGGTCGCCTCGAAGACAACATGCACAGCATGTTGCCTGCCAATCCATCGTAGAAGCGTTCTGAGGCCTTTCGTATCGTTGGAAGTCTGGATCAGGTCACCAGATGGATATTGAGCGGCATCAAGGTGATCCTTGGAAACGTCAATGCCAACAACAACGTCATGACTCTCCAGCTTTGAGCATGTCTGTGCCATTTCCCATTGTCCTATGCTTGTCATCCAGGATTTTCTCCCAGGTATCCGTTCAGGCCCGAGAAAAAGAAGAGGCGGTCATACTCATTCGCGGCCCATCATGGCCTGTCCTGACTCGACCCGCTCTCTCCAGCAGTCACGAGGTGGCCACCTCCTGACTGCTGCCTTTGTCGCATACAGCGACCCGGATTTCATAAGACAAGTCCTGAGCCTAATATGTCATGTCACGAAAACACCCACGGAAATAATTTCGTAGTATTATCATGGCCGGTGTGAATATGGCGCCGCGTTTCCAACCAAGTCCAACATTCATTGTCGGTATCTGATCTGATAAGGTCGCCGTCTCGATACGCTTACCTTCCAGTGACCATGGTCGGTACACCATATCAGAAAGAATGGTGACACCCTGTCCATTTGCCACCATAGAGCGTACTGCCTCTACCGACGAAGTTCGAAGTATAACATTTGGTCTATGCTTTGATTTTTTCCAATATTGCAATGAAGTATTGGCAGCCTCATCAATGGTCAGCATTACGTAAGATTCATCAGAAATATCGGCAAGCGAAAGTTCTGGCCTTTCCAGCAATGGATGTTGGTGGCAAACCCATAACCGGCGGTATGAAGAAATAAGAGGTTCCGATCCAATATCCTGATTATGGATATTGGACGTAAGAAGAACTGCAATGTCGTAATCTCCCTTCACCAGGCCTAGTTCAATGTTTCTTCTTGTTATTTCGTGAATATTTATAGTTAAATCAGGATACATTTTCTTGAGACGTTTAAGGTGGGGCGGTAGAAAATATCCAATGACGGTATAGGTAGCGGCAACGGAAATTGTTCCGCTGAATTTTTCAAGCACTGATCCAACACCAAGCGCTTCATCAACCTTGTTTAGCACATCATAGGCATGAGCTAGAAACTGGCGTCCTGTTTTTGTCAGTTCCATGCCATGAGGCAGACGAGAAAATAACGGCGTTCCAACAGACATTTCCAGTTCGCGAATGGAAGTCGTAATGGCTGATTGCGATATGGATAGTTCTGTAGCCGCCTGAGAAATTTTTCCGAACTGGGCTACCGCCACAAAATACCGAAGCTGTCTTAGGGTCAGGGACATGGAATATCCTTCATAATAGCACTGTGCACGTTCTGATTTTTCAATATCACGCCCACTGAATTTTATATTTTCCAAACAGCATACATGCCTGATAGATTCGATATCAATACGAAACATCCTCGGGAGGCATTGCTTGCATGCGCAGTAACCGAGGCTGGTGGGAAATAGCGTCATGCCCTTAAAAAAAATCGATCTGAACTGTGATATGGGAGAAGGATTTGGCCATTGGCTGATAGGCGATGGCGACGATGATCATATCCTGAATTATATCAGTTCAGCCAATATAGCAGCGGGATTTCACGCAGGTGACCCTGATATCATGAACCGGATTGTCGCTGCGGCTGTACAACATAATGTAGGCATCGGGGTCCATCCGGGTTTTCAGGACTTGCGGGGGTTCGGACGGCGTCATATCCAGGCTGAGACAGCTTCTCTGGTCAACGACGTTATCTACCAGATGGGTGCGCTTGAGGTCTTTGCTCGCCTATATCAGGTTCCACTAGCCCATATCAAACTGCATGGCGCTTTGTTCATGCATGCCGCGAGAGATCATGAATTCGCGCAGCTTGTTTTGGAACGCATACATGCACTTTATCCGGATGTGCCCTTTTACTGTCTTTGTGGTTCAGCCTCCTATCAGGCAGCCTGCATGATTGGACATCCAGTCGTGCGGGAATTTTATGCCGATCGAGCATATGATGCCTCCGGGTTGATTGTCTTTAGTCGCAATTCGCCGGAATGGGATGTGGATTACATGACGCAGCGCGTGCTGCGTGCATGCATGGAAGGAAAAGTGCGGACAGTTGAAGGCTTGGAACTGGATGTTTCCTTCGACAGCATATGTTTCCATTCCGATACGCATGGCGCACTTGCTGTCGCGAAAAGCCTACGTGACACCTTGACACGTCATGACATCCAGATTGCCAGACGTAATTGATATTTCGGTAAAACACTGGAAAAGAAGGGATCATATCATGTCTTCCAACGCGATTGCGGCACCCATGCCTGGTATTTTTTACAATCAACCCGGTATAGACCAACCCCCATATTTTCAGCCGGACGATATCGTCATTACCGGGGCAACCATCGGGTTGATCGAGGTCATGAAAACTTTCACACCTGTCACCGCGCCGGTTGGTGGCCTGTTCAAAGGTTATCTTGTCGAAAATGAAGATGCAGTAATGGCGGGAGATCTGCTGGCTGAAATTCTGGTTTGAACAGGGAGAAAGGATTATGTCGATTTCAAAGCTTCTAATTGCGAACAGGGGTGAAATCGCCGTTCGCATCAACCGGGCTGCGCAGGCGCTGGGTATCAGCACCGTTCAGGTGGTAAGCAGGGCTGACCGGGACATGCTTGCGGCACAACTGGCTGATGAAGTGATTGAAATCGGCCCGGCACCTGCATTGCGTTCCTATTTGTCCATTCCCGCCATCTTGGATGCTGCGCGGCGAACTGGTGCTGATGCAATTCACCCCGGATACGGTTTTCTGGCCGAAAACGCTGCCTTCGCCCAGAGTGTGGAAGATGCAGGCCTAATCTTTGTTGGACCAAAAGCTGCAATAATTCGCCAAATGGGGGACAAAATTTCTGCTTTGACAGCAGCAAGGGAAGCTGGTGTTCCTACATTGCCTGGTAGCGATGGTAGTGTGGCAGACAGTGCAACCGCACGTGCGATTGCCCATGATATCGGTTATCCCGTTATGATTAAGGCCACGGCAGGTGGTGGTGGGCGTGGCATTCGCGTGGCGAGGAATGAAACACAACTGGAAGAATTATTTGCTCAGGCCATGCAGGAGGCAGCAAGCGCCTTTGGCAATGGAAGCGTATATCTGGAACGCATGATTGAGTATGGCCGCCATATCGAAGTTCAGGTTTTGGGAGACGGTCATGACGTCATACATCTTTATGAACGGGATTGTTCGGTCCAGCGACGTCGGCAGAAGGTGTGGGAAGAAGCGCCTGCTACCTGTCTTTCTCCATCTGTTCGCGCAGCATTGTGCCAATCTGCCGTGAATTTAGCCCGGCAAGTTGGTTATAATTCTGCAGGAACAGTTGAGTACCTTTATGATCAAGTGGAGGAAAAATTCTATTTTCTGGAAATGAATACCCGTATCCAGGTTGAACATCCAGTAACGGAAATGGTGACAGGGGTTGATATCGTGGTAGAAATGCTACGTATCGCGGACGGGGAAAGGTTGCACTTCAAACAATCCGATATTCATCTCCATGGCCATGCCATTGAATGCCGGATCAATGCTGAGGATCCCGAGCGTAATTTTCTTCCCGCACCGGGGCAGGTCAAGAAACTGGTTATGCCACAAGGCACCGGGGTGCGCGTTGATACTTTTCTATATGAAGGTTACACGGTGCCGCCTTTTTATGACTCTCTTGTTGCAAAAATCATCGTTCATGCTGACCAACGTGCACAGACCCTCGCAACATTGCGTAAAACACTAGATTCCACACGGGTAGAGGGCTTTGCCACAACGCTTCCCCTTCACGTCAGGCTGGCTGGCACGTCGGAAGTGGCTACAGCAACCTATGATACAGGTTGGCTGGAACGTTGGCTATCACAGGATCAGCTGTTACACGGGAGTGCCATGTCATGACCCGTTATACTTTTGGAGGTGATGAGCAGATCCTGGCTATTTTTAGTGATGAAATGAGCCTGAAAGCTTGTTTCAGGGGATTTCATCTTGCTGATGTCATCCGGAGCAGGAAGATTGCTGGCATTACTGAAATCTGCGCGGGTAATGTCGCCCTGATGCTTCGGTTTGATCCAGATATCATTGCGCCAGATATACTTATGAACGAACTGGAACAACTGGATTCAACCCTTTCCGCAGAGGAAGGTAGTTTTGAAACGCGTGTGATTGAAGTGCCGGTTCTTTACGGTGATCCCTGGACGCATGAAACTCTTATGCGATTTCGCGACAGGCACCAGAACCCGGAACTTACCGATCTGTCCTACGCCGCTGCCATCAATGGCTATCCGAATGTAGCTGCTTTCATAAAAGCCCATACCAGTGCGCCCTGGATTACTTCGATGGTGGGTTTTGTTGCAGGATTGCCTTTCCTATACCAGATGGTTGAACAGGAACAGCAGATCCAGGTGCCGAAATATCTAAGGCCCAGAACGGATACGCCAGCCCTCTCAATCGGGCACGGTGGTTGTTTTGGTTCGATCTATCCGGTCCGCGGGGCGGGGGGGTATCAGTT